>CALEIY010000157.1 GCA_937898665.1 Candidatus Bathyarchaeota archaeon | reverse complement strand
ATATCATCAACCTTCGACCAGACGGCCGCCGTCGGCTTCATAGAACTCTGGGGCCTGCCGACGGTCACAGCGTGGTCTATAAAGAAGAAGCTGAAGGGTGAGTAGACGTAAACCTTATTTTGTTTACAACTTTCTGTATTACAAATGTCTGTCGTTGTCAGTATAAGAGTGAAGAGGGAGCTTCGGGAGGAGGCTAAAAGGCTGGGCATAGACCTCAGGGAAGTGGTGGAGAGGGCTCTGGAGGAGGAGATTAAGCGTAGGAGGAGAAAGGAGCTGGAGGAGGCGATAGAGGATATTCTCAGAGGTATGAGGGAGATATCGGAAGAGGAGTTTAGGGAGGTTATAAGGGAGTGGAGGAGGAGGGAGACCTAAGATATTTAATCGACGCCTCAGCCCTCTACACCCTCCTTAAGAGGAAGAGAGACGTGATGGTGGAGATCATCGATGCATCCGCCATAATCGATCTCACCAAATACGAGATTGGAAACGCCCTCTGGGTGGAGTGGAGGAGAGGTCTAATAGAGAATCCTAAGAGAACGATGAGGGGATGGATGAAGCTATTGAGCTTCATCAGAGAGATACAATTAGATAAGGGAGAATTAGATGAGGTGGAGGATTTAGCCCTTGAACTTTCCCTCCCCTTCTATGATGCATCATATATCTATATCGCCAAGAGGATGGGGCTCACCCTCCTAACCGACGACGTCGAGATGAGGGATAAGGCAGCTAAATTGGGTGTGAAAACCCTCACGACGGTGGAGTTCCTAAAGACCGTCTAAGCTATATAATCTTCACCCCTTTCTCTCTTCGATAGATATGGTGCGTCACATCCTCAGCGACTTCGACCTCTCAAGGGAGGAGGTCATAGAGATTCTGGACCTGGCTGACAGGATGAAGCTGAGGCCTGAGAAGTATTCCGAGGCCTTGAAGGGTAAGACGTTGATAATGCTCTTCGAGCTTCCATCGCTGAGGACGAGGGTAAGCTTCGAGGCTGGCATGAC
>CALEIY010000156.1 GCA_937898665.1 Candidatus Bathyarchaeota archaeon | reverse complement strand
GGAGGCCGAGAATCTCGGTTAGGAGGCTCGTCGATGGGGGTATTCGCTGAGGAGTTTTACACGCCCCCTATACTCCCCGCTCAGGGCCTCTATGAGTCTCTCATCGGCTGTATATAGGGTTGTGTTCAGCCTCTCGGCCAGGGCGACGTAGGAGGCGTCATAGATGGTTAGGTTGTTCTCCAGGGCTATCCTGGCTGTTAGCCTGGCGTATTCGCCTTTAAGCCCATAGAGCCTGAAGCCGTAGAGGGAGAGGCTCTCAGCTACATCCATCAGCCTCTCAACCTCCAATTGATCGGCGGAATATCTCACGGCGTTCAAGACCTCGAAGGGCATGAGGGCTGGAGCCGCCAGCTCGACTTGGCCGTCGATGTAGTCCTCCCTAATCCTCAGCGCCTCCTCTCGATCTGGTTCGAGGACATACCACTTGACGACGCTGGCGTCGACAACAAGCTCAGCGCCTCCCCCTCCACCTTCTGATCTCATCGACACCCCTCCAACCAGCCCTGGGCCTGATGAGGATCCGCTCATTCAGGAGGACAGCCTTAGCGAGATTCCTCAAACCCTCACCCTCCAAAACACGGTGAATAGCCTCCCTGATAACCCACTCCAATTTACATGACTCAAACGCTCCATCCGGCGCTTAGTCTCCTCATCCACCCGAGCGGGGACACGGGTATACTAAAGCAAAAGGGGTTAAGTTTTAAGGTATTAGCTAATAATAGTAAGTAATTATTGGGGATCATAATGGCCGAGAAGAGGGGTTCCATCGTCTGGGCGGCCCTCTTCATCATCGGTCTCCTAATAGGCGTTGGAGCAGGCTATGGGATTGCTGGATCCATCTATGGGCGGAAGATCTCGGATCTGGAGAAGGCTAAGACCAGCCTTGAGACCCAGGTCTCGGAGCTGAAGAGCGATAAGGAGGAGCTCCTGGAGATGGTCGATAAGCTGGAGGAGACCCGTGAGGATCTGGAGTCAGAGATCTCGGAGCTTAGGGCTGAGGTGGAGGAGCTGGAGGGTAAGGTTCCAGCAGACCTCTGGGATCTCTACTTCAAGTATATTAAGCCTAAGAAGTTCGTCGACCTAACCCACAGCTTCAGACCTGGGATACCCCACTGGCCAGGCTTCCCAGACTCCAAGAGGGAGATTCTCTACTGGTATGAGCCAGGCGTGGGAACAATGGGCTCAGGATTCTACGCAGAATACTTCTGCCACGTAGGGCAGTGGGGAACCCACTGTGATCCGCCTGCACACTTCCATAAGGGCTTGAAGACGATAGATGAGCTGCCAGTCAAGTGGATGGTGCTGCCCCTCGTAGTCATCGACGTCCATGAGAAGGTGGCTGAAAACCCAGACTACGTGCTGACAGTCGACGACATAAAGGCGTGGGAAGCCAAGCATGGCCCAATACCCGAGGGGGCCTTCGTCGCCATGAGGACAGACTGGTCTAAGAGATGGCCTGACATGGCGGCGATGAGGAATGAGGATGCGGAGGGCGTAGCCCACTATCCAGGCTGGACTCTAAGCGCCCTCAAATACCTCTTCGAAGTCAGAAACGTAACAGCCATAGGCCACGAGCCGACGGACACGGATCCAGGGGTCAACACAACCAGGGGCATATACGCCTGCGAATCCTATGTGCTCTCCCTCAACAAATACCAGATAGAGCTACTCACAAACCTCGACAAGGTTCCGGAGTATGGCGCCCTCGTCATCGTCACATGGCCAAAACCGGAGAATGGGTCAGGGTTCCCAGCGAGGGTCTTCGCCATAATCCCAGGATAAACCCCTTTTATGGCAACCCACATTTTTGAAATGGGATAGATTATAAGTGGGACTATAAATGAATTGGGATGGGATGGAGACCCTGGTCAGGGTGGATAGGAGGGGGAGGATCGTCATACCTAAGGCTGTGAGGGAGCGCATCGGATTGGGGAGGATGGCCAGGCTTAGAGTTGAGGGGGGGAGGATCACCATCGAGCCCGCCAGAAATCCCCTCGAAACCTTAAGGAGGACGGTGAGGGTGAACATCACCGATGTGGAGGGAGAACTCAGGGAGTTGAGGAGGGAGGCCGAGGAACAGCTTAAGAGGGAGGCCTCAAGGCGTTGGCGATAGTCGAAACAGACTTCCTAATAGCCCTCCTAAACGAGGAGGATCGCCTCCACAGGATTTACATAGAGATAGCGGAGGAGGATAACCTCACCCTCTCCCCCTACACCCTCATAGAGGTTGAGATGCTATGGCTCTCCAGGAGGCTCATAATAGAGGATTATGAAGCCTTCCAGAGACACCTCAACGACCTCCTCGAATACTACTCGATAACGCTGATGACCGACAAACCCAGATACCATGCAGAAGCCCACAGACTGAGGAGGGAAAACAACCTAACCTACTTCGACAGCCTACACGCAGCTGCAGCCCTCACAGAAGACCTAACCCTCATAAGCTCAGACCCTATATACCGCAGGGTGGAAAACCTAAAACACCTACACCCAACAGAATGGCGGGGCAGACGCCAATACCTATAAAACACCAAAACCAAAACCTAACGGGATGAAGGGCAGAATCAA
>CALEIY010000155.1 GCA_937898665.1 Candidatus Bathyarchaeota archaeon | reverse complement strand
GATCTACCGGCCCTCTTCATCATATTTTTGTGGGGGGATTTGAATCTATCTGGTTTTTATCTCCGTCCATCTGCCGTTGAGTCTTATATCGAGTTTGTTGAGTATCTCTCTACCTATTAGGACTTCGTTTGAGAGGTATTCTGGCTCTGTTGGGACGTATAGGTTGACCGTGCCGAGGTGGATTTGTTGGCCGCTTCCCCTATCGAGGAGGGCTGCCTCCACGTTATATATCTCGCATTCTATCGGTTCGTATAGTGGGCTTTCTATCCTCTTAACCTTGAGGGGTTTTAGTCCCTGTAGGATTTTGATGACTTTTATGTTTGGGTAGATGCCTCCGTCGAAGCCCGTATCCACTATGGCTGGCCCCCTCGCCCTCCCCCTCTCAGAGCGTAGTGTGAGGTATAGGATGGGGATATCTGGGATTCGCTCCCCATCCTCGTCTAAGCCATCATGTGCATATGGAACCCTGATACTCCTCGATGATCCACTCATCCTCAATTCTTCTCCCCACCCTTCTCGGGGATCGAAGCCTCCTCCCCCCATAGGCTCGAAGCTTCCACAGAACCGTCGGATAGATTCTCGGCTCTCTCAGCCTCCCTCGACGCCCAGCGAGGTGGCTGCTGATGGCCTCAACTATGAGGCGGCTTCTTGAGACTCCCTCCTCCTCCGCAGCCTCATCAAGTAATCTTAACAGCTCTTCCGGTATGCTGATGCTGATCTTCTTAACCATCCATACCACCAGGTGGTAAGGGGTAGCAATCATATAAAGGGATCTAGGGAATTATCTCCGTCGAGTTGTTGTAGGGTGGGTAGTTTAGGCTCCCCCAATCTATGATGCCCTCCCTCAGGAGCTCCTGGACTCGGTGCTTGATGCGGAGGATTAGGTCTATCGTGGTGGATGTGATTTGGCAGATAGCCCTAAAGCCCTCCTCACCCCATAGGCGCTCCTTGTATGCATAGAGGCATCGGCCTCCGCAGTAGTCGACGTATTTGCAGCTGGTGCATGGCTCCCCTATGCCCACATGGCCTATACATTCCCTCCAGGTGTTGTGCCTAACGTCTCCGAGTTCAGCCCAGGATTCCTCAACGGCTATGGGGCAGGCGAGGACTCTTCCGTCTGTTGAGATGGAGAGGGCCGTCGAACCGGCTCCGCACGGCGGCCTTGATAGGGGGCGGCCCGATATGGCTGCCTTCAACACTCCGAGTATGGGAACCAGCCCTAGGATTCTACCTCTCTCAGCTTCCCTTATCCACAGCTCTATCAGCCTCTTCATATCTGGGAGGTAGCGATGCCATGCCCAACCCTTGAAGTCTCTCCATCTATCGCTCCAGACGGCGTCGAGCTGCCAGTGGATGTGGTCGAAGAGTTTGAGGCTGAGGAGATGCGTTATCTCAGCGTAGGGTTCACTCTGCTCCGAGATGGCCATCCTGGCTATTAGGTCTCCCCTGAATCCCCTCTCCCGTAGCCACCTCGCGGCTTTGAGAACCCTATCGTAGACGCCTTTCCCCCTATAGTAGTCTGTCGTCTCCCTTCTGCCGTCGATGGAGAGGAGAACCGTGTCGAAGCGTCTCCAGTAGGCCTCATCGAGCCTCTCGACGAGGAGGCCATTCGTCTGGATGAGGTATATGGCATCGGGAATCTCATCCATAACCCTCTCGATGAACTCGACGTTTAGGAGGGGTTCGCCTCCATAGAATCCCACTATGGGTTCTGGATCTCCCTCCATGAAGCCCTTGAGGTCTTCCACATCATATTGGACGCTCCAGGGGACTACCCGTGGATCGAAGCTGCCTCCACAGTAGAGGCATCTGAGGTTACATCTCCCCGTCGTGAAGACGAGGTAGAGCAAGCCCAAGCCTCCAAGGTCTATGTGGTTGATGATTTAAGGGAGTGTCGACGACCCTTTCTATAAATGAGGTTTAAGGCCGTAGTCTTCGACCTCGATGGAGTCCTCATAGATTCGCAGCTCGACTATCGGAGGATGAGGGAGGCGATAAGGGGGCTGCTACGAGAAGCCGGAGTCGAGTTGGAGGGGTTTGATGGTCTTAAAATCTGGGAGATGCTCAACCTCGCCCATCACCGATACATAGAGCAGGGAGGCGGCGAAGCCGATTGGAGGAGGCTGATGAAACGTATCGACGAGGCCCTCAGCCAGATAGAGGTTGAAGCCCTCCCGAGGGTGAAGATGAATCCGGAGGCCCCCGAAGTCCTGGAGACGCTGAGGGCGAGGGGCCTAAAGATAGGGGTGGCAACCAGGAGCTGTAGACTCTACGCCGAGAGAAGCCTCAAAAGGGTAGGCCTACGGCGATATGTCGACGCCCTCCTAGCGAGGGATGATGTGCCGCATCCAAAGCCCGATCCAGGGCATCTACTCGCCGTGATAGAGCTGTTGAAGGTGGATCCATCTGAGGCTCTCTATATAGGGGATACGACCACAGACTTGGAGACGGCTAGGAGAGCTGGAGTCCCCTTCCTCGGCTTCCTCACCCAAACCGAGTGGAGCCGTAGGCTGTTGGAGGAGGACTGCCAGGTCATCGAGAATCTAGGGGAGCTCCTAAACTACCTGGAGGGATGTCGATGACGGTGGTCGCCCTCTGCCTCGACGGGGTTGACTGGAACTACCTGAAGGCTGCCGACACGCCCTTCATAGACGCCCTAATAAGGGAGGGCGTCTCCACAACCGCCAAGGCGATGATACCCTCGGTAACCAACATCAATCACGCCTCCATACTCACAGCCTCCTACCCTGAGAGGCATGGGATCTCGGGGAACACCTACTATGACAGAGTCAGGGGGCTGGACATCTACATGGATGACGCCGTCTTCCTTAGATGCCCAACACTACTGGAGGAGGCTTCGAGGAGAGGCCTCAGAACGCTGCTATTAACGGTGAAGGATAAACTCCGCAGACTCCTCTCCAGGGGGGTGACCCACTCCTACTCGGTGGAGAAGCCCAGCGATGAGATAGTCAAGGCCCTGGGACGGCCGCCCTCCATCTATACGGCTGAGGCGGACCTATGGCTTCTGAGGGCCTTGAGATGGGAGGTGGAGCATCACCGCTGGGATCTGATCTATGCCTCGACGACGGATTACATGCTCCATAAACATGGCCCAGGAGACGATGAGGTGCGAGACTACCTAAGCGCCATCGATGAGGAGCTTGAAGCCATCTATGGCCTCGGGGTCATCCTCGGCTTGACGGCTGACCATGGCATGAGAGCCAAAAGGGTGAACCTCGACCCCGTTAGGCTGTTGGCTGAGCATGGCATAGAGGCCCACTTAACAGCAGCCATCAGGGATGAGCACTACGTTCATCACATGAATCTGGGAGGCTCAGCCTACCTCTACCTCGAAGATGTCGAAGAGGCGAGGCGCATCCTCTCCGAGGCTGAGGGCATAGAGCTTGCCCTCACCAGGGACGAGGCAGCTGAGAGATTTAGGCTCCCAAGAGACAGGATCGGAGACTTGATGCTTCTAGCCGAGGAGGAATACACCCTCGGCCTAAATCCAAGTTCTCCCTACAGGGATGTGGAGCTCCGCTCCCACGGGTCTCTACATGAGGCCGATGTGCCGTTGATCCTCAGCCTCGATAGGCAGCTGAGGGGGGTTGTGGAGAATCGCCTCCTCCTACCCCTCCTAGGCTTTAGAGCCGATGCTCCT
>CALEIY010000154.1 GCA_937898665.1 Candidatus Bathyarchaeota archaeon | reverse complement strand
GGGGTCTCCCCCTCATCACTCTTATAGCCCCGGACATAGACGAGGCCCCTACGCTGAAAACGACGGACATTCGCCATCACGTCGCTCCGCTTCACGCCCATATCCTTCAGGGCCTGGTAGATCTCGCTGCTGAAGAAGGCTCGCTCCCTATGGCGGCGTAGAAACTCCAGGATCAAGCCCGCCCGGCTCTGGCTTCCTCCTCCACGGGGATCGAGATACCGCTCATCAAAGCCTACAAACCTAACGCCGTCAAGGAGAAGCTCATCCACCCCCTCAGGCCTCAAAACATAGAGATAATACCCCCTCGTATTCGGACCCGAGCTCCCCCTGCCGCGACGACGAACAAAAATAGGCCTCTCAGATCTAAGCACCAAACCCCTCCGCCAACAACGATACAGGGAAGCATAAACCGCATCAGCCCCCAAACCCGTAGCCCGGATAAGGTCGAGAGCACTACGGGGAACACCATCAGCCAAAACCCCAAGCAGACGCCGCCTAGTCGAATCTCTAGCCATCAAGCCTAAAACCCCAAAAGAAAAATTTAAACCCTCCCGCAGATTCAGAAAAACCCTAAAATACGGATAAACAATAAACCAGCTTCTTTCCCCAAAACAACCCCAAAAAGACCCTTAGAAATCCAACGAATTTGGTGCGGAGGGTGGGATTTGAACCCACGCACCCCTAAGGGACAGCCTCCTCAGGGCTGCGCCGTTGGCCAGGCTTGGCAACCTCCGCCCGATAACTGATCAAATATGGGATGGGTTTTAATCTTTCTCTGGGAGGCCGCTGCCGGGAGTCGAACCCGGTCCAAGGGCTCCACAGGCCCTTGTGCTACCGTTACACCACAGCGGCCGCCGAGATCACTCTCCCTATAGGGGCTATTAAATTTTCAGCTGGTCTGCATCAGCCTCTCGGCTATGTAGTTGAGTATCTCATGGTGTCTCCGCTCATCTTCGAGTAGATGCCTCAATAGGATGCGGACATATCTCCAGCTTCCCTTAGGAGCTCCTCAGCGACCTTAGGGCCTTCTCCATATGCTCCTGGAGGAGCTTCTGGGCTGAGGGTTAGGTGGAGATATGGGCATTCCCTCAATCGCTGGATGATCTCCATGTTTTAGAGATTCCCTGGAAGGAGACTAAAATGTGATGCTCAACTGGATCAGAGCTCCAAAACTATCCTCAGTATGTATTTGGGAGATGGATGAGTAAACTTTATATAGGATTTCCAGGGCCTTAGGATGGATATATCGGAAATATGATATAATGTAGATGTGTAGAACATGTATACGTGTGGGGTGATGGGATGGATGGGATGGGTCTGATGGAGGGATGCGTGATGAATGAGGCTAGAAACTATGTCTTCCTCATATTCTCCACCGATAAAGAGGTGGAGAACCCACAGGATGCCCTCGAGGAGATCCTCAAGGGGGATGGAGACGGCTATAAGGTTGAGCGGGTCGTCGTCCTAAGAAACCCCGCATCCCTCCATAAAACAGCCTAGCCGCCCTCATTTTAAGAATTCTTAACTCAGATTATTTTGAATGATTCTATCAAATTAAATCCCTCCTAAACGATGTTTTATGCATCTTTTTGTCTCGGGAAGGGGAACCATGGGCTTAAAATCCATAATCTATATTAGGAGCAGATATGCCTAAACGCTCGGTCGATCGATATGTCAGGAAAATATGAGTATAGGGGCATCTCCACCTTCATCGCAACCCTACTATTGATGGTCTTAGCCGTCGCAGCCGGAGCCATAATCTACGCCTACACCATGGGATACCTAGGAGGACTAGGAAGCTCCACAACCCCAGGAACACTATCACTAGACTCCGCAAAGGCTGAAGATGATAATGGGAAACTCAAGATAACGGCCTATGTCAGGAACATTGGAAAGGGAAGCGTAACTCTAGATAAAGCATACGTAGATGGAACACAAATTGATATAGATAAAACAATAAATGAAGGAGCTGTTGAAGAGATCACTATAAGCACCAATATAGATTACAAATCCGGTAAGACTTATGAGGTGAAGCTCGTCGCCACAGATGGAACCAACCTAGTATTCACGGTGAAGGCAAGCTAGTACTACTATTTTTGATCTCAATTTAGATGGTGGAGGCCCCAAGATGCGTGATAGAAGAGAGAGAGGAGTGAGTGAGATTATTGCGAGTCTCATGCTGCTTTTAATAGTCACAGTTCTCGGAACATTTCTATATAGTTATGCTCTTACGGCGACGGGGTTACAGCAGAGCTATTTACAATCTCAGGTTGAGATCGAGTCTGAGAGGGCTGAGGAGAGGTTTAGGGTTGTCTCTGTTTTATGGCTTGGAGATGATAAGTTGAATGTGACCATTCTAAACTATGGTTTAATCGATGTAGCTATTGCTGACGTCTACGTTAACGGTGTCAGGGTCTCAACATACTATGGAGGGAGGGGGGAGGAGATATACACTTCTGAGATGGGATGGATCTGCTTTGAATCCCCCATACCTATAGAGGAGGGTTCTAGCTATGAGATAACCATCGTGAGTGAGAGGGGGGTTACCTATGCCTATCTCTGGGAGAGCTAAGCGGGGTCAGGGCACCATTATAGGCGCAGCCTTCATGCTTCTCATCATCCTCACGGGCTACAGCCTCTTCCTCCTAAACACAAGAACCCAGATGAATTATCAGAAGGTTGTCAGGGAGATGCATCAGAGAGACCTTAAGATGACGCAGGAAAAATTGGAGCTGAGGAGAGTTAAAGCTGAACCCTCCGGTGGGGTTAAATTCACCATCACGAATCGCGGCCCCTATAC
>CALEIY010000153.1 GCA_937898665.1 Candidatus Bathyarchaeota archaeon | reverse complement strand
TTCCATCACGCTTAAGGCCTTTGGGAGTCTATCTCGGTTGATATGGGTGAGCGTTGGGTTCATACCGCCTGTGCTATGTGTGTAGGTGCCCCGATGAAGGTTAAGGTGAGAGATGGGCGAGTCGTCGACGTCAGGGGTGAGGAGCTACCTGGATGGGATGGACGGCTGTGTGGCAAGGCCTTCGCCGGAATCCTAGGCCGGGTCTACGCTCCAGATCGGATTCTACAGCCTTTAAAACGGATTGGGGAGAGGGGTGAGGGGAGGTTTATTCCCTGTACATGGGATGAGGTCATCGAGGCTGTCGCGGAGAGGTTAAGACGTTACATCCAGGAGGGTCATCCGGAGAGCTTTGAGATATGGTGGGGGTGTCCAAGGCAGCAGGATAACATGTATTTTATACATTACTGGAGCGCTGTCATGGGGACTGGCATATCCTACATCCATGGCCAAGTCTGCTTTGGAGATCACCTCGTGGAGAAGGTTGTCACCTTCGGCGGGAATCATGCTTCAAGCCTCGTCGTTGGCGTGGCCGACCTGCTGAGGACGAGGATCGCCGTGATAGCGGGGCAAAACTTCCCCGGGACAACTCTCTTCGCATCTTCCTGCGCCGTTCCAACCTACGCCCTCGTAAATGAGGCGAGGAGGAGGGGCTGTAAATTCATAGTTGTCGACCCAAAGCTCAGTGACACCTCTCCCTGGTGCGATGAGTGGATACCGATACGGCCTGGCTGCGACGCTGTGATGGTGATGCTGATGATCAAGACGCTGATCGACGAGGCCTTGTTCGATGAGGATTTCCTACTGAGGTATACGAATGCTCCCCAGCTCATAGGGGAAGATGGGAAGGCCGTGCGGGATGGGGAGGGGCGCTACCTCGCCTGGGATGAGGAGTCCTCAGCTCCCACACCTCTACCACCCGCCGGTGAGAGGGGTGGCATCACCCTCGGCCTGGGGAGGATCTTCGAGGTTGAGGGGGTCGATGGACCGGTTAGATGCAAGACGGCTCTACAACTCCTCCATGAGGAGGCTGAGAGAACCGTCAAGGAGCATGGATGGAGGATAGCGGAGATAAGGGAGCGAGTAATCCAACTCGCCCTAGAGCTAGGCGCGAATAGGCCCTCAGTGGTGGTCTACCCCGGCTTCACCTCTGGGAGATACTCCAATTGGTTCCAGACCCTAAGGGCCTACAGCGCCCTCAACCTTCTTTTGGGCAACATAGATAGGCCAGGTGGCTTCTATATATTGAAGCATACCTACAACCTCGGGGTTGGATGGCCGAGGCCTCCAGAGGTTCCAGACTATCTAGAGGGGAGGGAATTTGTCCCAGGGCCGTGGGGAAACCTTATGGATAAGAGGCTGATCGATAAGGCTCCATGCTATAAGACCCCGAGAGATTTCCATCCCTCAACTCAGGCTTTACCCTGGCTTCACTTCAAGGCCATAGAGGAGGGGAAGATCAGAGCGATATTATCAACGGCGGAGAACTCCGCGGTAACCCAGCCTGATTCCAAATGGGTTTGGGAGTGTCTTAAGAAGCTCGACCTCATCGTAGTCGGGGATCAGCTTCCCAAGGAGTTCATAGATCTCGCCGACTACGTTATCCCAGAGGCATCCTACATAGAGAGATTCCATCTATATCAGAGGAGTTATCTAGGCGTCGATGATCGAGAGCATCTTGTCATATACATGCGCTCAGCGGCAATACCCCCACAGGGAGACTCAAAGCCTCTAAGCTGGTTCCTCATAAAGGTGGCTGAGAGGCTTGGGATGAACCGCTTCTTCAAGAATCTAGACTTGGAGTATGGATGGTGGGATAGGATGCTGAAGGAGGCAGGTCTCTACCCAAGGGTTACCAGCAGAAAGCTCATCGAGGAGGGCCCCTACCATGAGAGTCATCCCCTAGAGTATAATGTGCTCTTCAAGCCCATAGGGACGAGGAGTGGGAGATTCGAGATATATTCAAATGAGCTGTCAGAGGAGTGTTACCACAACCCTAAGTCACGGTGGTTTGGAAATCCCCATGTTCACCCTATACCACGATACATCCCGATAGCGGAGCCGAGGGGGAGGGATGAATTCTATCTAATAGGGGGTAAAGCCGTATGGCATCAGAAGAGTGCAACTCAGCACAACAGGGCGTTGATGGAGGATGCCATAGAGGCTGGATGCCCCTATACGGCGATATACATAAACGCAGAGAGGGCGAGGAAGCTGGGTCTACGAGATGGAGACCTCGTGGAGCTCGAATGTGTTGGGCCTAGAAGCGAGGACGATCCCTGCGTAATAGATGAGAGAGCGATAGGGGTAAGGGAGAGGGGGAGGATAAGGTTGACGGAGGCCCTCCATCCAGACGCCCTCTGGATATACTTCGCAGCCGGACATAGGTCGAGGCTTATGCTGAAGAAGGCTGGGGAGGGCGTGGTGATGAATATGCTAATACCCTACAGCGTCTCCCCCTACGCAGGGGGATGTGGAAAAAACTACTCCATCGTGAAGCTGAGGAGGGTGGGGGATTGACCAGATATGCCTTGATATTCAACCTGAATAGATGCGTGAGATGTAGAACCTGTTACATCGCCTGTAAATGGGAGCATGGCATCCCCTTCCA
>CALEIY010000152.1 GCA_937898665.1 Candidatus Bathyarchaeota archaeon | reverse complement strand
TGGGAGGAGTGGGGCATCTACCGATACGACTGGGAGGACGATTCCCGGCCCCGATACTCCATCGATACGCCGCCGCCCTATCCCAGCGGAGATTTCCACATGGGAAACGTCCTAAACTGGACCTACTTCGACATAGTCGCCCGATACAAGCGGATGAGAGGCTACAATGTACATTTCCCCCAGGGTTGGGATTGCCATGGATTGCCGACGGAGGTGGCTGTTGAGAAGGCCCACGGCATAAAGCGGTCGGATATTCCAGCGGATGAATTCAGAAAGCTATGCGAAGAGTGGATTGAAACCTACATAGATGTTATGAAGCGAGCCATCATTAGGCTGGGATGCAGCGTAGACTGGAGCCTCGAATATAGAACCATGGATCCAGATTACATGCGTAAGATCCAGCTCAGCTTCCTCATCCTCTATGAGAAGGGCTTCATCTATAGGGGGGAGCACCCCATCAACTGGTGTCCAAGATGCGAGACGGCCATCGCAGACGCTGAGGTGGAGTATGAACACCGTAAGGGACGCCTATACACCATCGCCTTCGGCCTAAAAGAGGGGGAGGTCCTGATCGCCACCACAAGGCCTGAGTATATACCGGCCTGCGTCGCCCTCGCCGTGCATCCAAGGGATGAGCGTTACAGACATCTCGTAGGCCAGGAGGCGAGGGTGCCCCTCTCTGAGCGTTGGGTTCCCATAATAGAGGATGAGGGCGTCGACCCTGAGTTCGGCACTGGAGCCATGATGATCTGCACCTATGGAGACAAGAGCGATGTCCTCATGGTGGCGAGGCATAGGCTTCCGGTGATAAAGCTCGTCGATGAGCGTGGACGTATGACGGAGCTTGCAGGCCCATATGAGGGGCTGAGCATATTGGAGGCTCGTGAGGCCATAGTCAGAGACCTCGATAGAGCTGGCTTGTTGAGGGGTGTGGAGGAGATCGAGCAGGATGTAGGAGTCTGCTGGAGATGTAAGACACCGATCGAGATTCTGTCAAAGGAGCAGTGGTTCATGAGGACGACAGCCCTCACCGATAGGGTTGTGGAGATGGCGCTGAAGATCAAGTGGTATCCAGACTGGATGAAGTATAGGCTAATAGACTGGGCAAGGTCTCTGGATTGGGATTGGGTGCTGAGCCGTCAACGCGTCTTCGCCACACCCATACCCGTCTGGTATTGTAAGCGCTGTGGAGCTGTGAAGCTCGCAGAGCCTGATGAGCTGCCCGTCGACCCGAGGTATACACAGCCCAGAAGTCCCTGCCCTAAATGTGGCTCAAGGGAGTTTGAACCTGAGACCGATGTGCTTGACACCTGGTTTGATTCATCGTTGACCTGCGCCATCCACGCAGGCTGGCCCGATAGGCCTGATTGGCGTAAGCTTTTCCCCGCCTCCCTCCAGCCGAATGGTCAGGACATTATCAGAACCTGGACCTATTATCTCATGGTGAGGCATCTCGCCCTCTTCGATGAGGCACCCTATAAGGCTGTGCTGATCAACGGCATGGTGCTGGGCAGCGATGGGAGGAAGATGAGTAAGTCCCTAGGAAACTTCGTCGCCACCCCTGAGGTCTTCAATAAGTATGGAGCCGATGCAGCTCGGCAGTGGGCGGCAGCCGGTGGAAGCACAGGTTCAGACATCCCCTTCAGATGGGGTGATGTGGAGTATGGGTGGAGGTTTATGCGTAAGCTCTGGAATGCCTGCCGGTTCGCCAGCCTCCACCTCGTCGACTATCAGCCCCGCGCGATGCCGAAGCTTGAGCTCCTGGATAGATGGCTTTTGAGTAAGTTGGAGAGGCTCATCGGCGAGACCACCGAGGCCTATGAGGAGTGCCTCTTCATGAAGGCTTTTGAACCCGTCCGGAGCTTCGTCTGGCACGTCTTCTGCGATCACTACATCGAGGCTGTGAAGTATAGGCTCTATGGCGGCGAGGGTAGGGAGTCAGCTCAGTGGACGCTCTATTACGCTGTGAAGCGTATGCTCCAGCTCCTGGCGCCGGTGATCCCGCATATCACCGAGGAGATTTACAGCCACATGTATGCGAAGGGTGAGGGGGATAGCATACATCTCTCTCGATGGCCTGAGGTGAATCGCAGCCTCATCGATCCGGAGGCTGAGAGGCGTGGAGATCTCATCGTCGCCGTGATAGGGGCCATAAGGCGGGAGAAGAGTCGTAGGGGCATACCCCTCGGGAGGGAGATGGAGGCCATCGAGCTATACGCCGACAGCGTATTCGAGGCTGAGACGCTGAGGATGGCTGTGAAGGATATAGCTGGAACTTTGAAGGCTAAGCGGGTTGAGGTCTATGAGGGTAGAGGCGGAGAACATGAGGTGGAGGAGTATCCTAAGGTGAGGTTCTCCCTCAAACCCTAGTAGGTTCTATGCCTCAATATGGCGGCTACTCCTCCGAAGGATTTAAGGAGCATCTCTCCCTCCTCCGTCTCCGTGGAGATGACCTCAACCCTGGCGTCGACTTCATCAGCCATCTCTATAAGCCTCTCCAAGAGCTCCTTATGCTCCACCACTTCATAGGCTGCTTTGCCGCATCGGGGGCAGATGATGTTGGCTAAGCCCTCCATGAAACTCTCAAGCTCGTCTCGCTCTATGATCCGCTCCTCCATATATCCGCACTCTCGACATCTCAGCCTCAGCCATTCTCGCTCTACACCCTCGGAGAGGAGAAGGACTCTGACGTTGGCGCTTCGCAGCTCCCTCATCACCTCCCTATCGCCGTAGGTCGCCAGGCCGGTGTCTCGGCCCACGTGTTTCAGGAACTCCTGGACGATTCGACGCTCCTCACTGTATCTCAGGCCTTCGAGGAAGTCTTTTGCCCTGTCGACGACTTCCTTCACACCCTCGATGCCCGTATAGGCGGTGTCGACGACGGTTAGCACCTTATTCTTCAACTCGTAGTGGAGGAGGTCTCGCTCCAGGAACTCATTCTTCGTCGGCCCAGGTCCTCCAAAGATGATTCCCTTCAGATTCGGAATCTTGAGATACAGCTCGTTGATGTGTTCGCCGACTCGGCGGTAATACTCGTTTAGGGCCATCTCCCTAAGCCTCTCGAATCTCCTGGCGCTCTGACCTCCAGCTCGATGCTTCCCTGGAACTCCCGATGTGACCTCCTTGAGGATTTCTATGCGCCTCCCCTTCGCGAGGGCGATGGTGGTCTCCTTCGCGTCTATGACCACTATGCCATAGGCATCCTCGGTTCTCAGGAGTTCCCAGAGGGGTTCAAGGACGAAGCGATGCTCACACCGATAATAATATGTCGTTATCGGTTCTGGGGGTATGACCACATAGGTCTCCATGCGGCCCACCCCTGGCTGGTCTCCAGCGATGTTTCCGGCGAAGATGGCTAGGCCGGTCTCCGGAATCTCCTTGAATAGCTTTAGGCGTTCCATAACCTTCGTTAAGGCGTCCTGGACATTCTTCCTCGTCGTCTTCGACTTTATGTTGCTCGCCGTCCCCCACTCGCTTCTCAGGTCATTCATCACCTCGCTGACCCGCTTACCAGGTGGAATATAGACGCTGATGAGCTCGGTTCCCCGCCCCTCCTTCTTCTCCAGCATCTCCAGTAGCTTCCTAAACCTGAACCTATCGAGGGGTGCAGCCTTCCTCATCCCCATGCCAGAGGCCCACCATTAAACCCCATTGGGAAATATATAGTTTATTATTGAAGTTAAGTGTAAGTAACTCATCATTGATTACCCTTCAATTAAACTTAAATAAGCGAATTCAATAACGATTCATGATTATGGAGAGCTATGAAAAGGGGATTAAATTAGAGGAAATTATAACTAAACTATTTTCAGTTAAGGGATACGATGTTAAACATAATGTGAAACTTATGGGGCGTTCCGGTGTTGAGCATCAAATAGATGTTTATACAGAATATAAAGCACCACTTCATACCTCTAAAATAATAATCGAATGCAAGTCCTATGATAGACCAATCGATAAAGAGATTGTTATGAAACTTATACATGAAGTTGAGGATCTCGGCGTTGATCGGGGGATTTTGATTACAACTTCCTATTTCACTTCTGATGCCGTATCAACAGCCGAGGGATATAACATCGATCTTTGGGACGGCTCAAAATTGCAGAATCTCTTAAAGGAAATACAAATAGAGAAAATCGAAGTCCCAGCCAATATATATCATATTGAGCCAGTCATACCTGTTGATCGTATAATAAAGCGTGTGAAGAATAGCTTGGGAGGAATATTTGGTGTGAGAGGGAAAATCGAATCATCATTAAAGGTGTTTTATCCCTTTTATGAAGTTACATTTGATGGAATCATTAGGGAAGTAAAAGGTCTCATTTTCAAAAAATTGGAAGAAAGAGTTATACAATCCACTATAATTATAAGTGCTATTAATGGAAAAATATGCGCTCATAGTAAGTATGGAAGGGGTATTAATTGGTTAATTAATTTACCAGATTTAACAGATGATGAAAGAAGCCTCTTAAAAATCTTATTAACCTATGGTCCATTGGCGGTTTCTGGAGCTGCATCTTTATTAGGTTGCTCAACATCTAAGGCCAGGAAGATTCTTCAGGGATTATATGCTAAGGGAATTGTTGAGATGAAGAAAGTGGAGCGTCAAATAATCTATACACCTATAAAGATTCCTGATCCAACTAATTTAGGGTTTATCTCAAAAGATTTTAATATTAAAAGTGGATTGCCAAAGGATGGAGTTATATTGGAGCCTAATATAAGTATAGGGAAAGTGAACGAATTAATTGAGTTGTTGTGGAATGGAAAAATTAGAGAATATAAGGTGATATATTATCCATTTTATGCATGTAAGATTGTTGAGGATGGTAAAATATATATTAGAGCTGTGAATATGCTGTTCAACACTATCGATGAGAAGGTGAGTAGGGCGCTTACAAGTAATTACCTACTTTTGCCATTTAATAAATAGTGAAAAATTCTTCGATGGGAGACAACTGTTCCGCTGTGCCCGCCCTCTACGGCCCTGATGATCTCCTCTGGATCGGTTCCGTCGACGAAGACTATGGGAATTCCCAGCCTCTTAGCCAGCTTCACAGCCTTCAGGTCGAAGAGGCCGTAGTCGCCGGGTCTCTGCTCAAATCGGCTTCTGATTATCCGTTCCAGCTCATCGTAGGTTAGATGGTCGTATTTCCTGGCGTCTGGATGCCTACTTGGGTCTTTGTCGAAGACCCCTCCATAGTCTGTGGCGTTGACGATGAGTTCAGCCCTGATCGCCCTGGCGAAGAGTACAGCCCTATAGTCGGTGCTGCTCCCTGGGAGATGTCCCCCGCCGACGATGATCCTATCATCCATATGTCTTTTCACTTCGTTACTCCTCCTGTGAACTCGTGGATCGGCGTCTTCGCCGAGGGCTGCTATTAGGAGCAGAGCATTTAGATGCGTCACCAATATTCCAACTCTATCTTGGAGCTCCTCCGATGCTCCTAGGCTTCGGGCCTGAGCGATAAATTCCCTCGCCCTGCGACCTCCGCCGCAGACGACGACGATACGATGCCCCTTAGCCTTCAGCCTCCTCAACACGTCGGCATATCTCCGGAAGGCTTCAAGGTCTTTGAGGAGGCTTCCACCTAGGCTTATGGAGACCCTCATCGAAGAGTATGAAGGCGGAGTAAGGTTTTAAGCCATCCCTATGGAACATCTATCCCTAGGGCGGGGGTTCCCGAGTGGCTAAAGGGGCGGGACTCAAGATCCCGTGGCTTAGGCCTACGTGGGTTCGAATCCCACCCCCCGCATCGGGCCTCTATCTTCTCTAAGAAACATACTTCAAGAGTAGAATCGCATGTATCCAGGCGTATTTTAATAGTGGTTTTAGAGGGTTTAGCAGTCTATCGATGCGTAGGAGATAGCGTTCTGGTAGGGGTAGTAAGTGCCAATAGCAGCATCCCCTCACCCCTATGGTTTTGAAGCCTCTGGGTTCTAGGAGCATACCCACTTCTTTGGCTGAGTGGCCTATCTCATGGATGAGTGTGGGTGACATATCCTCGGTTCTAAATGGAACTTTATCTCTCGGTATCCCCATCAATTTTTGAAATTCTCTGAGGGTGTGGCTGTTGAGGGTTGTGATAATGCATAGGCCTCTTGGTCTGAGAATCCGTGAGAACTCCTCCGCCGCCTTCTCTGGATTTGGGAAGTGGTCGAAGGTTAGTGTGCACAGAATCGAGTTGACGCAGCCATCCCTCAGTGGTATGTTCTCTCCGTCTCCTATCACGGCGTGGAGGGGTGCTGTAGTTTTCATCCTCCCCTTCAATTGATGCATCATCCCCTGACTTATGTCGAGGGCGATGGTTTCCAGGCCCTGATCGGCGAGTTTGAGGGCGTATCTTCCAGTGCCGGAGCCGACGTCGACGATTGGAGGCCTCAACATCCTAAGCCAGCCTCTTATGGCTCTCTCCTCCCCCTCCTCCATCCTCCTCGTCCAGTAGAGGTATCTTGAGTTCTCGTATCTCGATGCCATCTCGTTGTAGCATCTCTGAACTCCCCGTTTACCCCTCAAAATCCTATATTCCACCTTCCTGAACCAATAAAGCTCCACGTCCAAGCCATATTTCCCTCGTCTCCCGGCCTCTTAACACTACTCACAGTCTCCTTAGAGGCCGGTCATCATGGCTCTGTGGGAGAGGAGGAGGGGGATGAGTAGTAGGGTTAGGTAGGCCAGGAGCGTCGAGGCAGCGGCTCTCCTCTTCGATGCCTCATAGTTTGTTGAGGCCGCTATGATGAGGAGTATGAGGATCCAGAGTTGGAAGAGGTTTATATGGGTGAATGTTCGAGGCGTCCAGCTCTGTAGGGATGCTATGAGCTCCAATAGGTTCTCCCTTGTTATGGTGTAGGAATCGATTAGGCGTAGGAGTTGCTGTATCAATAGGGGTGTTGAGGCGAAGCCGGCTTTGGCCATCAATCCCTTTAGGCTTCCCCTCCCTCCAAGGGCTCTGGTGTAGAGGTGTATGAGGATGGAGGTGAGAAGCCAATTGAGGATGGTGGCGGCTCCCTCGCCGAAGGCCTGGAAGTAGGCTATGTTCCTCTTGAAGGCTTCAGGATTGACTCTACTTCCAGGTCTCTGGAGGAACTCGGGTATCTCGATGGGCAACTTCATCGCATAGTTATATCGCGCTGTAGAGGCCAAGAAGGCGATGACGAGGACGACGACGAGGCCGATCCAGAGATCCCTCTCATCGACTTTCGATAGGGTGTCTAATGGTTTTATGAGGCATCTTAGGGGATTGGGGGTCGACCTGTCTTCACTCATATCTCAACGCCTCCACCGGGTTTAGATTGGCGGCTCTCCAAGCTGGGTAGAGACCTGAGAGGACGCCGGTTATGGAGGAGAAGAGGATGACGGTGACGCAGATCGTGGGCGTGATGTAGGGAGAGAGGACTATGTTGAAGGTTAGCTGCGCTATCGATGAGATGACTTGTCCCAGGAAGATGCCTGAGAGGACGCCTAGAACCCCGCCGAGGAGACCTGTTATGAGGGCCTCTGAGAGGAAGATGAGGAGGACATCGCGGTTCTTGGCTCCCACGGCCTTCAATATCCCTATCTCCCTCGTCCTCTCCATCACTGAGATGGTCATTGTATTCACTATGCCTATACCCGCGACAATAAGGGAGATGGCGGCTACACCTCCTAATAGAACCTGAAGGGAGGTGGTGATCCTCCCCACCGTCTCCCTGACGAAGCCGGCGGAGATCACCAGAACACTCTCACCCAGCTCATCCTCTATGGCATCAACGACGTAGTCGACATTCTCAATCGAGTCGGCCTCAACGGCGATGCGATGGATCTTATTCCCCATATCGAATAGCTGCTGCGCCGCCCTGAGGGAGATGTAGATGACGTCGTCTGGGGAGATGATGAAGGCTCCACCCGTCTCCTTTAGGATTCCGGCCACCCTGTAGGTTACCCTCTTAATCCCCTCCTCTGTCTTTATTGTGACTATTATCCTGCTTCCAACATCCGCTATAGGCTCCTCCTCTCCGGGAGGCTGGGCGATGTTGGAGCCGAGGACCGCTGCTCCCATGTCGCCCCGCCTTATGAAGCGCCCCTCAGCTACCTCAATATTCCTTATCACCCTTAGATACTCCTCGGGGACTATGCCTACTATCGAGACTATGCCTGTTCTCCCCCCTATGGTGACGGTGGCCGTCATGCTTATGATAGGTGTCGCCACCTCCACATGAGGTATCCTTTTCACCCGCTCTAAGTCTCTCAGGGTTAGGAAGCCCTTACCTCCAATGCCGAAGCCGCCTGGGGTGACGGCTATGGTCGTCGGCCCTAGAAGCTCCATCTGCTCCGAGATATCTCTGTTGACGCCCTGGGTTATGGCCAGCAGCGATGTGATGGCTGCTCCGCCGATGAGGATTCCGATGATGTTTAGGGCGAATCTGAATTTACGCTCCTTAACGCCGTCTATGGCGTAGAGTAGGGTGTCGAGGATCTTCATATCATCACCTTGGCAATATGCCTAGGAGCCATCTAATCCACAGCCACAGTCCACCATGCTTCTTCACAACTTCAACCTCGGGTTGAGCCTCAATGTGGATGGGCACCTCTACGATGAGACTCATCCTCCGATTGAGGTTGTCGAGGTATGAGACGTTAACCCTCAGGTTTTTAACTCCCTCCGTCGCGTTCTCTGAGACCTTGAAGTCTAGGTCGAAGGGGATAGGGCTGTCGGGATCCACCTCGCCGACATACTCCGAATCCGAGGACTTGAACGTCTCATCCTCGACGATTTGAAGCTCGACGAAGCGGATGCTCTCCGTTCCTATGAGCAATAGGTCGCCGGATAGGGTTGCTGAGCCTCCCCTACAGATGTGGATCTCCCCCTCCGGTAGTATCCTGAACTCCACGAGTGGGGTGACGGTGAGTGTCACGGTTTCAGCGACGCTTCCAGGCATCCCATCGGAGTCTAGATATGTGATCTGTAGGGTTAGGGGGTATTGACCAGACTCCGCCTCCCCATCCACCCTCAACTTATAGGAGGCTGAGGCCCTCTCCCCAGGCTTCAGGTCTCCTATATATTGTAGGCTTGGGGTCATGAGGGAGAAGACGCCCATGGGATCGGGTGTTAGGGAGACCTTAACATCATAGGCTTCGGCTCCAACGCATTTGAGGTTCAGCGTTAGCTTCACCGATTCACCTGGCTTGGCCTCCAGGCTGCTGGCCTCATAGCTCTCAAGGAGGATCGTCGTCTTCCTCTCGACCTTCACCTCATCCACATCTACCCCTATGGTTTCAACTTCGCTGCGGCTCTCGCCATTCTCATCCCTATAGGTTGCCGTAGCCGTGAGGGTGTATACGCCTAGGGGGGTTCCACTTGGAACTGCGAGGGTTATCATCTCATACTCTGACTCTCCAGGTTTAAGCTCGTCTATATCGAGCAGTCCATTGAGGACGGCGATGTAGGGAGTGTTAGATGTTAGGGTGATCTCGATATCCCTGAGGGTCTCTGATCCTCTATTCCTCACCTCGAGGCTAACCTCATTCTCCTCTCCAGCCGTGAGATGCGGGTCGGTGAGGCTGATGTTCAGCCCTATCTTCGGCTTTGAGGCGTTTACGACGACTATGCCGATCTGGAGGGTAGCCGTCCGTGTGTAGGCGGCTCCCAGCTTATACATCTGCCTATAGGTGAGGGTAAGCGTCAGAGTGTAGGGGCCTATGGGGGTGTCTTCGTCGACGTAGATCACCGGTTTATATCGCTTAGATTTCTCGGCTCCTATCTCGTTGAATATCATATGCCCCTTATCGAGGATGACTATTCCAGGATTCGTCGATGTGAGGATGGCCTCCACCTCATAGACGCTGTAGCTACCGGTGTTCCTCAGCTCTATCTCTATGGTGTTCTCCTCGCCTGCTGTGAGGTAGATGTCGCTCGCCTTCACCCTCAGAAGCGGCGTATAGTTTCCAGCCTGAACCATCGGTGTGATGATCGATGTCAGCATCAGAGCCATCAATAGGATGATGCTCCACCTCTTCATAGTGTCTCCCTCCTCTTCTCCCCCACGATTCTTCCATCGTGGAGGTATAGTATTCGCTCAGTCATCTGAGCCACCGCGGGGTCGTGGGTTACGATGATGAAGGTCTTACCACCCTTGAGGTTCAACTCCTTCATCAACCTAATCACCTCCTCACCCGTCTTCGAGTCGAGGTTGCCCGTCGGCTCATCGCAGAGGATGATCGATGGATCATTGGCCAAGGCCCTAGCTATGGCCACTCGCTGCTGCTCTCCCCCGCTGAGTTCACTCGGCCTATGGGTCATCCTATCGCCTAGGCCTACGAGTTTCAGAAGCTCCATCGCCCTCCTCCGACGCTCTTCGCGGGGGACTCCCGCTATGGCGAGGGGGAGCTCCACGTTGCTCAGGGCATCCATCCTGGGTATGAGATTGAAGAATTGGAAGACGAAGCCGATCTCACGGTTTCGCAGTTCCGCCAGCTCCATGTCATTGAGCTTTGAGAGGTCTACGCCTCTGACGAGTATGCGCCCCTCCGTCGGCCTGTCTAGGGCGCCTAGGATGTGGAGGAGCGTCGATTTACCGCTGCCCGATGGTCCCATGATGGCGAGGAACTCCCCCTCCTCGACGACTAGATCTACGCCGTCCAGCGCCCTCACCGGTCTCCCACCCTGGATATACTCCTTAACCAATCCCTCAGCCCTGATGATCTCCGTCATAGGCTCCATCCTCCCCTATCATCTCCTCTATACGCCTCATCCTCATCGAGAGGAGTTGATGTAGACTCCTCAAGACCTCCCTCCGCCTCTCCCTGTCGACGCCCTCCAGGAAGCCCTCCAGGAAGGTGGGCTTCAAACCCTCATCGGTGAAGGAGACGATCTTCTCCAGCAGCCTAACCTTAACCTCCGGCGGTGTCAGCTTTGCGAGGAAGGCTAGGTATCTAGCCATAAAGCTTAGACTTCTCTCCAATCGTTCCTCTATACGCCTTAGGAGCTCCTTCCCCCTCTCCGTCAACCTATAGAATTCGCGGCCCCCCTTCTCAACGCTCTCAATGAGCCCCCTCGTCTTTAATCCCCTCAGAGCTGGGTAGATGGTTCCCGTCCTCGCCTCCCAGACATCTCCGAATCCCTCCCTCAGCTCCTTCAGCAGCTCGTAGCCATATCTAGGGCCTCTGGTGAGTTGTAGCAGCATCAACAGCTGTATTGGGCTGAGCCGCTCGGGCCTCCCTATAGTAGACCTCAACTCAGTAGGCCTCAACCTATTAATTAGATAAAAATCTTCTCCCTCCTTCGCATATATGACGCTTATAGAGAGTCTCAGAGGCCTCCTAGGGGAAGCCGAAGCCTATCGGGAGCTTCTCACACTCCCAGCTGAGGCCCGCATCGGGGTGAGGCTTACCGACTCGGGGGAGGAGGCCACCCTCATATTCGCCGAGAATGGCGTGAAGGTCGCCGAGGATTTAGAGGAGCCGGACATACTGCTGACGATGGAGTCCCACACCCTCAAACACATCCTCGACGGCGAAAGTGACTTCGCAGCCCTCATCGCAAGGTCGAGGGTCAGCGAGGAGCGTCCCATAGGGATCGAGCTTTTAAACCCGGAGAATCGCCACGCCATCGAAGCCCTGAGGACGACCATCCTTCTCTTCATTCCGGGCCGGATAAAGGTGAAGAGGCTGAGAGCCGAGTTGGCGGGGGAAGCCCATGGGGGACATCCGATACCGCTACTATACTGGAATGGGGTGAGGATCGCCTGGTATCATCTAAATCGAGGTGAAATCCTAAACCCTGAGGGGGAGCGAGACCCCTATCCACAGCTGATAGTCATCATCAGAGGCCGTGGATGGCTGAGGCTAGATGAGGGAGAACTGGCAATCGAATCCGGATTGGCGATCTATATTCCTCCCAACAGCCTCCATCAGCTGAAAGCCGAATCCGACGTTGAGCTCCTATGGATCGCGTGGAGAGCCATGTAGATTAGAGGAGTTTCCCCAGTCTTTAGGCGAATTCTTTAGCTGCTGGGAGCCTTTAAATCCATCAACCCAGCCTGAATTCAGCTTTCTGTTTCAGGCCTTATCAGCTTATATAATCGCTTAGGGGAGTATGAAGCGATGAAGTGTAGTAAGTGTGGTAGGGAGATACCCGACGACTCCAATTACTGCCCCTACTGCGGCTCAAGAGTTGGAGGCCGCTGGGAGGAGTTTCAGGTAGAGGCTGAGGGTCTCGTCGCAAAGGTGAAGCAGCTGCTACGGGAGGGGAATGTCAGGAGGATCGTCATCAGAAACCCAGAGGGAGAGACCCTGCTAGAGATTCCCGTCACAATAGGCGTCATAGGCGCCCTCATAGCGCCTTACTTAGCAGCCCTCGGAGCGATAGCGGCCTTGGTGTCGAATTGTACCATAGCGGTTGAGCGGCGTGAGTAGATTAGAGTTCGAAGCGCTCTATTATCCGTTCGCCCCCCTCCCCTATGATGGCTTCGACATGGATGTAGTCCTCCAGTCCGCTCCCCTTTATCTTAGCCCCCAGCAGATTGTCAACCTGGAATATGCCTGCGGGATTCGTCATCTTCACCCTAATCAATATGGGCTTTTCCTCCCCCTCCTCTATCTCCACCTCCTCTATTGAGAGCGCTGAGACCGAGTGGATGTCCACCTTACCAGCCTCGAAGGGGATGCGTGAACGCCCCTTCTCCATATCCAGCGCATCGGCTACCTTCACGACGCCGGCCTCTAGGGTCAGCGGCTTCCTGGGGGCGTGATGGCAGAGGATGGCGTGAAGTACCTCCGATGAGACGATGACAGCCTCCTCAGGGGTGTAGATGGCTGGCAAGTAGCGCCTTAGAATCCCCTGAGCCAGCAGGACGCTAAAGTGCTCATGTCCCTCCCTGATGATGGACATGCCTATGTCATGGAGTATGGCTGCGAGGAAGACGATGACCTCGGCATCCTCAACGCTGAGGCCGTAATCCCTAACGACGCTGGGCTTCACACCTCTCTCGACGAGGATCCTCAGCATCTTCAAGGCGGCGTTGGCGACGATCTTCGCGTGGATAGGGCCGTGGTCGCTGTAGCCCATGCGGTCTATGGCGGTGACGTTGGCGCACCTCCACAGCGTCTGGAGCTCCAAGTCGTTGTCCACTAGGCCTATAAGTCTCTCCAATTTCCGATTATCCTTAATTGGAATTCTAAGTATGTTCCTGACTGTTCCCATGTTTACACCTATAAACCCTATATGGTATATCTCTCTCGCATGATTCGCATCATACCCCTCAGGGGCATGCCCATCGTCGAAGAGGGCGACGATGTTGGGAGGCTTATCGTCGAAGCCGCTGAGAGGCAGGAGACGCCAATAGAAGACGACGACATAGTCGTCGTCACCCACATCATCGTCTCCAGGGCCGAGGGGAGGGTTGTAGACCTGGAGGCCGTCAAGCCGTCGGAGGCAGCTGTTCGAATCGCAGCCTACACGGGTAAAGACCCGAGGCTTGTTGAAGTCGTCCTCAGCGAGTCCAGAGCCATTAGGAGGATGGCTCCAGGAGTTCTCATCACGGAGACGAGGCAGGGCTTCGTCTGCGCCAACTCCGGCGTGGACAAATCCAACGTCCCAGGTGAAACTATCGTGGCCCTACTACCCGAAGATCCAGATGAGTCAGCGAGGAGGATTAGGAAGCGGATAGAGGAGCTGACGGGTAAGCGGGTAGCCGTCATCATCTCCGACACCCATGGAAGAGCCCATAGGGAGGGGGAGATCAACGTCGCCATAGGGGCCTCAGGGCTTGAGGTCATCAGGGATCGGAGGGGTGAACGCGACCTCTTTGGTTACGTCCTCCAGGTGAAGAGGACGGCCATCGCCGATGAGTTGGCCTCAGCCGCTGAGCTGGTCATAGGGCAGGCGGATGAGGGGATACCCGCAGCCATCATCAGGGGATACACCTATAAGCCCTCCGAGACCTCCAGAGCCTTGGAGCTGGTTAGGCCTAGGGAGCGAGACCTATTCCTATAGCATAATCTTCTTAGGCTTAGGGATCAACTTCAGAGGGGAGCCTTGGTCTACTGTTGGAGATGTGGAGAGGAGAATCCCGACGATGCGGTTCACTGTAAGAAGTGCGGCGCTCTCCTAAGGCCTAAGCCCTACCGTGGACACTATGAGGAGGAGCTATGCTTCGGCCCCGAGCGCAGACCCTTCTGGGGCCTCATCTTCGGCCTCCTCATCGTCCTCGCAGGCCTCATCTGGCTGTTGGAACCCTACGTCCCATGGCTGACCTGGAGAAATGTCTGGCCCATCCTCGTCATCCTCTTCGGCATCTACATCATACTCAGAGCCATCGGAATGTGGAGGTAGGCCGACCATAAAGGGGCATGGCTCTCTACAGTTGAGGCATACGACTTCATGTTCCCACCTCGACAACTCGATGCGGGTTGTCATCCAGAGGAGGGAGAAGCCGAGGGCTAGGAGGCCGAGGGGGAGGCCTCCAACCCCGCAGGCTGAGAGGAGGGTTAAGGCGAATCCTATGGGGAGGAGGGCGTTGAGGAGCAGTCTCAGATGGGGAGGACGCCCCGTGATGAGGGGGTGTAGGAGGCCGATGGAGACGAGGATGAGACCTGAAAGAGGGAAGGCGGAGAGGGGGTTTGAGCCGAGGATGATGAACGCCAGGGAGATTAGGATGCCTATTACGAGGCCGAGGCATCCAGCGCATAGGGCTTTATCCCCGACCCAGAGCTCATGACCCCTAAATCCATCGCAGAGGGGATGATGTCCATGAATAAGCCTGAGACGGAGGAAGGTTGAGACCCTTGAGGGATCGTCGGAGACTCGACGGTGTAGGCAGAGGTCAGGTCTCAGGGCGGCGACTACACCGAGGAGGGTGGCGAAGGCGAAGAGGATTCTGGGTATGAGGCAACCTCCACAGCCCCCTCTCGGCGTGGAGATGGCTATGGCGGAGATGAGGATGGCTGTGAGGGATAGGAGTATCAGCAGCTTCGTCGACAGCCTCATATCAACGACCTCAACCAGCTCCTAATGGCTCTGCCGGTGAGGTATCGGTGTATCCTCCTTCGAAGTGGATTGCCGGATAACAGTCCCCTAAGCCTCCTAGATAGACTTCCATAGAAATCCCTGTAGCATCTGTAGAGCTCCTCCTGAACCTCCGCTCTGGAGAGATATCTCGTAGACATGACGGCGTGAATCATATCATAATGCTCCCAATTCCAATCCTCGATCCACCCCTTGGAGGAGGCCTCCTCGAATAGCCTGGTTCCTGGGAAGGGGGTTAGGATGAAGAAGGTAGCTAGATCGGGGTCTAACTCGTCGACGAAGGATCTGAGGGCCTCGATGGATGTGTGATCATCCTCTCTATCGCCTATGATGAGGGTTGCCTGGGAGAAGATGCCATGATGCTTCAATAATCTAATCGCCTCCCTGGATGTCTGGGGTTTCAAGGCCTTACCGTAACTCCTCAGCCTCTCGGGGCTATGACTCTCCACCCCTATAAGCATCCAGAGGCAGCCAGCCCTCTTCATGAGGGGTAGAAGCCTCCGCCT
The DNA here is from genome assembly GCA_937898665.1 of Candidatus Bathyarchaeota archaeon. Classification (GTDB taxonomy): domain Archaea; phylum Thermoproteota; class Bathyarchaeia; order TCS64; family B23; genus B23. The sequence continues at coordinate 16,021 of CALEIY010000152.1, read as the reverse complement.
CTCCACGACGCTGTCAGCCCGTATCTGGACGAACCATGAAACATCATCGCCGAGACCCCTATCGATGATCTCACGGCAGAACCTCTCAGCCCTCTTGTCGAGGGGAAAGTTGTCATCCGACAGCCAGATAAGCTCCACACCATAGTCGCTGTATAGCATCTCAAACTCCTCAGCCAACCTCTCGGGGGATTTACCCCTCCACCTATGACCCCAGAAGGGGCTTTGAGTACAGAAGCTACAACTATAACCGCAGCCCCTGCTCCCTTCCACTATGGCGTAGCGCCTTTCAGGGGCCATCATCTCGAAGTGATAACAGTCCATAAACTCCTCGACGAAATGGTAGGCGGGCATTGGAAGCTCGTTGAGGTCGTCTATAAGGGGTTGAGGGGGAGTGGAGACCACCTCGCTGCCATGTCTAAAGGTTAGGCCCCTAACCCCCGTTGGGGGTCTACCTCTCTCCAGGCTCTGTAGGAGCTCCTGTAGGGCTCTCTCCCCCTCTCCTCTGACGATGAAGTCGATGTGGGGGTCCTCCCTCATAATCTCCTCCGCTAAAGCTGAGTAGTGTTGACCCCCTGTAATGGTGTGGACCTTGGGGTTGATCTCCTTAGCCAGCTTCAGAGTCCATGAGACGATGTAGGCATCCTTAGTGCAGCTCCCGCTGACGGCTACAACATCCGGCTGCTCAGCTTCAAGCCGCCTCTCCAACCCCCTCCAGTCGAGGCCCATAGCCCTACAGTCTAGGACGTCAACCTCCATTCCTGGGCTATGAGCCTCCAGATAGGCGGCTAGCTGGAGTAGGGCGAGAGGCGGTGGTAGATGCTCCCCCATCAGAAACCAGTAATCCTTTGGAGGCTCTATGAAGAGGATCCTCAAATCCACCACCCATGGAGCACCGCGATGAGGATCGTCGCTACGCCCAGTGAGAGGCAGAGGATCCAGATTCTCCTACTCCTCACGGCTTTGAGGAGGAGATCTATGGAGATTAGAGCTACGGCGAAGGATGAGACGAGGGCGAGGAGAAGCTGAGAGTTGAAGGAGGGGGAGGCTCCTAGGATTGTGAGACCTATGGGGGCGGTCAGTCCTAAAGGTATACCCAGCATATACGCCAGGCTGAAGGCCTGCGAGGGTTCTAGGCCTCTGAATAGGAGGTAGGTTAGGGTTATCCCAGACCTTGAGACCCCGGGGATGACGGCGAGACCCTGAACAACTCCAAGGGCCGCCGTCTCCCATGGAGTCAGCGTTCTCCTCCCTCCCCCATGTTTGACGCCTCTCATCAATAGACCCGTAGATATGAGGGAGAAACCGATGAGAAGCTGGAGTAAGACTCCTAGGGAGGAGACCCCCCTGAGAACTCCGTAGAGGGGGAGAGCCGTTAAGCCGGTTAATGGAGTCGCTATGAGAAACACCCATAGAATCCTCTTATCCCCCATGAAATCCCTGGATAGCTCTCTGTGGAAATAGATGATGGCCGCGATGGAGGTTCCAAGGTGAAGCATTATGGAGAGATTTACGGCCTCCAAACCCCCTAGGCCTAAGGCCATGAGGATGAGCGAGGTGAGACCCTCACTTGAGAGCGGCAGCCACTCCAGAAACCCCTGGAGCACGCCTATGAGGAGGGCCTCTAAAGGAGACACGGAGACCATTCGATAATTCCCTTAAAACCTATTTAATCCCCCCGATGATGAATGACTTTGAAAAGCCTCAGCTTTAGACCTATTTCTGAGACGTTATCTCGAAGAGGCAGTAGGGATCTCCAACGGCTATGCATCTATTCTCCATGGCGTACATCTCCGTCTCGTAGATGATCGAGGTTAGACCAGCTAGGAGACCCCTTATAAACTGGCTGAAGGGCTTCCTGGAGGGCCTCCCCAGCTGACATTCGATGCAGTCCCAGACCTCCAGGATCACGTGAGGAGTCTCCTCTCTTAACTCCCTGATCCTCAGGATGCCGTATCCCATAGATCGGAAAACTTCAGCCGCTATCGACACTCTATCCACGAATCTCTCAGCTCCGATCTCATCAGTCATGCGTAGGATGTACCTCCACCGCTCCTTACCAACCTCTAGGCCGATGTGGTAAAGCATCGCCTCAGCACCGGTTCCAAGCCTCTCCCTAAACTTCAGCAGCAAGCCCTTCAAAGCCGACTCGTCGAGGAGAACCGCCCTATCTGAACCTATGATGAGGGGGAAGGATGTATCAGCTATGAAGCCCTCAACATTAGATTCGATGATCTCAACCCCCTCAACGGCGTCCATATCCTTAAGCTCATCCGCTATCGAATGGGGATTTACGGGAGAATCGGTTAAATCTACGAAGAGAAGTATTCGCCCCTCCTCCCCCTCCATCACAGCCTTACTTGAACAATAGGTGATGTCGATCCTCCTATCGGAGAATAGGTTCACCACGGAGGCGAGAATACCCTTCTTAGAAACACCCTTCACGATGAAGCCTACTAGCCTTCTTCCAGGGGAGAATAGGAACCTATCTACACTGAACCTCTCCACAAATTTAATGAGGTAGATTTTCAATAAAAATCTTTACGAAAACTTCTCATAAAATTGAATGTTGAAAAGGTATATAAAGGAAATATATCCTAGAGCATACATGAATAAGGTGAAGGATAATCCATTAAAAATTAAGATGAAATTAGAGAATATCTGCGTTGCTCATTCATTCTTTATATTATCTGCGCTCAAATTAAATTCAAATCCCCTCTCCATTCCGGAGATAGCACGTGAAATCAGTCGATTGACGATGGGAAAGATAACGCTACAGGATCAGCAGGCTAGAGGGCCAACCCAAACCCTCGCTAAGAGGGGGCTTCTAAGGGAGATTCCAACCTATTATGGGAGTAGAAAGATCACGAAATATGTGATAACTCCCCTCGGATTGAGATATCTCGATGCATTAGAGCGGTTTTTAGAGGCCTTAAAAGATTAAGACATATATTGAGCATATCATCGCTTTTCCGTCTATTTACCTATCCTCACCAGTCCTAACTTGAGTCGCCTGCCATCGATTTCATACTCCTTGACATAGGCCCCCTCAGGTGGCTCAGCTCTGTGTAGAGCTATGGAGAGGGTCTCAGCCGCTATATAGTCCGCCTCGACCTCGAAGGCCTTCTCCAGCTCTGGGTCGCCGAGGTAGTAGGTCTCGATGCGGTCGTCGATCTCGAAGTCAGCCTCCTTCCTCAAAGCCTGTATACGTCTGACGATATCCCTCGCTAGTCCCTCATATCTCAGCTCCTCCGTCAACTCGGTGTAGACGCCGACTATGATGCCCAACTCATCGGCGAGGACGTATCCCTCCCTCGGCTCCTCCCTTATCTCAACCTCCTCCGGCCTCAACTCTACGGTTTTACCCTCCACCTCCAGGGTTATCGCCTCCCCCCTGCGCAGCCTTTCAATCTCCTCCTCGCTTAGAGCCTTGACGGCCTCAGCCACCTTTGGGTATAGTGCCCCATATTTCCTGCCTAGGAGCTTAGGTATCGGCTTTGCTCTTAACCGTATGAGGGTTCTACGATCCTCCGTCAGCCTCACCCTCTTCACGTTCAACTCGTCCCTTATGAGATCCATGAGAGGTCTCAGATGTTTGAGGGTCTCTGGGTCGGCCACCACGACGGCCTCCTGGAGGGGCTGCCTCAGCTTTATTCCGCCGCTGCTCCTAGCTGCTCTGCCGAGGCTGCTCACCTTCATCGCCATCTCCATGTCCTCCATCAGCCCTTCATCGATGAGCTCCTCCCTCGGCTCAGGCCAGTCGTTTAGATGGATGCTCTCAGGGGCGTCTGGCTCAGCTCTTCGGACGAGCCGCTGATAGAGGGCCTCAGTTATGAAGGGTGTGAAGGGGGCTAGGAGCAGCAGAAGGGTCTTGAGGCAGGTGTAGAGGGTCGAGTAGGCGGCCCTCTTATCCTCATCCGCCTCGCTCTTCCAGAACCTCCTACGGCTTCTGCGGACATACCACTTGGATAGCTCGTCGACGAACCTCTCGATCTCCCTCGACGCCGTGTAGGCATCATAGTCATCTAAGGCCTGGGTGACCACCTTCACCAACCTATTCAGCCTCGATAGTATCCATCGGTCGAGGAGCGAAAGCCGCTCAGCCCTCTGATCAGGAGTCCACTTATCGAGGTTTGCATAGATGGAGAAGAAGTTGTGGAGGTTCAACAGCGGTATGAAGAATCGGCGCTTCACCTCCTCTGCGATGCCATAGCCAAAGCGGACATCATCTTCGGGTTTCGTTCTGCAGTATATCCACCTCATAACGTCTGCTCCCATTCTCTCGACGGCCTCATCGAACCAGATGACATTCCCCCAGCTCTTATGCATCTCACGCCCCTGCTCGTCGAGCACCAGGCCATGGCCTAGGCAGACCTTGAAGGGCGTAGTCCTCTCAAGGATGGTGCTCATGGCCAGCATAGCGTAGAACCAGTTCCTGAATTGGCCGATGAAGCACTCGGTGATGAAGTCGGCTGGGAACCATCGACGCCAATACTCCCTGTTATGCCTATATTGAAGCGTGGAGAAGGCGACGATGCCCGCGTCGAGCCAGGGATTTCCAACATCCGGTATACGGCTGGCTAGGGCTCCACAGCGCTCGCATCTAATCTTGACGGCGTCGATGTAGGGCCTGTGAGGGCTATGCCCCTCGAAGATCTCCCATCCCTCAACGGCTTTCTCCCGCAGCTCCTCCTTGCTCCCTATGACGGTGAACCATCCACATTTGGGGCACTCCCAGATGGGTAAGGCTAGTCCCCAGTAACGCTTCTTCGATATCATCCAGTCCTCCATGTTCCTCAGCCAGTCTAGCTCCCTCGCAAGGCCGAACTCAGGTATCCATCTAACCTGCATGGCTGACTCCATTATCTGGTAGCGTAGATTCCGCTCCTTCTCCTCGGGCGTCAACTCCTCGAAGGGCTTGTTGAGCTTCTCACCCATCCTTATGAACCACTCCTCCACGAGTCTGAAGACAAGTTCGCTTCCGCATCTCCAGCAGACCGGATACCTATGCGTATACCACTCGGAGCGGAAGAGGAGGCCCCGCTTCTTCAAGTCCTCAGCTATCGGCTCTGCGGTGTCATAGACATGCATTCCCGAGAGCCATCCGAAGCCTTTGAGGAAGACGCCCATCTCATCCAGGGGGGCGATTATGGGTAATCCATACTCCCTGCCCAGCTGTAGGTCTTCACGGCCGCATCCAGGGGCTATGTGAACCAGCCCTGTCCCCTCGGTCTCGACGACCTCTTTCCATAGGATGACCCTATGAGCCTCTGGAGCTCCAGCCTTCTTCGGGGCTTCGAGATGGTCATAGGGGCCTTCGTAGCTCCAGCCTTCCATGTCTCTTCCCTTCAGCTCCTCCAGAATCTCGTATCCACCTTTGGGGAAGACTCTCTGAAGCGCCCCCTTGGCGACGTAGTAGACCTTGTCGTTGAACCTCACCTTAACATAGGTGAGGTCTGGGTGAACAGCCACCGCGACGTTGGAGGTAAGCGTCCAGGGGGTCGTCGTCCAGATGAGGAGGCTTCCCTCACGGTTTCGAAGGGGGAACTCGACGTAGAGGCTGAGGTGGGTCAGCTCCTTGTATCCCTCGGTGACGATCTCGTGCTCGCTGAGGGCCGTCCCACATCGGGGGCACCAGGGCATCACATCCTCGCCCTTATATATCCAGCCACGCTCATGACACTTCTTCAACAGCATCCAGATGCAGTAGTTGTTCTCATCGGACATGGTGAAGTAGCTGCCCCCCATCTCCGGCGACCCCAATCGGCCGACGATCTCCTCAGCCGTCCCCCTCACAGGGCCCCTGGCGCTTTTGAAGACGGTCTCCTTCATCGGCTCCTCGAGGGCGTCGGCCAGCTTCCTCAACTCATCTGGGTCATCCCAATCCATCCACATCCCAAGTCTAATCGACTGCTCCGTCTGCTTCGCCGCATAGCGTAGAACCCGCTGTTTGCAGCGTTTGACGAATTCCGCTATCCCGTAGGCCTCTATGTCTCGTTTTGATTTGAAGCCGAGTTCCTTCTCGACTTCGACCTCAACCCATAGGCCCTGGCAGTCGAAGCCGTTCTGATACCTGATCTCATAGCCCCTCATAGCCTTGTAGCGCTGCCATAGATCCTTATAGGTGCGCCCCCAGGCGTGGTGAACCCCCATCGGGTTGTTAGCCGTTATGGGGCCGTCTATGAAGCTCCAGGGGGGCTTGCCCTCGTTGAGCTTACGCCTCTTCTCAAAGGCCTTAATCCGCCTCCAGAAGTCGAGGATTTCATGCTCCAACTTCGGCAGCTCCACCATAGGGTCAATAGGCTCATACAACCCTAGACACCTCCAAGACAAGATTAATTAAGCCAATTGAGTGCCCGGCGTCTCCAGAAGCCTTAGATTTTATGATCACCGGACACCTATAGCACCTAGAGGAGGGAGGAATAGCATAGATTTAAAATTTGTCAGCCCTTCCCCAGATCCACCTGAAATACTCTATGAAGCCCAGGATGTTCATCAGCTCCCTCTGAGCCGCCCCCTCCCTCCACGCCCTCTCAGCCATTGGGTCTTCCCGTCTCAGCCTCTCCTTGAGCTCCTCGGGCTTCAAGCCCTCCCTCAGTCCCACCTCAATGATACGCATCCATAGCTCTATCTGCCTCAGGTATGCCTCGAGGAGTTCTGGATGCCTTGTGTAGCCGTAGTGGCCGTAGCATAGGGTTTTGGCATCGAGTTCCATCAGCCTTCTAAGGCTCTCCATCGCCTTAAGGGGGTTGAAGGGGGGTGGACTATTCGGCGTTATGGCCTCAGCCTCAGGGTGATAGGTGCCTCCGGCGTCGCCGAGGATTAGCACCCCCTCGTCGACGACGTAGTAGCATTGGTGGTGGGAGGCGTGTCCAGGCGTCCAGATGGTCTTAACTCTCAGCCCTCCCAGCTTCAACTCCTCTCCATCCCTTGACTCCGAGACTCTCTCCGCCTCTATGCCCCTCACCTCACCGTAGAGTTCGACGAGCTTCTCGCCCAGCAGCCTTTTAGAGGCTTCAATCAGCCTTGAGGGGTCGATCATGTGGGGCGCCCCCCTAGGATGGACGTAGAGCTTCGAGTCCTCCAGCTCCATGAGAAGCCTCCAGGAGCCTCCGGCATGATCTATGTGGATATGAGTTGGAGCTATGATGGCTGACTCCACCTCCAGCTCCCTCAAAGCCTTTAGGATGGTCCCAGAGGAGGATGGCGGCCCTGGATCGATGATCATCGCCTCCCCATCTCCCATTATGATGTAAGTGGAGAGCGCCCTGGGTCTGCCCAGGAGCATGGCGTCTACGAGATAGACGCTTTCACTAACCCTCTCAACCCTCATAATTTCTCACCAGCCATCTCGCCGTCAGCCTCACGGCCTCCTCACTCCCCATCCTCGGCCTCCAGCCGAGGCCTTTCAGCTTGGAGACGTCGAGCTGCATAAGTTTAACGTCCCCCTTCCATCCCCTTCCCCCATCCACCCCCCCAGTGTAGTAGACCTCCACATCGCTTAGACCCATCTCCTCAATGACTATATGGGCGATGGCTGAGACGCCAACCCGATCCTCGGAGCCGATGTTGAATATCTCAACCCTCCCCGAGCTTCTCTCCACGCCTGTGAGCATACCCTCCACGCAGTCCGTAACATAGAGGTAGGACTTCGACTGGGTTCCGTCGCCGAGAACCTCCAGGCGTTTTGGGTTTCTCCTCAGCTTCTCGACGAAGTCGTAGATGACGCCGTGATTTATCCTCGGCCCGACGATGTTCGCCATCCGGTAGATGACGCATCGGAAACCATAGATGTGGGCATACGCCATGGATAAGGCCTCAGCGGCCAGCTTTGAGGCCCCATAGACCGATATGGGTTCGAGGGGGGCGTAATCCTCGGGGGTGGGTATAACATCGGCATCGCCATAAACTGTGGAGGAGGAGGCGAAGACGTAGAGTTTGACTCCACCCCCCTTAGCTATGGCCTCTAGGAGGTTGTAGGTGGCCTCGATGTTCTGCTTGAAATGCTCCTCTGGGCTGGCCCTTGAGAGCCTAACCTCTGGGACGGCTGCCATGTGATATACTGCCTCACACCCCCTGAGGGCTTTGTCAACATCCCCTCGATCGAGTAGGTCTCCCTTCATGAAATCGAGGTTTGGAGAGTTAAGCCACCTCTCCAGATTCTTCAAGCTGCCTGAGGAGAGGTTATCCAAAACCCTCACTCTCTCCCCCCTCTCCAGGAGCTGATCCACTAGATGGCTTCCGATGAAGCCGGCGCCGCCTGTGACGAGGATCAACTCCTCGACACCCCTAGAGTCTTTAGGAGGGAGATGGCCGTAACAGCTGCCCCCATGAGGATGAGGAGGAGAGGGGGCAGATGGTGGAGGGGTAAGAGGCCGATGAGCTGTTCCCTCAAGAGGAGGGCTGAGAGGAGGATAACGGCGGCGAGAAGAAGCTCATCCATCGCTCGCCCTACATTCAAGCCCCTTAAAAGCCTGATGGAGGCCGATGCTAAGAGCCATAGGCCTAGGGCGAGCAGGAGCCAGAGGAGTGATTCTAATACCTCCCTCGGTGGAAGAACGGGTTTTCCTTCACATCGCATCAACCAATCCGCAACTGTTAGCGGTAGATGAGGCCTCACCATGAGGAGTATGCCTATAGTTATGATGAGGATGCCTAAGCCGATGTCCTCCAGGTGGTCTCCTCCACCGCCATCTCTATAGGGGCCTAAGCCTCGAGGCGCTCTATGCTCCACCACCCATGTCCCAGAGATGGCATCTGTAAACTTCCTCCTGGGATCCCCGAGGAGGAATCCGGCGACAACATCGAGGATCAATAGACCCATGTGGAGCTTCGTGAGATTTCTCATAAACGCCCTGAAGAGGCTGTGAGCTCCCTCCACTTTGAGATCCATAAGCTGCTTCCCAACCGTGGAGCCTAGACCCCACTCCATTATGGTGAAGTAAACCAATTGGACAAATCCCGTTGAGAGGGGGAAGGTGAACCCCCATCCTCTCCATCCGCCTCGAATTATCGCCGAGAGGATGAAGGGTATCGAGAGGAGGAAGCCTAGAAGGAGCGTGGCGATAGAGACGATGACGGCGTCGATGAGATAGGCTAAAGCTCTCTTAAACCAATATCTCTGAAGCCCTCCCTCCACCTCGAATCTGGGAGGCCTTAACCTATAGCCGCATTTAGTGCAGTAGTAGGCATCCTCAGGCAGTCTCTCACCACACCTTGGACAGTAGGGCATGGCGGCTCCCAACAATTATAAGTGGCTACCACTTATAATGGAATCCCGATCAATTGGGCTTCCTACAGCCATATCTCCACATGAGGTCGAAGAGCGTGGCTAAGCCCTTTACGACGCTGGGATGAGACGTTATGGCCGCCTCCCTGAGGAAGAAGGGGACGCCCACCTCCTCGACTAGGAACAAGGCTCTCCCACCTATCTCCGCGTCTATTATACAGCCCCTCATCACCACCTCATCCGCCACCCTTATCTCGACCCCGTCGCCGAGAGCTTCCCTCATCCGTCTCATCATCTCATCTCTTTTACGTCGATCCTCTTCGCCGAGTTTCTTAGAGGACATCATAATAACCCTGATCTCCACGCCTCTCGAAGCCGCCATCTTAAGCTCCTCCTCCACCTCTGGGAGATACTCCATCGCCCTCGTCAGAATCCTGATGGATCTCCTCGCGGATCTATAGAGCCTCCTGGTCTCCTCCAATGACGCCTCCCCGACGCTGACGATCCTAAGCAGGGGAGGCCTCTCCTCGACTCTGCCGCCCTTGAGATAGATCTCCTCAGCTAGAGGCAGAAGCTCATCGGCGTATCTCTCTAGGGCTTCAAGCCTACGCCTCATCTCATCCCTCGCCTCGGCGATGAGGGTTGAAACCACATCTCTAGGCGGCATGGGGGAGTACATCGCAGGCCTTCCAGGCTTTATGCGTATCAGCCCCCTCTTAGCCAGCTCCTCTAGGACGCCGTATATCCTCACTCTCGGGACTCCACTGGCTCGGCTGAGGATTGAGGCCTTCGTCTCGCCGAGGTATAGCAGATTGGCGAGGGCTGAGGCCTGATAGTCGTTAAGGCCCATATCCATCAGGAGCATCTTAACCCTTCTGATGAGACTCTCCACAATCGCTGAATGGTTCGTAGAGCTATTAAAGGTGGAGGTGGAAGAACCTGGGATGAGGATAGCCGTCACAGGTGGAGCTGGATACATAGGCTCAACGCTGATGAGGAGACTCCTAAGAGGGGGGCACACGGCGATCTCCATAGACAACCTCACCAGGGGGGATTACGGCCCACTCCGAGGCTTGGAGGGATCGATGGAGCTCCTAGTCGGCGATATAAGAGACCTCAATCTATTAATGGAGGTCTTCCAGGACGTGGACGCCGTCATCCACCTCGCTGCCATACCTGGATTGAAGGCCTGCGATGAGAACCCAGAGGAGGCTATCTCCGTCAATATATATGGAACCCAGCAGGTGTTGAGGGCCGTCGTAGAGGCTGGGGTTCCACATATAATCTTCGCCTCCAGCGCCGCCGTCTACGGCGCCCCTAGATATCTACCCGTTGATGAGGGACACCCCCTCAGGCCATTGAATCTCTATGGGGTGACGAAGCTGGCGGGGGAGAGGCTGGTGGAGGCCTACCATGAGAACTATGGTCTCGATGCCACCATCCTACGTTTCGGCAACGTCTATGGCGTTGGCCTCTACACCAGGTGGGATACGGTGATCCCAAAGTTCGTCAGGCAGGGTCTGAGGGGTGAACCCTTAACCATCTACGGCGATGGCCATAGCAGCAGGGACTTTGTCCATGTGGAGGACATCGTCGAGGCCATAATCCTCGCCTTGAGGCATGGGGGAGGCTTCGAGACCTATAATATAGGCGGTGAACCCATGGAGGTTGGACGGGTCGCCGAGATCGTCTGCGAGGAGATCGAGGCGGCGACGGGGCGGAGGGTTGAGGTGACTCATCTACCACCGAGGATTGGGGAGACGAAGCGTATAGAGTATGACATCACCAGGATAAGGGAGCATCTCAACTATAAGCCCAGGTGGAGCGTCAGGAGGGGTGTTAGACAGCTCATCGACTACGCCCTAAAGGGTGGAGTCTTTGAAGCCTAAGGTGTCCGCGGTCATACCCGCCTACAATGAGGAGGAGACCATCGGCGAGGTGGTGGGGAGAACTCTGAGATACGTTGATGAGGTGATAGTCGTCGATGATGGAAGCCTCGATAAAACAGCCGAGAAGGCCCATGAGGCTGGAGCCAGGGTTGTGAAGCTGGGAGAGAATAGGGGGATCCTACAGGCGACTGTTAGAGGCTTCAGGGAGGCGGATGGCGAGATCATCGTCACCCTCGACGCCGATGGACAGCATAACCCCGACGAGATTCCGAGGCTCCTGGAGCCGATACTGAGAGATGAGGCCGATCTGGTTCTAGGTCGGAGACCCAGATTACCACACCTCAGCGAGCGGATCCTCGCATATCTAACAGGGTTAAAGGTGCCGGTTCACGATGTAAGCACCGGCTTCAGAGCCTTGAGACGATGGGTTGCCGAGGGAATGAAGCTTAAGGGGAGCTGCCTCTGCGGCATCCTCATCCTAGAGGCCCATAGATTAGGTGCGAGGATCACTGAGGTTCCAATATCGATTAAGGAGAGGAGGGGCGAGAGGCGTATAAAGACGAGGCATATCAGACAGCTATTCCACGTCCTTCTACATCTGATGAGGTTTTGGTGAAAAGGCTTTAATGGACTCTAAGGGATTTAGGGGTGATGCGGGATAAGGGATTCGTCGTCTGGTTTACGGGTCTTCCAGCCTCTGGGAAGACGACTGTGGCGAGGCTGGTTGAGAGGGAGCTTAGGCGTAGAGGCCTCAGGGTTGAGGTTCTCGACGGCGATGAGCTGAGGAGGAAGCTAGATCCCGAGATCGGATTCAGCCCTGAGGATAGGATGATTCATATTAGGCGTGTCGCCTATGTCAGCCATCTCCTGGCGAGGAATGGAGTCGCAGTCCTCGTCTGCCTCGTCTCACCTTACATCAAGGCGAGGGAGGCTGCGAGGAATATCATCGGCGAGGATTTCATAGAGGTCTATGTGAAATGCAGCCTTGAGACCTGTATCAAGCGGGATCCGAAGGGGTTGTATAAACGGGCCTTAAGGGGGGAGATTCCGAATATGACGGGCATCGGCGACGTCTATGAGGAGCCTCCGAATCCAGATGTTGTGGTGGACACCGAGAATTACACGGCTGAGGAGAATGCTAGGAGGGTTATCTCCAGGCTTGAGGAGCTCGGCTACCTCGACCCTACTCTATAACGATCATCGTCAGCGTAGACCTGACGTTCCTAAGCTTCCTTATCTTCATCCCTATGATCTCCTTCAGCTCATCCATCGTCTCGGCTTCAACCTTCGCGATCATGTCGTAGACTCCATAGAGGCCGTAGACCTCCTTCACCTGTGGGATCCTCCGTAGGGCCTCAGCCACCTCATGCTCGGCGCCCATTTCGGTGTTGATGAGGACGAATGCCTTCCTCAACCCCAATCTCACAGCCTATCCCCTTATGGCCATTTAAAGATTTCCGATGCCACTCGACGATCGTCGAGTGATACTTCGACACAACCTTTAACTCGACCAGAAGGGTAAATGAGGCGATTAGGATGGGGCTTCAGAGGGGTGTAGCCATAATAGGGGCTGGGATGACGAGATTCCACCACAAGATACACGCGGATAAGACAGGTAGAGACCTCTTCGTGGAAGCCGCCCTTGAGGCCATGGCCTCCGTCGACAATGGCATAGAGCTGAGGGACATCGAGGCCCTCTTCATCGGAAACTTCTCCAGCGACTCCTTCGAGCATCAGGGGCATGTCGCCGCTCTCATGGCGGACTGGCTGGGTTTAACACCGAGGGCTGCGACTAGGATTGAGGCTGCCTGTGGAAGCTCTGGTGCTGCTCTTAATATTGGAGTGATGGCGATAGCTTCAGGCCTCTATGACGTGGTGATGGTGGGCGGCGTGGAGAAGATGAGGACTCTGACAACGGAGGAGGTGACCGATGTCCTCGCCATGGCCTCGGATGAGGTTTATGAGGCAGCTGTGGGCTTCACCTTCCCAGGTCTCTACGCCGCGATGGCGACGGCCCACTTCCATCGATATGGCTCAACCTGGGAGCAGCTATGCGCCGTCTCCATAAAGAATCATCATAATGGGTCGCTGAACCCTAAGGCTCAGTTCCAGGAGGAGGTCATCGACATCGCCCGAAGGCTGGGTGAGAGGAGGGGGATGACCTTCAAGGATGAGATGGAGTTTCTACGGTCTCCGCTGAACCCCGTTGTGGCCTATCCGCTGAGGCTCTTCGACTGCTGCCCCATCTCCGACGGGGCGGCCGCCGTTATCATGGCCTCGGAGGAGGTGGCGAGGAGATTTACGGATACCCCAATCTATGTGAGGGGCATCGGGCAGGCCTCGGATACCATGGCACTCCACGATAGGGAGGACTTGACATCGATAAGGGCGACGAGGCTGGCTGCTCAGCAGGCGTATAGGATGGCGGGTCTAGGCCCAGAGGACATCGATGTGGCGGATGTCCATGACTGCTTCACCATTGCCGAGGTTGTGGCCACCGAGGATTTGGGCTTCTTCCCAAAGGGGGAGGGGGGTAAGGCTGCGGAGGAGGGTAGAACCTCCCTGGAGGGCGACAAGCCCATCAATCCCGATGGAGGCTTGAAGGCGAAGGGCCACCCCGTAGGGGCGACAGGCGCCGCCATGGCCTACGAGATGTTCAAACAGCTGCGAGGGGAGGCGGATAAGAGGCAGGTGAGGGATGCGGAGGTGGGTCTAATCCACAACGTTGGAGCCTCAGGGGCGACGGTTGTGGTTCAGATCTATGGGAGGTGAAGGGATGTGTTCACGGTGAAGGATTATAGGGACGCCCTCGCTGAGGGTTATCTCCTGGCCTCTAAGTGTAGGCGCTGCGGCGCTGTTCAGCTGCCACCTCGACCCATCTGTCCAAGATGCGGCTCAGGGGACTTAGAGTCCCTTAAGGCTCCCAAGCGGGGTAGGGTGGCCGCCTACACGGTGATCCATGTTCCACCCTCGAGGTTTAAGGGGGAGGAACCCTACGCCGTCGCCATAGTGGAGCTCCTCGAAGGAGTCAGGGTATCGGGTCGAATGCTCGACGTCTCTGAGGCTGATCTAAGGGTTGGATTGGAGGTTGAGGCTGACGTCATAAAATTGGGGGAGGAGCCTCTCCTCTGCTTCAGACCCCTCAAACGCCCTTGAAGCTCGGCGTCCTCTTCTCCTTGAAGGCCTTGAAGCCCTCCCTAGAGTCCTCGGTTGCGAAGAGCCTCCCGAAGGCCTCCGCCTCCTCGTCGAGGCCTACCTCCAGGGAGCCTCCTAGGTTGACGAGCCTCTTAGCCTCAGCCATGGCTATTGGAGCCCCAGATGCGAGGGTCTTAGCCAGCTCTGAGACCTCCTCCTCAAGGCGGTCGTGGGGTACCACCTTGTTGACGAGTCCAATCCTATACGCTTCCTCGGCGTCTATGATTCTCCCCGTCAATATGAGCTCCATCGCCCTTCCAACGCCTATCAGCCTCGTCAGTAGCTGTGTTCCACCCCATCCTGGGATGATGCCCAGCTTAATCTCAGGCTGTCCAAATTTTGCCTTCTCGGATGCTATCCTTATGTCGCAGGCCGATGCCAATTCGCATCCGCCTCCGAGGGCGTAGCCGTTTATGGCTGCGATGACGGGCTTAGGCATGGAGGAGATCTTCATCATAGTCTCATGCCCCTTCCTCGATAGCTCCTCAGCCTCCTCAGGGGTCAGCTTCATCAACTCGTCGACGTCGGCTCCCGCTGAGAAGGCTCTTCCGCTGCCTTTGATGACGACGCATCTCACATTTGGATCGTCCTCCACCTCGTCGATGGTTTCGAAGAGTCTCTTCATTGTCTTGGAGTCTATGGAGTTCAGCTTGTCCGGCCTGTTTAGGGTGATCCAGCAGACCCCCTCTTTGATCTCAACCAAAATCGGCTCCTCGGACATACTTCACACCTCGAAGGGGCCTTTGGGGAGGTTCGCCCCCAGCTTCATAGCCCTATCGACATCCTCCCTTGAGGCTATATCCTCCTCGACGACCTTTTCAGCCTCCTCCCTGATGACTCTCCATAGGGTCTCTGGATCGAAGGCCTCACCAGCCTCCTCGGGGACTGTAGGCCTCTCAGCATAGTTGTAGAAGCCCTCACCGGTTTTCCTCCCCAGCTTTCCGGCCTCATATAGCTCTACGATGGGCTTGGCCGGCGCATACTCTGGGCCGAGCTTCTCCTCGAAGACCTTTAGGATGTGGTAGACTATGTCGACGCCTATGAGGTCGATGAGCATGAAGGGGCCGAGGGGCATCTTGGCTTTATACTGCATGGCGCTGTCGATCTGCTCCTTGCTGTATTCGCCCTTCTCCAGCAGTTTGGCGGCCTCGTTTAGGTAGGTGATGAGGATTCGGTTGACGATGAATCCTGGCCTGTCCTTTCGGACGAGGACGGGTGTCTTCCCCATACGTTCAGCAGTCTTCATAGCTGCCTCGATGATCCTCTGCTCCGTCTTCTCGCCTGGTATGACCTCGACGAGCTTCATCCTCGTTGGAGGGTTGAAGAAGTGTATGCCTAGAAACCTCTCAGGCCTTGAGACAGCCTCGGCGAGTTCGTTGATGCTGAGGCTTGAGGTGTTCGTCGCCAGGATGGCGTCCCCCCTCGCAAGCTGGGAGGTCTCGCTCCAAACCCTCTTCTTGAGGTCGAGGTTCTCAGGAACCGCCTCGATGACCAGATCGGCGTCGCCGACTGCCTCCTTTAGGTCGAGGGTCATGTGGATTCTGTTGAGGGCCTCCCTCATCGCATCTTCCGTCAGCCTTCCACGCTCAACGCTTCTGCGTAGACTCCCCTCAATTCGTTCTCTCGCCTTGTCCAGAATTTCCTGAGCGATGTCTCTAACCCAGACCTCGAAGCCTGACAACGCCGCGACCTGGGCTATGCCGTGGCCCAT
>CALEIY010000151.1 GCA_937898665.1 Candidatus Bathyarchaeota archaeon | reverse complement strand
GCAGTCGAAGAGTATGGCCTTGATCATTTGGGGTTCTATGTGAAGCCATAAGCTATAAAAAAGGGTTTCCTAGGCCATGTTCGGAGACATCCTAGGGAGAAGCATCTCTCACAGGGGTGAGTATCTCGACATGGGGGGTCTCCGTGAGATGACTGGGCCTCCATGAGAAGCCTAGGATGGAGAGGGCTATGGGTCTGGGATTCTGGTCTCAACCCATATCTTTACGCCCCCATCCCTCAACTCAACGAAGTATTCCAGGACATGCTCTTCCAGGGGCATCCTAAGGGTTAGATCCACTACCCCAGTTAGCTGGAGCTCCATCTTGCCGTCAGAGACCTCTATCGACCTGACCTCGGCCTCACCCACAATACGCCTAGGAGCCCTGCGACAGATAGGTCTGGATTCATCCTCAGTCAAGGCAATGCATCTCGACGACTCCAGCAGCCTAACCCTCAGCTCAGAGGCCTCTCTTCATGTTTCATCTCACGCTCATGAACGGGGATTATGCACTGGGAGAAAGTGAGAGTGGAGAGCTCGAACAGCTCCCTCCTAACCTCCTCGACACCCCATCCCCCATGTGGAAGCCGTTAAGTAGCCTCTCCACAACCTCTCACCAAACCTCTAGAGATGCGTCGCCTTACATAAGTGCTTATCATTCCATTCGAATATTACTCATCTTCTCGTCTCTTTTCAGCTTTTATCGAGACATTTCGCTCCTTTACCCTCACCTTCTCCCGTATTTCTACGGTTACATGCTTAGGAGTTATGTATTCCGCTAAGTTTGTGAGCATGTCTTCCAGGTTTAGCTCTTCTATCGCTTTTCTATCCTTCAGGAACGAGTCCCACACCACCTTTCTGGTTTCCTCACTCCAACCTCCCTCTTTGGTAGCCTCCAGCACGGCGCCCAAAAGCATGAAGTTCAAGGCTAGGGAATACGTAGCGTCGTAGCCCGCCTCCACCAGTAGTGCCCATGTACGCCTGACATACTTGTCCAGTATCGGATGTATCGCAATGGTCTTCTTGACTATAGGCACACCCACCACCAAGTATTCCAGTATTCCATTCCTACCTTATATATTTATCTCCACCAACTCTAAGCTTCAAACCCTGAGACAAAACCCGCCTAATAAATATCCATGTTCCCCCTTCCAGAGTTTCCTAAATCACGATTCTAAGGTCTCTTAAATCTGAGTCTCGTCTTCCCAGTTGTCACTACATCTAGTTCCATGGTCTCAAGGGTTATATGGTAGTTTTCTGTAACACGCCTCATTGCAAGGAAACACCTCAGCATCCTAGAGGGCGGATTTAAGGATTCAATTAAATTAATGTGAGAACCTCCAACCTCATATCTTGCAATTAAACCTTCTATATTTCCTATAATCTTCCATATGTATTTTATTTTATTTATTGAAATCTTGAATAAAAATTAGGCTAGATAAACTTATCCTATTCAGTTTACTCAATCTCCACTTATAATCTTCCAGCAGATGAGCCTGAATAAATTTAAGATCTTATCCTACTTGAGGGAACTATCGATATACAATATTGAGGAGAAACAGATGTCACCTGAGAGATTCTTCACCAAGAGGGAGATGGAGATAGTAATAGCCTATGCCGAGGAAGTCCTCAGTCTCTGCTAACATCCTCTCTTTGAATCTAAGATCAGAAATATGTTGCAATACAAAAGGGGGATTAAACTTTTACTTTTACACTAGTAAGACCTAACTTAACCTCTACCGTAGAACCTATCCTAACATCATCAACAAAATTTATTGTAAAAGTTTCCGTTTTACCTGGATAAACTACGCAATAGCTTGGCTCAGTGTAGTATTTAATAGACTTTCCCTCAGCGTAAACCTCCACCCATTTTGCTTCTATTGGGAAAATCCAATTGTTTGTGATGTTAATAACGATACCGTCACAGACATCCTCCCATAATATATGGGTTTTCACACCCATAACTTCTATTTTGGGTGCTAGTGGAGGTACATCATATACAATCTCTCTGCCATCGATGGACACTTTTACTGTAAAACCTTCCACTAACTCTTTATAATTAATGGAATTTTTACCCTCTTCCAGCCATAACTCTATTTCTCCTATCTCGCCTGTTGGAATAATTCCCCAAGCCCGATCGAGTGGGATTTCTCTCCCATCGATCAATACATCTATCTCAGCTTTCTCGGCAAAGAAAGGTGAATCTCCCTCATTCCTAACATCCACAACAATATTATGAAAGTCAAGGTTATATTCGAATGCATCAGCATCAATGTTAAGGATTCTTTGGGGTACTGGCTTCGCATGTAATGTTATCTTCCCTTCCTGTCCCTTGACAATTACTTTATTCTCTGAAATAGGAGGAAAAATAGTTAGCTCTAACATTTCATCTGGGTATATGATTACTGCCCAACCTTCTATTTCCCAAGGTTTTGGAAGGTTAATGATGTGCTTTGGATCTTTAGGTATCTCTCCCACATATCCAGTTGATATGTCGAATTCCTCTCCATTTACAACGATAATAGGGTTAAGGTAGGCAGGGAAAAGATGGAAGCTTACGGAATCTCTATTTCCCCAATGCATTCTCCCTATGAGAGGCAGATTTCCAGCGTTTCTAAGCGTAAGCTCCAGCTCTGAAGCTGACAAAAATTTAGCATCTTCAACCTTAAACTTTACATAGGGGAGTTCAAACGGTTCTATATATACATGTAGTGCACCCTCCTCCTCAAGTATCCTTTCATAAACAACCGTTAAATTTCCTGCCTGGTAAAGCACATCTCCCGTATGGTACATTTTTGCTCCTTCAGGAATTTCTATACTCAAAATGGCATGTAATCTTATGTCTTCATCTATTCCTCTAAACCATAGGGGCGTCTCGATGGGAGGGAAATGAGCACCCCAGTAAATGTCGAATCTATCACCGTCTTGGGTGACCAAAATTGAATCGAGAGCACCCCCTTGCTCAGCGGCGAGGGAAGGTACCGTCAATAATGTCATAAACCCCTTCCATTCCCTCACTTTTTCGTCGAACATTTCAATCATTATTTCTGGAAAATCAGAAGCTCTAACACGGAATGAAAATTTCATACAGGCAATAAATGGATTATCCTCAAATCGGTCAATCACTGTATTATTTGGCTTCTCATTTGGCATGAATAGCATATCTTCCAAGTCTTTTATAACCTCTAAATTTACAAATTCAAAGTATACTTTTTCCTCACCTATTTGGAGCGTAAATCCTCTTGTTGAGTTTAAAGGAAGATCCTCCATAGACATTTGTTGTCTTTCAGGTCTTACGATTTCCTCCTTACCTGTTTTAACTGGAGCGATTTTTCTTGATTCAAATAAATAAAGTGAAGCTGTTACTAATACAATTAAGATTGAAGTTACAAATATTAAAGCCTTTTTTGACAATATTTATCCCTCACTCTCTTCAGTTTTTCTATAAAACGTTTCCTTTCTAATATTTCTATCACTTGTTCAATCATACGCCTGTACTTAGGTGGAATTTTTAGCTCTAAACGGGCGTAAGTCTCTTTGGGAGTTTTAGAGTTAAAAATCTGTTGAACATAAGGTGCTACTGTAGGAGGAAAGGAAATGTGAGGGAGATATTTCTTGTAACTCTCAAATCGCATATTGTTAACCTCCTAAATTTTTCGTGGCGTTCAATCATATGCTAGCTTTTAGAGCTCCCCTTAGACTCTGATGAGGGATTCGATGCTTCAATCAGCTTCATCTCAATCTCTTTTTGTTGAACATCTATAAAAACTTATAGTGATAAATTTTTATGATTTTGTAAAGCTCAACAGCTC
Organism: Candidatus Bathyarchaeota archaeon; assembly: GCA_937898665.1. Classification (GTDB taxonomy): domain Archaea; phylum Thermoproteota; class Bathyarchaeia; order TCS64; family B23; genus B23. The sequence continues at coordinate 4,183 of CALEIY010000151.1, read as the reverse complement.
AAACTATTTTCTCATCCTCTTCATGAGCATCGCAGTCTTCCTACACACCTCGGACCAATGGAGATCCTTCTCAACTATATCTAGAGGGCATCTTTATAGATGATCACGGTCTCAATAGAGGATATACTTGCCTTAGGACAGACAATCTTCTCGATATTAGATAAAAGATATTGTAGATGTAAGGATTGATGGAAATGCTAGATTGAATCTCTCCCCCTTCATCGAAGTTACATACTACATTCAAATTAACTTCAGTAGGTCTTCAACTATTAAAGTATTATATAGACTGATTATTAATATTTCATCATGTTTCACTCTAATCGTTCCATAAGTATTAAATGCTTATAATGAAAAAATTAAATCGATTTTAGATATTATGAAAATTAGAGATTCGACTTTAAAGAGAAGTCAAACATACCATAAAGGAGAACCATCCTGTGATATTTGATATCTTTCATACTATACTCTTCTTCACTTAAGACATTTATCCTTAAGAGGGATAAATAATGGGATAAATAGATACTTCCAATTTTATGAGGGCATCTATGTCAACTGTGCTTCCATCGACATCTCCATCACTCTCGATTTGTAGGGTGCCTGACAACACGTCATAGTCTATGTAGAGGGCTTTGTAATCAAGTTCCTCCGAGATATCATATTGGTCATCCGCAGACCATGGCTCATCTCTATCCCAAGCTTCAAGATATATTTGGATGAGTCTCACGTTATCTGGTATATTTATATATAGCCAATCTATGTCGTGCTCGCTTTTAACATTGGGATGGACTGTGGTTTGACCCCATCCAATTAAATTTCCCTCATCATCGTAGACATACGCTACGAAATATACGTCTCCATGGGTCCATAAGGGGTCTGCATAATCCTTCTCCTCCCAGTAAGAGATGTATATCTCTAGATGGGCAGCACCCAATGGGAATAGATCTATGCCATCTATGTAGCCATCGTTATCCGTATCTGGATCCTTCGGATCTGTTCCAAGTTCGATCTCTCTTCCATCTATTAGTCCATCATCGTCGTGATCTTTGTCCAATGGATTTGTCCCATATACTTTAACCTCATCGCCATCTGATAGCCCATCATTATCAGAATCTGGGTTTAAAGAATCAGTCTTGTATAGCTTGACCTCTTCATAGTCATCAAGATCATCATTATCGGTGTCCGGATCCACTGGATTGGTTCCGTAAGCTTTAATCTCCTCATAGTCCCGTAAGCCTTCGCCATCTGTATCGGCATCATTCGGATTAGTTCCATATACATTCACCTCCTCACCATCGGTTAATTCATCTCCATCGGTGTCTGGGTTTAAGGGATCCGTGAGGTATATTTTGACCTCATCTCCGTCGGGGAGATCATCCTCATCCGTATCTGGGTCCGTGGGATTGGTATAATATTCCTCTACTTCCTCTCTGTCATCTAGGTTGTCGTCATCCGAATCTGGGTCTCTGGGATTTGTTCCATAATATTGAACCTCGTCTCCATCCCTCAATCCATCATCATCGCTGTCTGTTTTTAGTGGATTCGTTTTGTATGTTTTAACCTCCTCTCCGTCATCGAGGCCGTCTCCATCCGAGTCGGCCTTGAATGGGTCGGTTGTGTAGGTCTTTATCTCCTCCCCATCGAGGAGGCCATCATCATCCATGTCCCCATTCATGGGATCCGTATTGTAGATCTGGATCTCCTCTCTGTCGTTAAGTCCATCCCCATCTGAATCCTCTTTTAATGGGTCAGTATGAGAGCTATCAACTTCATATCCATCCTCAAGGCCATCGTCGTCTGAGTCTATGTCTAGTGGTTCTGTTCCCAATTCGACTTCTTTCCCGTCTCCCAGTCCATCTCCATCAGTGTCGAAGTCAACTGGGCTTGTCCCCATATCAACCTCCTCTCCATCCTCCAACCCATCATTGTCTGTATCGGGGTCGTGGACATCCGTCCCATACTTCCACTCCTCATCGTTTGCCAGGCCATCACCATCATAGTCGGCCTTCACATATCCGAAGTAGACGCCCATAATGGCTGCGATGATTATGATGGCCAAAACGCCGAGGAGTTTACCCCTTTTCATAATCAATGATCGATCGGTTCCAGAGATTTTTTAAAAGATTTTCCTTGAAAGTAAGGAATTTACCTCCACTCCTTGGATTCATTAAACTACCCCCTAAGGCTTCAACCTCGGTGGAGATCGATGGCCGAGGAGCCTAGAAGGGAGGTTCTTGGAATCAGCAAGATAACATACAAGTTCCAGGTGACGATACCAAAGAGGGTTAGAGAAAGGTTCAAATTCAAACGGGGAGATATAGTCGTATTCCTAGAGGAAGACGGAACCCTTATAGTGAAGAAGAGCACGGAAATATAGTTCAAGAGAGTTGTCTATGAAGACCTCCCCCACTCAAGTCAGTAGAGATAATTAAGCCTCATAGGGAAGTTCCGAAAAAGATCTAAGGAACTACTTGAGTATTCTATTCTAAAGACCCTTCCCTTCTGTTAAGGGATTCCCCTAGGAATTCCCAAAACTAATTATAATTATGTCCTCTTTTCAACCATATCTGAGGCGGCAACATCGAGGCTTAAAGACGTTGCGGATCTCTTCAAGCTCAGACAAACGCTAGCAGGAGTCATGACAGGGGTCGTGGCATACCTTAAGGTATCCAGCTACACCATTGATTTACCGACGCTAATCCATTTTTTAGAAGCTCTTCCGCCTCGGCCTATGGGGCTTGAGACTACCTATGATCCAGCTCGGAAGTTTAAAGGCCTCTATGAGGGAATGATCGTCGATGGAGCGGGTTGGAATTCTCGTGGTCTCCTATGGGGCGAGGGCTGCCGCGATGGTGGACGCCTTCAAGAGGAGCCTGGAGTATGAGGTGGAGCTTTACATAGCTGATAGGCAGCGGAACCCCTTCAACGTTGAGAGGGCTGAGGAGCACGTCGTCATCCCAGACTTGGATGTGGGGAAGATTCTACGCTTCGCTGAGAGGCATCGAGACCGGATAGATTTCGGGATCGTAGGCCCTGAGAAGCCCATCATCAACGGCATCCGAGACCTCCTGGAGGAGAGGCTTGGCATACCGATGATCTGCCCCACAAAGAGATACGCCCTTGAGGGGAGCAAGGTTGCTCAGCGTAGACTCTTCCAGGAGGTCATACCTGAGGTGAATCCCCGATTCAAGGTCTTCGATAGGGCTGACTATCCCAGTGATGAGGCTCTGCGTCGAGATCTTGAGGCCTGGCTGGATGAGCTTGAAAACCGTGTGGCCGTGAAGCCCGATGCCCCGGCTGCGGGGAAGGGCGTCGGCGTCTGGGGAGATCACTTCACGACGAGGGAGGGCATCCTAGAGCACTTCTACGCCAACCTTAAGCATGGCCCGGTGATCGTCGAGGAGAAGCTTGAGGGCGAGGAGTCCAGCTTCCAAGCCTTCTGCGATGGCAGCCATCTGGCTCCACTGCCGGAGACCAGAGACTATAAACGGGCCTTCGACGATGATCGCGGCCCAAACACCGGTGGGATGGGCTCCTATAAGGAGGTAGGCGACATCCTCCCCTTCATGACCCCTGAGGATAGGGAGAGGGAGCTTAGACTTGTGGAGAGGCTTTTCAAATATCTACGGGGGGAGGGGCGGAATGAGGGGCTGCTAGGGATGCCCTTCTACGTGGCATTCATCCACACGGCTGAGGGGCCGAAGATACTGGAGAATAACAGCAGGCCTGGAGACCCAGAGATCATAAACATTCTCCCCCTTCTAAAGGACGATTTTGTGGAGGTCTGCTTCAAGATCCTGGAGGGCACTCTGACACGGATAGAGGTGGAGCGGAGAGCCTCTGTCGTCACCTATAAGGTGCCGCCGAACTACGGCGGCTTTGAGGAGGTATACCCAGAGAGGGTTAGACGGGAGGAAGTTGGAGGCCCCGTAGATCTCTCAGAGGCCTATAGATTGATGGAGCGATATGGGGATCGGATGAGGATCTATCCGGCGTCGATGGAGCTCCGAGATGGCGAGGTTTACGCCCTTAGGTCTAGGGCCGTCTGCGTCGTCGGCATCGGCGACTCCATAGAGGAGGCGAGGCGGATCAGCCTAGAGGGCATCAAGGCCATAAGGGGTGGGGCATTATGGCATAGAGGCGACATAGCCTCCAGGGAGCATATCGAGCGGAGCATAAGGCATAT
>CALEIY010000150.1 GCA_937898665.1 Candidatus Bathyarchaeota archaeon | reverse complement strand
GGCCTACCCCTAGAATGCTACCTTTTAAACTGCGATGAGGGGCTCATCCTCATAGACACCGGAATGAGACCCTCCGCCATTGAACGCATAGAGAAAGAGCTAAAGACGATAGGAAAGGATTGGAAAGACATCAAGATCTGCCTCATAACTCATAGACACGGAGATCACATAAAGAATCTGAAGAGGGTAAAGGAGTTAACAGATGCAGAGATCATAGTCCATGAGGGAGATGCGGAGGCGATAGAAAGGGAGACTGGAGTCGAGGTTAAAGGGGTGGGAGACGGATATAGGCTCCCCCACTGTGGGGGAATAGTGCTCGTTCATGTTCCAGGACACACCGATGGGAATTGCTGCTACTACCTCCCCGAGAAGAAGGCCATAATCGTCGGCGACACAATCTTCGCCGATGAGAAGGGGGAGCTGATCCCACCCCCAGAAAAATACAGCCAAGACCCCGAGAGGGCTAAGAGGGAGATCAAACGACTTCTAAACTACGACTTCAACATACTCCTCCTAACCCATGGAGAAAACATATTGAAAGACGCAAAGGAGAAAATAAAAGAACTCTGCCTGAAACTAGGTATAATCTAAAAATTAGAGATGGGGTCTACATAGGAGTTCCTTCAAATCCGCCTTTTTCACCCTCTCCACAAGATCGCAGAGCTCCCCCAGAAACCTCTCCATTATAGGCCTAATCTTCTCCGCAGAGGCCTTCGAGGCATCTAAAACTGCCCCAGCCGACCCTACAACCCCGCTATCTGAGAGGTCTATTGTATCCCATGGAAACATAGCCCGCCCAATCCTACCCAACCCTTCCATCTCAAGGGGTCCGAGAGATCTCCTCTGCTCTGTCTTAGGCGCCCGCTCCATTCGCACGAGGTGGGGATGCCAATACAAGTTGGCGCTCGTCTCCCCAGCACCGGCGTGGCCTCCCCCAATCTCCAACATCTCCATAGGGAAGGCCAGGATAACGAGGGCGAAGACCCCATGCTCCCTCCTCAGCTGACCCGCAACCTCGAGAAGGCTCGCGGTATTACCTCCATGCCCATTGATGAAGATGATCTTCCTAGCCCCATGACTAACAACAGATAGCGCGACAGCCTTCACATACTCCCTGAAGACCTGTGGAGGAACCCAGAGAGTTCCAGGGAACTGTCTATGATGCTCTGAGACGCCTACAGGTATCACGGGGAGAACCAAGGTCTCCGTCCTCTCACCCACAACCCTGCTCACAGCCTCGGCATTCAGGAAGTCCGTACCCAGAGGATTATGGGGGCCATGCTGCTCCGTACTCCCCACGGGTAGGATCACCGTATCGCAGCGGGAGAAGTAGTCTCTCGCATCCGTCCAGGTTATCTCAGCCAGCTGAACCATACAAACCAAACTTCAGGGCAGGCTTGATAAGGCTACCGCCTCCGAGTTATCGATAAAAGCAAGCTGTGGGATATTGAAGAGAGTCGATGGGTCTCTTCGATGCGATCAGAGACTTCCTTCAAAAACAGTCAAAGAATTATAGGGTACTCCTCATCAGGGGAGCCGCCGCCTCCTTCCTCACGCAGCTCTCCCAGAACTTCGATAACATCTACATCGTCGAGCTAGGCGCAACCCCCCTACAACTTGGAGGAATAAGGGCTATTGGATCGGCAGTCAGCGCCGTCTTCTCCATCCCGGCTGGCTGGCTCTCGGATGTCTACAGCATCAAGAAGATCCTCCTCCTCGGCATGGTGATACAGCTTCTCTCCATAGCCTTCTACGCCTTCGCTCAGGATTGGAGATGGATCATCATAGGAGTTATCTTCGGAACCCTAACCATGACCCTCGTGTGGAGAACCCAAAGCATCATCATAGCCAACAGCCTCACCGATAGGGATAGAGCCAAGGGATATGGCTTCAGAACCGCCATCATACAGCTCTTCAGCCTCTTCGCACCAACGATAGGGGGAGTCCTAGTCCACTTCTTCGGAGGCATCTCAATAGAGGGCATCAGACCCCTCTACTACATCCAACTCGCAGGCTACGCCATCATCACCATCTACGTGGCGATAGAGCTTGAGGATGTAAGATTCAAGATAGAAGCAGGTGCCAGAAGGCTGCTGACGGGTTTCAGGGAGATGTTCAGAAGGGGGAAGGCCCTCAAGAGATTCGCCTTCCTCCAGGCTCTGGGCTCGATCACATGGGGTATGAGCATGCCCTTTCCCTTCATCTACGCCGTCGAGTATAAGGGTGCCAACTCCCTAATCGTCGGCTACATGGGCACCTGCCTAGTGCTGATCTCGATGCTGGTAGCCATACCCCTAGGAACACTGGCGGATAGCAGGGGGAGAAAATTCACGATATTCCTCATCCGCCCCTTCTTCTACGCCAGCAACCTCCTCCTAATCCTCACCCCGCCAACCATGCCCTGGCTCCTCCTCGTAGCCTGGTGCCTACGCGGAGTAATAATGGGCAGCAATGCATGGATGACCATGAGCATGGAGCTCGTCCCACCGGAATATAGAGGCCGATGGACGGGTCTAACAGGGCTGCTTCAACACCTAACCAGGATACCAGCGATGCTCATCGGCGGATACCTATACCAAAGCCTCGATCCGAGACTCGTCTTCATAATTCCCATCCTAGTCGACGCCATAATCAGAATGCCAATCCTCTACACAATACC
>CALEIY010000149.1 GCA_937898665.1 Candidatus Bathyarchaeota archaeon | reverse complement strand
GGCTAAGACGTCAGCCTTCCAAGCTGAAGATCCCGGGTTCGAATCCCGGCGGCCGCACCGGAGTCAAGGCTTCCAACGTGGGGGTTTAGAGACCTGGAGGGAGGTATGGGAGGAGCTCAGCCCAGAGGCTCGGGGCCGGATTCTCAAGGTGGTCTGGGAGCTGCGGAGGGCGGTGCTACCTGAGACGGTGGATAGGTATAGGAGGGCTTTGATTCGGCTGGCGGGCTTGGGGAATCTCGACGATGTGGAGGAGATGGAGAGGATCCTGGATTCTCTACCCTTCGGGAGGGGGCATCTAAGCGTATTGAGGGCGGCCTATCGATGGTATTGCCGAGTCCACCGCCTCCCTGAACTCAGGTTTATGAGGAGGCTGGATAGACGTCGGGAGGTCAGACTCCCCAGTGAGGAGGTGCTGCGGCTCAGCCTCTCAATCCCGAAGTGGAGAGTGTGGAGAGCCTACCTCCGACTGCTCTATGAGACGGGGGCCAGGCCCTCAGAGGGCCTCCGCCTACGGGTGAGAGATCTCGATCTCCGCCGGCATAGAGTCCGCCTGGGAACCCTCAAATACGCCGGCTACACAGCGGCCAGAGTCCTCCCCATATCGCCGAGACTCGCCGGCCTCCTTCAGGCCTTAACAGAGGGCCGAGACCCCGACGCCCCCGTCTTCGCCCAGGATCACAACCCCTCAAAGCCCCGCCGCTACTCCCAGGCGGAGACCATGATGAGAGCCGTCAAGAGGCATCTCATAGAGGCCGGCTACCCAGAGGCCGAGCTCCTCACCCTCTACTCCTATAGGCATGCCTACGCCACTCGGCTGTATAGGGAGACCGGCGATCTCGCCCTGGTTCAGAGAGCCCTCGGCCATCGAGACCTCTCCACCACCATGATCTATCTCCACGTCCAACCCCTCGAGACCCCGAGATACTACGATGTAGTCCACCTCAGCCTCCAGGAAGCCGATGAGATAGCCCGCCTCCTCGGAGAGGGCTGGGAAGTCGCCCTCCAGACCTCTGAGAGAGTATGGCTCCGCAGGAGGAGATGGCCATGAAGAGGAGGGAACGCCTCATCATAGTGAAGGGAGACCAGACCATCAGAATCGAGGGAGAGGAGGCCATCCTGGAATACCTCAACAAGCTGCCTAAACTAGACCCAGTAACCCTGGCTCCACCATGCCCCAGATGCGAGATTCAGAGGCGAGGAGAGGATGGCCATGAAGAGGGTTAAGGCCTCAAGGGATAAGGTCTACTGCCTCGATTGTCGCCACCTCGCCCTCGCAGTGGGGCGAGGCATCTGCATGAAGCATGGGAAAACTGTGTGGCCGGAGCTCCCCAGGAGATGCCCCGACTTCCAGCCCAGGGAACAGAGCCTCATCACCGACTACCTGGAGGTGGAGAGATGAGCCTGGAGAGACTGGAGATCCTAGACCTCATCATCCTAGTCCTCCAGGATCATGAAAGGGAGCTCAGCAGACTAGCCTACCGCCTGGAGAGGATAGCGGAGAGGCTGGAGAGAGGCTGCCGGAGGCGGAGAGGGAGGAGACCCAGACGCCGCCGGACTTAGCCCCATTTTTATGCTCCTGCTCCAGATCCTGCTCCCGGCTCTCAGACTGCTCATAAAAAGGGAGGGAGCTATCTCCGGCTCCGGCTCTGGTTCCTCCTCCTGGTGTAGGGTCTGAGGCTGCCC
>CALEIY010000148.1 GCA_937898665.1 Candidatus Bathyarchaeota archaeon | reverse complement strand
GAGATGTAGAGAGGTCTCGTGGGCTCGGAGATGTGTATAAGAGACAGAGAATGGAGAGAGTTTTAACGGTAATCGAATCTGGGAGGTGCCGCTGAGGAATCTCATAAAGAGAATGGAGAGACCACTAAGACATCCACCATTTTCCTAGACATCTCGTTTATGAATCTCATAAAGAGAATGGAGAGAATGCTTTATCATCGACCTGATTCATTCCTCGCCACGCTCCTCTGAATCTCATAAAGAGAATGGAGAGTTAGGCTTCCTCTCCTCGGCGATCCTCCAGGCAGTTTCGGAATCTCATAAAGAGAATGGAGAGCTGAGAGTTGTAGAAGAGTCGAATTAGGCCGCACTTACGAATCTCATAAAGAGAATGGAGAGAATACCAGAGCATCAGTAATCACATCCTTAACTCTCTTAGAATCTCATAAAGAGAATGGAGAGTCCAGGTAGGGCTTCTCGACCCCAAAGCCGATGAGATCATCGGAATCTCATAAAGAGAATGGAGAGTTTTCTATCACAGAGATGACGCCATTCGCCTCCCTTGAAGAATCTCATAAAGAGAATGGAGAGAATAGTCTCGCCAATAACATCGTAGAGAGCATAACGGCGAATCTCATAAAGAGAATGGAGAGTCCACTGTTCCCTCTGTGACTAACTCATAGAAGATGGCTTTCGAATCTCATAAAGAGAATGGAGAGGAAGTCAGCAGTCTACGCCTATGACAATACGCCCTTCCAAGGAAATCTCATAGAGAGAATTGAGAGCTCGACTGAAAACTCATTTATAAACCCCCTTTCACTTCATGAATCTCACAAAGAGAATTGAGAGTCCCTGACCTTGACGAAGTCGCCCTGCTCGACCCACTTGTTGAGAATCTCACAAAGAGGATTGAGGGTTAGCTGCCTTATAGAGACCAAGGTCTCATAGCTGAATCTTCAGAGAGTTCCAAGAGTCGGTGTATATCTTATCGGAGATCAGCGTCGGCTTAGAATCAGGTAGAGGGAAGATTAAGACTCCTTATAAGTTGCTACCACTTACATGCTTAGCTCACTAAGAGAATTAGAAAGATGATTCGGCGTCGACGCTGAGGGGAATCCAGTCATTTATGAAAGATGATTAAAGTCATGACTCCAGATACTCTATGAATTCCCTAAGACCCATCTTATCAGTCTTCCTCAATGGATTGCCTATAGCCAGCTTATCCCTATCCCCCTCAAGCTCCAATATATGGAACTCCCCCCCATCCAGCTTTAAGTGGCCGAGGCCTGCACTCTTCCTCCCCCCTATCGATAGGCCCAGGGTCTCGATGGCCCTGAGGGTCTCTGCGAAGAGTCTTGAATCCTCCTCTCCAGGGTGGAGGTTATCGGCGATGATGGTTAATCTAAGCCCTACACCCCTCGGTATGGCCTCGATGAAGTATAATACTCCCTCCTCAACCCTCCCACTACGCCTGTCTATCCCGACTCCAGCCCTCTGATGAACCCTCTCCAACTCGATTATGGTATCTGTGAAGCGCAGCTTCCCCGCCATCACCCTATTCCCATAAAGCCTCCCCACGGGACAGTGGAGGGCTATATAATTCTCAGCCATACCCCTAACCAATCCCCTCCCCAGCTCCGCCTCCTCTATCTCCCAATCCTCATATCCTAAACCCTGTCTCTTATACACATCTGACGCTGCCGACGAATTAGACGGTGTAGATCTCGGTGGTCGCCGTATCA
>CALEIY010000147.1 GCA_937898665.1 Candidatus Bathyarchaeota archaeon | reverse complement strand
GGGGAGGTGAGGGCTTGAGGATAATAGTGTTGCTAAAGGACATCGTAGACCTCGATGAGCTGAGGTTTGATCCCTCAACGAGGAAGCCTCTCACCGAGGGCGTGAAGCATGTCATCAGCGAGCTGGATAAGAGGGCTTTGGAGGCGGCGATCAGGTTGAAGGAGAAGCATGGGGGTGAGGTCTTAGCCCTATCACTGGGAGGCCCTGAGACGAAGACCGTCATGTTGGAGGCCTTAGCTATGGGGGCTGATGCCGCCTACATCGTCGACGATGAGAATCTTAGAGGCCTCGACGCCTATGGAACATCCAAGGTTCTGGCCGCGGCCATCGAAAAGATTGGGGATTACAGCCTCATACTCTGCGGTGAGATGAGCCTCGACTCCCTCTCAGCCCAGGTTGGCCCAAGGGTTGCAGAGCTCCTCGGACTGCCGATGATCTCCTATGCGAGGGAGCTGGAGCTTATAGATGACAAGAGGCTGAGAGCCATCCGAGACTTGGAGGATGTCGATGAGGTGGTGGAGGTGGAGCTCCCAGCTGTCGTCTCGGTTGTCAGGGAGATCAACGAGCCGAGGATTCCGACGTTGATGAGTATCATGAGGGCGAAGAGGAAGCCCACGACGGTGTGGGATGCCTCAGCGATAGGGGTTGACCCCGACGCCCTGAAGGCTGAGAGGGCTGTGGAGATCCTCGACGTGGAGGCCCCACTAGTGGAGAGGAAGAGGAAGATCATCGAAGGCGAAACCGTCGAGGAGAAGGTGGAGAGACTCGTTGAAGCCCTCATCGATGAGGGTGTTCTGGGGGTGTAAGCGATGAGCGTCCTCATCTACTCCGAGGAGCCTGGTCTGAGGCTGGAGCTCCTGGGTAAAGGTCGCGAGTTGGCCGACGCCATGGATTCGAAGCTCGCAGCTCTCCAAATTGGAGATGGAAACCCTGAGGAGCTCATCAGGTATGGAGCCGACCTGGTCTACGTCGCGGAGCATCCACTCCTGGGGGAGTGGAGTCTCGAACCCTATAGGAGCGTTCTACTGAAGGCTGTTGAGGAGGCGTCGCCGAGCGTCATCCTCATCGGGGCTACGAAGAGGGGGAAGGAGCTGGCCGCAAGCCTCGCAGCATCCCTCGGAGTCGGCCTCCTAACCGAGTGTCTAAGCCTAAAGCTGGAGGATGGAAGGCTCATAGCTGAGAGGCTCACCTATGGAGGCTCAGCCATAGCAAGGGTGGCAAGCCTGAAGACGCCGCACATCGCCACAGTTCCCCCTAGGGTCTTCAAGAGGCCTGAACCGGCGGAGAGGAAGGGGGAGGTGTTAAAGCTGGAGGTTGAACCAGAGAAGCCTAAGGCTGAGGTTGTGGAGCGTCGTGGGAAGGTTCGAGAGGAGGTAGGCCTGGAGGAGGCTGAGGTCATAGTCGCAGCGGGCAGGGGCTTCAAGAAGAAGGAGGACTTGAAGCTGCTGGAGGAGCTCGCCGAGGTTCTCGGAGCCAAGATCGGAGGCACCAGGCCCATCGCAGCCGACTATGGATGGATGAAGGAGTGGATCGGCATAAGCGGCCATAAGGTGAGGCCCAAGCTCTACATCGCCGTCGGCATCTCCGGAACAGTTCACCACGCCGCAGGCATCAGAGACTGCGGCATCATCGTCGCGATAAACAGCGATGAGAACGCCAACATCTTCAACCTCGCCGACTACGGCATCGTCGGAGACCTATATGAGGTGTTACCGGCGCTGACGAAGGCGCTGAGGGAGAGGCTGAAGAAGTAGAATCCACACTTTTATCACCACCTATACTTCTTTCCATGAGATGGATTGGGAGCGAGCCGTTGAGAGGGCTGCTGAGCTGATCCTATCTTCCAGTTATGTCACAGCCCTAACTGGAGCTGGAGTCTCCGTGGAGAGTGGGATCCCACCCTTCAGAGGTCCTGGAGGCCTATGGACGAGATTCGGGGAGCCTCCCATGGATGGATATCAACGCTTCCTCGCCGACCCGAAGAAGTGGTGGGAGGAGCGGATTAGAAGGCTGGAGACGGGGGAGCTGACGCAGACCATCTTCAAGGCCAAGCCGAATCCAGGGCATTACGCCCTCGCAGAGCTGGAGAGGCTCGGCATATTGAAGGCGTTGATAACCCAGAACATCGACGACCTCCACAATAAGGCTGGAAGCCGAAACGTCTTGGAGATTCATGGAAACATCTACAAGCTTCGATGCCTAAACTGTCTCTCAAGATTTCCCCTGGAGGGCTTCGACCTCTCGGAGCTTCCACCCCGATGTCCCAACTGTGGAGGCCTTGTTAAGAGCGACACCGTGATGTTCGGTGAACCCATACCGAGAGACGTCCTCAATCGATGCCTTGAGGAGGCTGAGAGATCGGACTGTATGCTCGTCATAGGAACCTCAGCTGTCGTCTATCCAGCCGCTGGTCTACCGCTGATAGTGAAGAGGAACGGCGGAGTCCTCATAGAGGTGAATCCAAATGAGACGGAGCTGAGCTACCTCTGCGACGTCATCATCAGGGCGCCCTCGGGTAAGGCTCTTCCAAGATTGGTGGAGGAGGTTAAGAGGAGGCTAGCCTCCTCCTAACCCAGTCGGATAGCTCACGGCCAGTTGGGAACCAGACGTCGCCTCTATCCAGGAACTCCCTTAGGAGCTTCTCCAGCATCTTAAGCCTCGATATACGCCCTATGCACTGTGGATGGCAGGTTAGAGCTGCGTATCTCCCCAACTCATAGATGCCTTCAAGCTCTGGTTTCCAAAGCCGGTAAACCTCATCAGGCGCCTTCCTCTGGAGCTCGAATTGGGGCCAATCGTCGAGCATCCACTCGACGGGAAGCTCCACGATGCCATGTTCCTCGTCGAGGATGTAGGGCATATCGTCGTCCATGAAGTTGCTGGAGTATTTGAAGCCTAATCGTCGGAGATGGTTGAGGGTTCTGGTGGTGACTATCCAGTAGGGTGCCCTATACCCGACGGGTTTGACGCCGATCCGCTCGAAGGCCTCCATCATCCTGTTGAAGACACCCTCCTCCCCCTCGGCTGAGAGCTCATTCATCCGTTCATGGATGTATCCATGCCCTGCGACCTCGTGTCCACGGCTTATGATCTCCTCCACCGAATCGGGATAGTGATCGACGGTCCAACCTGGGGTGAAGAAGGTGGCCTTTATTCCGAGTCTGTCGAGGAGGTCGAGGAGCCTCGGTATAGCCACCTTTGGGGCGAATCTCCCCCTGCTCTGGGCGACGAGGTCATGAGGCGTCTTCCACATCTCAGCGCTGGAGGAGTCATAGTCGAAGGAGAGGAAGATGGCGCACCTATAACCCTCAGGCCAGAAATCCGACATGTCGATCAAGATGATTCTCCACTCAATCAGGTTTTAATCTTATAGGTTGCGAGGGAAAAGAGGGAGGTTATAGGGGCCTACTGGTTGTGATGATCTCCCTTATCTCCACGCCCATCCTGGCGAGGTCTCTCATCAACCTCTCGAATCGTTCACCCCTGATGGCCCTAACCGTCGTCACCAGGCCTCGCTCGGTTATCTCGCCTCTCGCGATCATCCTCATGACGATGGCGGCCGTATAGCCGGTTGTCTTAGCCATGGAGGTTACATGCCTCTCCTCATCGTAGTGATCGACCATATCATAGGTATAAGTGGTCTCAACGCCATCCTTCACGCCCTTGACGATGACCCTCAGAACCGTTATATCTCGATCAGTCTCCTCCATCTTCACCTTCGGATAGATGATCCTGCTGAAGACCTCGAAGGGTATGATGCTCCGCCCCTCAAACTCTATGGGCTCCCTGCTCAGCAGTCCACACCAGTCTAGGAAGTTAACCCAGTTGCAGTAGCCCTTATATCTCACCGTCTTCTCGGCGCAGTGCTTAACCTCCCTAAACTTCTCCACATCGTATAGGACCTCTGGGAAGCCGTCGTAGAAGGTCTCAAGCTCCTCCTCGATCCCCTCGAAGGTTATAGGCTCCGCAACTGTGTATCTCTTCACATATCTCTCCTCGCCGTCCTCGATGACCTTCACCATCCCAGGCCTAAGCGGCAGGTAGCGGCCTCCGAAGACGATCTTATACTTAAACGGAGGCTCAGGATGCTTCGGTATACCTCCGCAGTATATGTCGACGCTCTCAACCCTATCCAGTTGATCCATGCCGTGGGCTGCCAGAATGTCGGTCAATCCAGGTTCGACGCCGCAGCCAGGTATGATGGTGACTCCAGCCTTCTTGGCTGCCTCATCGATCTTGGCCCAGTCCTCCTCTGGGGGTGCGGATAGGTCTACGGCGTGAACCCCAGCCTCGATCGCCCCCCAGGTAGCGTCGACGTTAAGCCATCTCAGTAGGGCTATTCCAAGGGCATCATATCCCTTAATGGTTTCAACGAAACCCTCGCGATCGGTGACGTCCTGAACCTTGGTCTTCAACCTCTTAGGCCTGCCAAGCTTCTCCCACGCCTCTTTAAGCCTCCCCTCATCGATGTCGATAAGGAGAACCTCCTCCACCTCCCCGCTCTCCAGGCATTCAAGGGCTATAGCTGGCCCCATGAGACCTGCCCCGACAACCGCCACCTTCATCTCTGTTCCCAACCCTATACCTCTGACACCTATAAATGGTTGTTGGGGCTGGTAAAAGCTAAATAGGTTTTTCCTCCCCATTAGGGGGAGAGGGTCTTAGATGGTCGACTTCTCCTTCACGGAGGAGCAGGAACTCTTCAGAAGCTCCCTCAGGGAGTGGCTGGAGAAGAATCTGCCGCTGGAGAAGGTGCGGGAGAACGATGAGAAGGAGAGGCTTCCAAGGGAGCTGATCAAGGGCATCGCCGACTTGGGCCTCCTCTGCATGACACTGCCCGAGGAGCATGGAGGCGTTGGAGCCGACTGGGTGACGACCACCATAGCGGCCGAGGAGCTGGGCTATGCCGACATATCCATAGCGCTACCCGTCTTCTTTCTAGTTCAGGCGAGCTGGGGCTATGTCGTCGACAGATACTGCACAGACCGTGTTAGGGATGAATGCCTAAGGAAGGCTGCGAGGGGTGATGCCTTCATCGGCATCGGCGTCACCGAGCCTGGTGGAGGCTCCGACGTCGCGGGCTTCCAGACGACGTTGAAGAGGACTGAGGGAGGGTGGATCGTCAACGGCGAGAAGGCGTATATCAGCGGGACGGAGGAGTGTAAGGAGCTGGGAGGCGGCTACTTCTGCGTCGGCTACCATGACAGGTCTCAGCTACATAGGGGTATGACGGCTTTCTATCTGCCGCTGGACGCCGAGGGCGTGGAGGTGACAAAGCGCTACGACGATATGGGCCGAATGGCCATCAGCACAGGCGGCTTCAAGATGACCGACGTATTCATCCCCGACGACTATCAGCTCGGCGAGACCGGATGGGGCTTCTACCTCACCATGGAGGGCTTCGACGCCGCCAGGCTTCTGGTCTCAGCAAGCTGTGTGGGAGCCGCCCAGAGGGCCATAGAGCTAGGCGTCGAATACATCAAGGAGCGGAAGGCCTTCGAGCAGCCCTTGGCGAGGTTCCAGGGCATCCAGTTCGAGCTGGCCGATATGGTGGCTGAGCTGGAGGCTGTGAGGTCGCTGATCTACAGGGCCGCCTGGATGATGAACAAGAAGTATGAGAAGGCTGAGCCTGGGAAGATGCCTGACAGACGTCTATCGCTGGAGTGCTGCAAGTATATCTCCATGTGCAAGCTGATGGCTCCGAGGCTGGCCTATGACATCTTCACTAAGGTGATGCTCTGGTTCGGAGCCTACGGCTACACGAAGGAATGCCCATTGGAGATGGGTCTCAGAGGTGTGATGAGCTACTACATCGGAGCTGAGGGCGCCACTAACATACAGAGGGTCATCATAGCGAGGGAGACCCTCGGAAGGGAGTACACGAGGGCGAGGTAACCCCCGCCTTTTTATCCCCTCGTCACCGTCGATGGCATGGAGAGTAGTATCAAGGCCTTACCCAATTGGGTTAGGAGGATTAGGTGGAAGACGGCTGATGGGGAGACAGCCTCCCATAGATATCCCCCTATTAAGGGTGCCAGAACGCCTACAAGTCCCCTGATGAGGCCTAGGATGCCGAACCAGCTTCCTAGTAGCTCCCTTGGGATGATCTCCACAGTTATGGCTCCCTGGATCGCGGCGATGAGGGTGTTGAAGCCGTTGAGGAGGCCTGCGAGGAGGAGGTATTGAGGGGTCGGCGCATAGATGAGGAGAAGTAGGGAGGCGAGGTATAGGGGCATCATCGAGAAGATCATCTTCTTCCTCCCAAATCTATCGGCGAGGCTTCCAGTTGGGAGGGATAGGAGGACGATGATAAGGGTTGAAGCCGTATTCATCCCCGCTATCACATATTGATCGGCTCCCTTCACCTCCTTGGCGTAGAGGGGGAAGTAGGGGTATAGGTAGAATGGGAGGACGGAGAGGACGAGGAGGAGCATCCACCTCTTCACCATCCTTCCCTCTCTGAAGACCCTGCCTAGAGATTCGAGGATGTTCAGCTGTCCAGCCCCACCCCTCGGCTCTATGGGATCGGTGAAGTGGAGGTAGATGATGAGGGCGCCGATGGATATCCCTAAGGCCCTCAACCAGTATAGGGGCCTAATACCCCTCGCATTCAATCCCCCCGCGACGGTGATTATCTGGGCCGCGACTAGGGGCGCTATCAACCTAGGTAGAGCTGAGAGGGTGTCGCAGAGCTGCATCCCAGTTACACGCTCCTCGTCTCTAAGGGTGTTACCGCAGATCATAGGGCAAACGGTCATCTCCATCCGGAGGGAGAGGGCTGAGATAAGAAAGGCTAGGGCTGTGATCTCCCAGCTCTCGGAGAGGGCGAATATCACCGATCCCAGGGCCATAAGGGGGAGAGCCGTGAGGAGTATCCGCCTTATACCAAGGCGATCGGCGAGCCATCCGACGGGTACGGCTGTTAGGGCGCCCGCCACACCGCCGACGCTGTTGACGTAGCCCAGCTTAACCGGATCCGCGCCCAGGGCTGTGATGTAGATGGATTGATATTGATCCGTGAGGGAGAGGGAGAAGTTCTCAACCATGTTCTTGGCGAGATTCACCTTGAAGGGTTTCCTCTGCCTCTTGAGAAAGCTGACGAGTCCTCGGAGCTGGGAGGTCATTCTCCTTTACCTCATCGACCACCTTTAAAAGAGGCTCGGGATGTTCTAGTTGAAGGCTGATCGGACTTTGGGTAGGATACTCGTCATCTGCGAGAAGCCTAGGGCCGCCCAGAGGATCGCCGAGGCCCTCGACGAGGGTGGTAAACCCCTGAAGAGGCGTATGATGGGTGTCGCCTACTACCTAGCGAGGAGAGATGGCGATGAGCTTGTCATAGTCTCAGCCCTTGGACATCTATACACCGTGGCGCAGAGAGGGGGTCGATGGACTTACCCGATCTTCGACTTCACCTGGGTTCCAGTCCATGAGGCTGACCGTAGAGCGGGGAAGAGGAGGGTCTTCATAGAGGCGATTAAACGGCTCTCGAGGGATGTTGAGGGCTATGTGAGCGCCTGCGACTACGACATCGAGGGAAGCCTCATCGCATATAACATCCTCCGCTACACCTGTGGAGAGAGCAGCCTCAAGGCTGCGAGGAGGATGCGTTTCTCAGCCCTAACGAGGAGGGATATCCTCAGAGCCTGGGAGAATATGAGTGGGACACTCGACTTCCCCCTCATAGAGGCTGGGAGAGCTAGACATGAGGTGGATTGGCTCTTCGGCATAAACCTAAGCCGAGCTTTGACGCTCTCGGTGAAGAGGGCTTCAGGCTTCTATAGGACGCTGAGCATAGGCCGAGTCCAGGGGCCGACTCTAAGCTTTATCAGGGATAGGGAGATTGAGGTTCGAACCTTCGTTCCAAGGCCCTACTGGGTGATAGAGGCTGAGGCTGAGATCGGCGGTAGACGCCTGAAGGTTGAGTATGCTGGGGGCCGCATTGAGAGGGAGGCTGAGGCCCTAGAGATAGAGCGGCGATGTGGAGGTAGGGTGGGCCTTCTGAAGGCTGTTTCCAGGAGTAGGCATCGAATTCAGCCTCCAACCCTCTTCAACCTCGGTGATCTCCAGCGTGAGGCGTATAGGGTTTTCAGGTATAGCCCCTCGAAGACGCTTAGGCTGGCTGAGAGCCTATATCTCGACGCTTACATCAGCTATCCGAGGACTTCAAGCCAGAAGCTGCCGCCGACGATAGATGTGAGGGAGATACTCAGCGGGTTGAGGGAGACTGCCTACGGCCCACTGGTTGAGGAGCTCCTCTCAAGGAAGACCCTTAGACCTAGGGAGGGGAGGATGGATGATCCAGCTCATCCAGCTATACACCCCACCGGAGTCGCTCCAAAGGGGCTTAAGGGGGCTGGGGCGAGGATCTACGACCTCATCTGTCGGCGTTTCATGGCCTCACTCGGCGAGGAGGCCGTGAGGGAGAGGGTGAAGGCGGAGATCGATGTGGAGGGCCACCTATTCCATCTAAAGGGCGGTAGAGTCATCGAGGCTGGATGGATGAGATTCTATAGGCCTTATGTAAGGGAGAAGGAGGTGGAGCTTCCACCCCTGGAGGAGGGGATGCCCATTAGGCTGTTGAAGGTTGAGGCTGTTAGGAGATTCACCAAGCCTCCCAGCAGGTATAATCAGAGCTCCCTCCTCAAGAGGATGGAGGAGGCCGAGATTGGAACAAAGGCGACGAGGGCTGAAATCCTCGACACCCTCTATAGGAGGGGCTACGTGGAGGGCGACCCCATGAGGATCACGGATTTAGGCTTCGCCATCGTCGAGACCCTAAGCCACTACTGCCCTGAGATCCTCTCGGTTGAGATGACTAGAAGCCTTGAGCGTAAGCTCGAAGCCATACGGCTTGGAGAGATCAAGGCCGATGAGGTGGTGGAGGAGGCTGTCGAGGCGTTAAAGCCCATATTAAAGCGGTTTAAGGAGCGTGAGATGGCGATAGGCCTAGAGATCAACAGAGCGATAAGAGGCGATATTATAAGGGCTAACACCCTTGGAAACTGCCCACGATGCGGTAGGGAGCTCCGAATCTTCAGGGGGCGTGAATCCGGCAAGCGCTTCGCAGGCTGCGTCGGCTACTTCGATGGAAGCTGCACCGTCACCTATCCACTTCCCCAGAGGGGGCGCATAGAGGCGACTGGTAAGCGATGCGAGGTGTGTGGAGCTCCTATAATAAGGGTCATAAGGCGGGGCCGTAGGCCCTGGGAGCTCTGTATAGACCCAAATTGCCCGTCGAAGGGGGTGAGACGTTGAGGTGTAAGCTCTGCTGGAGGGACGCCGTTGAGGGGGAGGACTACTGCACCTATCACCTCGAGGCCTATAGGAGGATTCTCGAGGCCTATGAGGATTGGAGGGGGGCCATGGATATAGGGTGGGAGGAGTTTCTAAGGGAGATCTCCGAGAATCCCGCCACCGGTGAGTGGGCTCGTGAGGTGGCCTTGAGCCTCCTCGGCGAATTCAGATCCTTATCTCCCAGCGGCTCTCCTTCCCCTCCCTCACCCAGACGCCGCCGAGGCTCTTCATAACGTCGTTGATCTTACCCCAAAGCTCCCCTAGGAATTTCCTCGGCGTGACGACTATGAGGTCTCCCTCCTGTGTGAACTCGAGGATGGAGGGATCCACCTCGATTGAGGAGAGGCGCTCCCTTATCTCATCAATGGTTATGGCCTTAGCCTCCGAGGGCCTGACCCCCCCGACGGAGATGATTATGCCTAGCTTCGCCCCGCACTCGGGGCAGGTTATCCACATAACCTTGGTCTCCTCCCTCTCCCCCAAGGGATGCACCGATTAGAAGGTATCGGAGGCTCTAATAAAGCCCTATGATGGATTTTCGTCTCAGATTTCTGAGACGAAGGCGCCCCCCGAAGCGATATTGAAAAATAAGGTCTTCTCCCAATCTCTGAGAGGTGGTTCGATGGCGAAGATAGAGATGGAGAGGTATCGCTGCCCCTACTGCGACTGGGACTCCGTCAGCCCTGGAGGTATAAGGTGGCATGTGAGCGTGGAGCATCCAGATAAGATGGAGGAGTTCATGGAGAAGCACTATCCGGAGATGGCTAAGAGATTCCAGGAGGCTATGGAGAAGCGCTAACACCCTTTTTCTACACGGCCAGGAACTCCATCCAAATCCATGAAACCCCATATTTCAAGAAGCCTCTAGGATTCACATCGAATCGGGATCGAAGCCTAGGGGCTTAGGCGATTCGAGTTACATGGAGATGTCAATTTTAGGCTTCGTGTAGATGGGGGTTCGAGCGCTCGAACCCTTCGAAGGGTTAAAACCTCTATCCATCCTGCCTCCAGGGGCGAAGAAGAGATAAATCCCCTGTTGGAGATTATCAGGTGATGTCCGCCTTAAGGCTCACGGAGAGGGTTTACCTCGTGGGAGGAGGAGCCTACGGCCTCTCGGACTCCGGGGACTGTAACATATATCTCATAGATGGCGGCGACGCCCTCGCCCTCATCGATGCGGGTGGGGGAGGAGACGTCAAACGGGTTCTAAGGAATATTAGGGAGGTGGGCCTCAACCCAGGGGACATTGAGCTTCTAATCCTCACCCACTGCCATTTTGATCACATAGGTGGAGCTGGAGGCATTAAGCGTGAGACGGGGTGTAGCGTCGCCGCCCATGAGGCTGAGGCTGGGGAGATCGAGCGGCTCGGCCCCCTAACCCTCTACGAGATGGCTAAGGCTAGAGGCCTTGAATTCGAGGGGGTCGAGGTCGATGTGAGGCTGAGGGGCGGCGAGAAGCTGGAGGTCGGGGAGGTCGAAGTCGAGGTCGTCCACACGCCAGGTCACACACCTGGAGGCGTTTCGCTGCTACTGAGGGAGGGTGACACCCTAGACCTATTCACAGGCGATACGGCCTCGGCTCAGGGCAGATTGGGGTGGATAAACGGCCCTGGATGTGACTTGGAGGAGTGGAAGAGGTCGATTAAAAGGATGGTGGAGCTCCAGCCTGATAGGCTGTTCCCTGGACATGGAGTCTTCGTCCTCTCAGGCGCCCTGGATCATCTTAGGCTCTTGGATGAGAAGATGAATGCGCCCTGGATAAACATCGTCACCACCGCCGACTTTAGATAGGGAAAGATTATGAGGCAGCTCATCCTGGAGAGGCCGTCGCTGGATGAGGCCTATGAGGCTGTGAAAAAAGGCATCGCCCAGAGGAGGATGCTCCTAATCGTCGGGAGCTGCACCGTCGACTACGTCGGGAGAGCCTCCTCCAAGTTGAGCCAGGGGGAGCGGCTGCTCATCATAAAGCCCGATGGATCGACGCTGATCCATCGACCTAGGGAGTATGCTCCGGTGAACTGGCAGCCTCCAGGCTCCATCTTCAAGACCCGCCTCGATGAGGGCCGCCTACACATCAGGGCCTATAGACGTAGGGAGGGGGAGGTTCTCGAGATCGCCTTCGACAGGATCACCCTCGTAGCGATACTACACCTAGTTGATGAGGGGGAGTTCTACCTCTACGCCAGCGAGGAGGATATGAAGCAAGCCATCCTACTTGAGCCATCTCTAATTGAGGAGGGTTTCAAACCCGTCGAGGCGGAGAAACCAGTCGAGCCTGGCTTCATCGACATCCTAGGGGTGGATAGGGAGGGGGTTCTCACTGTTGTGGAGATCAAGCGCAGAGCCGCCGATAGGGCAGCCGTCCTCCAGTTGAAGAGCTACGTCGACGCCATGAGAGCCGAGACTGGGAGGAGGATTAGGGGAATCCTCGTAGCGCCAAGCCTCGCTAAGGGCGCTCAAAGCCTTATGGCGGCTCTAAACCTGGAGTTTAAGCCCCTATCCCCGAGGAGATGCGCAGATATACTTAGAGCGAGGAGGGGGAGGAAGCTGACGGAGTATCTAACCATGAAAGAGGGTGGAGAGACTGGTGATGGGCGGTGATCTCAGAAAAAGGGGGACTAAATGATCTCTAGCTCTCTCCCGATCTCCTCCAGGGCCTCGATAACCCTGTCAAGATCCTCCTGGGTTAGCTGGGCGTGCATCTGGATGCGTATACGGGCCTGGTCTCTGGCCACCATCGGGTAGACGATGGGCGTCACGTAGATGCCTCTCTCATATAGCTTCTCGCTCAGCTTCTTCGCCTTGCTGCTCTCCCCGACGATGATGGGTATTATCGGCGTCTGAGACCTACCCGTGTTGAATCCCAAGTCCTGGACTGCCTTCCTGAAGTAGTTCGTATTCTTCCATAGGTTCCTGACATGCCATGGCTCGGTCTCCAATACGTCGATGGCGGCGATGGTGGCGGCAACCACTGGAGGCGGTAGAGATGAGCTGAGGAGCCAGGTTCGGCTCTTGTTCCACGCGAACCTTATGAGGTCTTCGGAGCCGCAGATGTGGCCTCCCACGGTGCCATAGGCCTTACTGAAGGTTCCCATATCGACGTGAACCTGGTCGTGGTCGAGGTGGAAGTGGGAGACTATGCCTCTTCCACCCTCACCTAGGACTCCCTCGCCGTGGGCGTCGTCGACGTAGACCATCGCCCCATGCTCCTCGGCGAGCTTCACTATCTCATCGAGGGGGGCGATGTCGCCGTCCATGGAGAAGACCCCATCCGTGATGATGAGTATCCTCCTATACGGCGGCTTATGCCTCTCAGCCTCATCGAGAACCTGAGCGAGATGCTCCATATCCGTATGCCTATAGATGACTCTATCAGCCCTGCTCAGCCGGCAGCCGTCGATGATGCTTCCATGGTTAAGCTCCTCGCTGACGATTAGGTCTCCCTTATCGACGAGCTGCGGTATCAATCCGGAGTTCACCATGAAGCCGGTGGGGTAGGTGAGCGCGGCCTCAGCCCTCTTCCACCTTGCCAATCGGCGCTCCAGCTCCATGTGGAGGCTCATCGTGCCGGAGATGGCCCTCACCGCTCCGGAGCCTACGCCATACTCCTTCGCGGCCTCTATGGCGGCCTCTATGAGCTTTGGATGGGTTGCGAGACCCAGGTAGTTGTTGGAGCAGAGCAGTAGAACCTCCTTCCCCTCGACCACCGTTATAGGCTTACTCGGCCCCTCAACGGTCTTAAGCTTCCAGTCTAAGTCCTGCTCCGCTAGGGCGAGGTACTCCTCCCTTAGAAACTTCGTGGGATGCCTCTTGACGCTCATCCCATTATTATTGTTGGTTGATTATTAGGATTAACGGTTTTCGATGAAAGAATTATCAACTTGATCAGATTTCTAATTCTGGGGAGTGGATTTGGGTAGGAGGATGAGGAGGATATTGGTCACAGGAGCCGCAGGGCAGATAGGCTCTGAGCTGACTCCGAGGCTGAGGGAGCTATACGGCGGGGAGAATGTAGTCGCTACCTTTCATATTAAGAAGCTTGGGGAGGATCTCCTATCCTCAGGCCCATGCGAACACCTCGACGTAACGGATGCCAAGAGGCTTAGGGAGATAGTTGAGGAGTATGACATAGACTCCATCTTCCACCTGGCGGCCATCCTCTCAGCTAAGGGTGAACAGAAGCCCCAGCTAGCCTGGCACGTCAACATGAGTGGTCTCTACAACGTATTGGAGGTGGCCCGTGAGCTGGAGCTAAGGGTGTTTTACCCAAGCTCCATCGCCGTCTTCAGCCCTGAAACCCCGAGGGATATGACACCCCAGCTGACGGTTATGAGGCCTAGAACCATCTATGGGGTGACGAAGCTGGCTGGGGAGCTCCTCTGCGACTACTACCATAACCGCTTCGGCGTCGATGTCCGAGGAGTCAGGTATCCAGGGGTCATCAGCTATAAGACGCCTCCAGGGGGTGGGACGACGGATTACGCTGTGGAGATGTTCTACGCCGCCGTGAAGGGGGAGCCTTACACCTGCTTCGTGAGGGAGGATACGGTGCTCCCGATGATCTACATGCCCGACTGTATTAAGGCTGCGATTCAGCTCATGGAAGCCGACGCTGAGAGGCTGACGAGGCATGCGGACTATAACCTCGCATCGATGAGCTTCTCAGCCGGGGAGCTAGCTGAGGAGATTAGGAAGCATATACCAGACTTCAAGGTGGTATATAAGCCGGATTATAGGCAGAGGATCGCAGATACATGGCCGAGGTCTATCGACGACTCAGCAGCCAGAAGAGATTGGGGCTGGAAACCCAGCTACGGATTGGCTGAGATGACGAGGGATATGATCGAGAATCTGAGGAGGAGGTTGGAGGAGGGCCTCCTCTAACCTTTTTACCTCCACAATCTTACAGTGGCTGTAAGATCAGCTTCCCACCGCTCTCATCCTTGGGAGTATGTCACCGCATTTGATGACGCCGACTTTGGCTTTCTCCCCCATTCTCTTCAAGGCCATCTCCAGGGCCTCCTCCACAGAGTCGGCGTGCTCGAAGCCTAAGGCTGCCTTATCCCCCTCGGATAGGCCGTGGGAGACGCAGATGATCCTGGCGTGCTCCCTGATCTGGGCGTGTATCATCAATGCCGCGGCGGCGACGCCATCCTCGATCTCGCCACGTCTATAGGCCTTTAAAACCTCATCATAGGTCAGCTGCCCCATCTCCCCTAGATCGCCGTGGACTGGTGAGATTCCCTCTGGGCATGGGGTGACGAGGATTATGACGCCGCCTGGCCTTACGCCGAGGCAGGCGTAGTCCGTCGGCTTCAAGGCCTGCCAGTAGTCTATGTCAGCTGGATGGCTTGAGACCACGACGATGTCAGCCCTATTGGGTATCTCTCGGAGATATAGCTTCTCAGCCTCCTTGATGCCCTCCCTGAAGGCCTTTAGGGGGTGGCCTACGGCGAGGTGGCAGACCTCATCCCTCTCGTTGAGCACTGTGTTCACTATGAATCTCAGCCCCGACTTCATGGCCACCTCGTCGATCATACGTCTCACCCTGTTGTCGGGGTTTCCGGCCATCTTGAAGATGGGCCTCGTCATCCCCGCCGCTATATGGGTCTCCTCTATCGTTTTGACTCCGCAGACTCCTGGCTGAATGATCTTGCCCCCTCCAGCCCATCCTGCGTAGCAGTGGGGGACGATGTTTCCGACGCCGATGACTAGGTCGGCCTCATAGACCCTACGGCTGACAACCACCTCCACACCCATGGGAGTCTTGCCGATGTCTATGAGGTCGGCCTCGTCATGGCAGTCGAAGTTCCTCACCTCAACCCTATCTAGGATTTCGGCTCCATACTTCTCCTCCATCTCGCTTCTCTTCATCGGTCTGTGGGTTCCCAGGGCGACGATGACCTCTACCTGTTGATCCCTCACTCCCCCCTCCTTCAGCTCGTTGAGGATGGTGGGAAGCAGCAGTCTCTGAGGCGTCGGCCTGGTGTAGTCGTCGACGAGTATGACAACATGCTTGGCATTAGAGGCCAGCTCCCTTAGAGGTCTGGAGGCAACCGGCCGTCTCAGAGCCTCCCTCAGGGCTTTAGGGACGTCTCCATAGGGTTCCCTGCTCCCCCTATCGATGATCCAGGCTAAGTTTTGTTTTGGTATCTCGAAGGAGACCTGCTCCTCCCCATAGGGTATAGTGATCCTCATGGCCGTTATTCACGGGGCTTGAGGGGTCTGATCCTCCTAACCTCCGGGTTCACCAGGTTTGGCGGCTCTACGCCCCTTAGGACGGAAACTAGATTCTCAGCCGCTATCATCGCCATCTTCTTCCTCGTCTCGATGCTGGCGCTCCCAATGTGGGGCGTCAACACCACATTATCCAGCTCCAATAGCGGATCATCCGGATCGATGGGCTCCTTCTCAAAGACGTCTAGGGCTGCTCCAGCTATCCTCCGCTCCTTCAGGGCCTTATAGAGAGCCTTCTGATCGATGACGGCTCCCCTGGAGGTGTTTATGAGATAGGCCGTAGGCTTCATCAGGTCGAGCTCCCTCTCCCCGATGAGATGATAGGTCTCCTTAGTCAGGGGAACGTGGAGAGTTACATAATCCGCCTCCTTGAGGAGCTCCTCAAGAGGCTTGTATTCTAAGCCCAGCTCCCTCTCCAGGTCTTCCCTCCTGAAGACGTCGTAGTAGATGACCCTCATGTTGAAGCCCTTAGCCCTCCTCGCAACCGCCGATCCAATCCTGCCGAGGCCGACGATGCCTAGGGTTTTTCCATGGACATCGGAGCCCAGCATCATCTTCGGCCCCCAGGCGTGAACCCATCGCCCAGCCCTCACATACTTGTCAGCCTCCACCACCCTCCTGGCTATGGCCATGAGGATAGCCCAGGCTAGGTCAGCCGTCGTCTCCGTCAACACACCTGGAGTATTGGTGACGTAGATGCCCCTCTTCGTCGCCACCTCCACATCTATGTTGTCATACCCCACGGCATAGTTGCTAATGACCTTCAACCGCTCACCAGCCTCGATGATCCTCGCGTCAATCTTATCGGTGAGAAGGCAGAGGAGACCATCAATATCCCTCACCTTCTCTAGGATAAGATCATAGGGCGCCGGCTCCTCCTCACTCTCATATACCTCCACATCGGCATACTCCTCGATAAGGCTGATAGCCTCATCGAAGAGCTTCCTGGTTACAAAGACCTTAGCCCTCGCCAAACACTCCACCAGGGATAAATGATCGCTATCTGGATTTAACAGATTCGGGAGGGGGCTTACGGGGCGTAAAGGTAATATTCAGAAATTTTTTGAATATTGTATCCATGGCAAAATCAATAAAATCTAACATGGAGCGCCATCACCTCGATGAGAAGCTCTTCGACAGACTCTTCGAAGTTCATCTAAGGCCGCTGAGAAGTCGGATGGCGAGGGCCATATACAGGATCTTCTTGGAGAATAGACAGTATCCATATCTAACAACGCTGGAGATTCAGGAGGAGTTGGATAGAAGGGGGATAGAGCTGGATAAGAGGGAGATAAACGCCTGGCTTAAGGGCCTACTGAAGGCTGGCCTAATAGAACGGGGGGAGAGGCGAAGACCCGCGAGGAAGGACTATCGGGGGAGATACACCTACCTAACCTGGAGGCTAACACCCCTTGGAGAGAGGATCGCGGAGAGGATCAGCCTCCTAATCGAGGAGAGACCCACACCCACCCTAACCCAATTCAATGGGGAGGAGGCACAGAGAATATTGAAGCTCTCCCTCACCCTCCGCATATTGAAGGCCCTCCACCTCAAAGATGGCTGGATGAATCTACGAGACCTCCTGAGACAGGTAAACCCAGAGAGGGAGGAGGTGGAGGAGACGATAAATAGATGTATCAAGGAGCTGGGGATCGTGGAGGCTAGAGAGGCTGGGGGAATCCTCAGCCGAATATCGAGACTTCTCGGCATAGAGCAAAGGGAGTTCAGGTTAACCGAGAGGGGAAGAGAGATCGCGGAGCGGCTCTTCGAAGATCAAGGGAGGGATAGAAAATATATCCAAATCCATGAAACCCCTTAATTCATGAAGCCTCCGAGATCTCCCTAGCTTCCTCCTGGAAGGATTTTTAAGGTCTCAGCCCTTTTGGATAGAATCCCCATCCATAATCATCCTCCAAGCAGATGCCTTAGGGGGTTGATGGATAGATTTATTGTCCAAGTTTCAGGGGCTTCGCCGTTCTCCAAAGGTGGTTGAAGTATATCTTCGCTATGTTTGTCAACCCCTTATGATCTGAGGCGATGGCGAGGCGTCCACCTGGGGTGGCATCGAGTATAAGCAGCGTCTCAGCTCCATCGGCTATGATTCCGCCGCCGAACATCTCATCTCTAACCCTAACCTCATCGAAGTGATGGAGATAATCTCCAAGCTTTGAGGCAACCTCCATCGTCGTCAGGAGGAGCATCCCCACACCTCTACTCCTCGCCAGGCTGAGGGGAGTTGAGAGCGGCATCAGGAGCTCCTCATCCACCGCTGGGAGGGCGATCATCAGCTCCCTCCTCGCCTCCTCCACCATCCTCCGTAGGCTGGAGAGGATGTTCCCTAGGCCCCTGATGATCCAGACCTCGGGGCGCTCCCTCAGGCCCCTACCCTCATAGATTGGTTGAAGCTCCTCGAGGATGACGCTCCTATGCTCCTCGAAGCTCCTCTCCCTCCTAATCCGCTCAACCCTCAGGGCCTCGAGGGGAGACTTTGGGTAATATACCCTCGGCCTCCCACCACCAACCTCGATCCAACCCCTCCTCCTCAGAGACTCCAAAACCCCATAAACCTTGGAGTAGGGAATCGAGGCCTTCTCGCTGAGTTCCAAAGCCGTCAGGCCTCCATGCTGTAGGAGGGCGATGTAGGCTGAGGCCTCATACTCCGTGAAGCCCAGACCCCTAAGGGCAGCTAAGGCCCTCCCACCCACAGCTGGAGACAACTCCAAAACCCTACTCCCCACAGATTTTAAAGAGTTCTCACACCAAGTTGAGGAGGAGTTTTCGGATAACCTTAAAATAAACTAGCCAAATGAATCATAAGCCGTATGAACTTCATAAAGGAGACGAAGAGCCTCTGCCCCGAATGCCTCAAGGTGCTCCCCGCCACCATCTACGAAGAGGGGGGAAAGGTCTACATAAAGAAGAGATGCCCAGAACACGGTGAATGGACCGACCTCTACTGGGGAGACTACGAGCAGTATATAAGAGTTCTAAAGTATGAACACCTCGGCAGGAAGCTGGACAACCCAAGAACCGAGACGAAGCTCGGATGCCCCTACGACTGCGGACTCTGCCCAGAACACAACTCCCATACGGTGCTCGGCATAGTCGACGTGACAAATCGATGCAACCTACGATGCCCCATCTGCTTCGCCCACGCCGGGGCAGCCGGATACCTCTACGAGCCAAGCTACGAGGAGATCGAGGACATGCTCAGAAACCTCAGGGAGAACCGCCCAGTTCCAACTCCGGCGCTCCAATTCAGCGGCGGCGAGCCAACTGTGAGGGAAGACCTCCCAGACCTGGTGCGATTGGCCAAGAGACTCGGCTTCAACCATGTGGAGGTGAATACGAATGGCATACTGCTGGCGGAGAGCGTCGACTACTGTAGGGAGCTCCTCAAAGCCGGCGTCGACACCTTCTACCTCCAATTCGACGGCGTCTCCCCGAAGCCCTACATCGCGGCGAGGGGGTTCAACCTCTTCGAGATCAAGGTTAAGGCCCTCCAGAACATAAGGGAGGCTGGGGGTAGGAGCGTCGTATTGGTGCCGACGCTCGTCGGCGGCGTAAACGATCAGGAGATCGGCGGCATCATCCGCTTCGCCATAGAGAACAGGGACATAGTCCGATGTGTAAACTTCCAGCCCGTCTCCATAACGGGGAGGATAAACCGCCGTGAGCGTGAAAGGATGAGGATAACGATCCCAGACCTGATGAGGCTGGCTGAGGAGCAGACCGGCGGCCTCATAAAGCGGGAGGATTGGTATCCCGTCCCGACGGTCGTCCCCTTCGCAAGATTTGTCGGCAAGCTCAAGGATCGATATTATCCAGACTTCAGCGCCCACCCCCACTGTGGCATGGCGACATACCTCGTCGCAGAGGGCGATAAGGTGGAGCCGATTACGAGGCATCTAAACGTCGACGGCTTCCTCAAGGCCATAGAGACGGCCTCAAAGCTGGTGGATGAGGGGCATAGCACCAGGGCGAAGATGACGATAGCTGCGGCAGCCATAAGGAACATCAGCTTCGGCATGCTGCGGAGATTCCTTCTACCCATAATCTGGAGAGGCGACTATAAGAGCCTCGGCGACCTCCATCACAGGCTTATAATGATTGGGGCGATGCACTTCATGGATCCCTACAACTTCGACCTTGAACGGGTGAATCGATGCGTCATCCACTACGCCGTCCCAGATGGGCGCATCATACCCTTCTGCACCATGAACACTCTGCATAGGAGAGCTGTGGAGAAGAAGTTCGCCAGGCCCCTCGAAGAGTCTAAGATAACGCCCCTCTACGATGTGGAGTCGCTGAGAAAGAAGATACTGAGGGAGATGAAGGCTTAGGGCATCACCGCCCCCCGATTTGCCGAGGAGACGAGCCTGGAGTATCGAGCCAGATAACCCCTCCGAACCCTAGGCTCAGGTGGAGTCCAACGTCGACGACGCCTCTCCAGCTCCCCCTCCGAGACCATTAGGTCAAGCCTCCGCCTCTCAACGTCTAGGATTATCTGATCTCCATCTTCCACCAGGGCTATGGGGCCTCCCTCAGCGGCCTCAGGGGATATATGACCGATGCAAGGCCCCCTAGTCGCCCCCGAGAAGCGTCCATCCGTGGCGAGGGCCACAGACCTATCGAGGCCGGAACCAACCAGGGCGGCGGTGGCCGTCAACATCTCCCTCATCCCAGGCCCACCCTTAGGGCCTTCATACCTTATGATGATGAAATCCCCCTCCTTGATGCCCCCTCCCCTAATCGCCTCAACGGCCTCCTCCTCTCGATTGAAGACCCTCGCCGAGCCTTCAAACCTCCACATCTCCCTTGGGAGAGCAGCGACCTTTATGACGCAGCCGTCGGGGGCGAGGCTTCCATAGAGGATGGCGATGCCCCCCTCCCTGTGAACCGGGTCGCTCCTCGGCCTGATCACCTCCCTATCCCAGACCTGGGCTTTGGCCGTGATCTCCGAAACCTTCATACCCGAGACGGTGAGGCAGCTGCCGTCGATGAGTTCTCCCAGCTCCCTCATCACCGCTGGGATTCCACCCGCGAGGTGGAGATCCCTAATCTTATAGGGGCCGGCTGGAGCCATGTTGCAGAGATGAGGAGTCCTACGGCTTATCTCATCGAAGAGGTCTAGGCTTAGCTCTATGCCCAACTCATGGGCTATGGCGGGTAGATGTAGCACCGTATTCGTCGAGCCTCCGAGGGCCATATCCACAGCTATGGCATTTCTGAAAGCCTCCTCCGTCATGATGTCGCTCGGCCTCACATCCTCCCTCAGGAGCTCCATGATGCGTCTACCCGTCTCAACGGCCAATCTGAAGCGCTGAGCGCTCATAGATGGCGCCGTCGCCATGTAGGGGAGGGCCATGCCGATGGCCTCTATGAGGCACTGCATCGAGTTTGCCGTGAACATCCCTCCGCAGGCCCCTGGGCCACCACAGCAGATGTCCTCCAGATACCTAAACTCCTCTAGGGTCATCTTCCCGCCTCTGACGAGGCTCTCAGCCTCCATGAGATTCTGAACCGTGATGGAGCATCCCTTAAACCTACCCCACCTGGGATAGCCTGGCTCCATTGGGCCGCCGAGGCAGAAGATGGTGGGTATATCAAGCCTCGCGGCAGCCATCATCATCCCAGGGTCTATCTTGTCGCAGGTAGTGATGCAGACCATGGCGTCGAAGCCGTGGGCCTCTATCATCACCTCTATCGAGTCGGCGATGATCTCCCTGCTGGGCAGGGACATACGCATACCCTCATGCCCCATGGCGATGCCGTCGCAGACTGCGATGGTATTGAACTCCAGCGGGGTCCCACCAGCCTCGAGGACGCCCCTCTTCACCATCTCCGCCAGCAGCTTCAGGTGGAAATGCCCTGGGACGATCTCGTTCCAGGAGTTGACGATGGCGATGAGGGGTCTCCTGAGCTCCTCGTCGGTGAGGCCAACCCCCTTTAGCAGCGATCTATGGATGCCTCGGCTGAGGCCATCTAGGACTCTGCTACTCCTCCATCTGGGGCTGCTCATGTTTCTTAGAGGTGAGGATAAGAGTTTAAAACGGTTTCCAGCCTTCAGGTAATCGGTTGAAGGGTTTAGACATGGTTATCCCCGCCTCTTTGTCTCAGAATTTTGAGGCGAAGAGGGGGTTCGAGGAGAAGAGGCGTATCATGGAGGCCTTCAACAGCATGGGCGGAGGCCTCTATGAGGCCCTATACAAGGGGGAGCAGGAGGAGAAGTATGAGAGCTTCCTATCACATCTAGAGTGTATCGAGGGCATAGCCCTCGACAACGGCTGCGGAACGGGCCTCCTCCTGGAGCGGCTTAATGTGGAGGCTGTAGGCCTCGACTTCTCATCCTCCCTCATCTCCACAGCCCGCCGAAAGGGGTTGAGGGGGAAACATCTCATCCTCGGGGACGCCGAGAACCTCCCCTTCAGAGACGGCGTCTATCGATATATCTTCGCCATAACCCTCATCAACAACACCCCAAACCCACTTAAAGCCGTGGGGGAGATGGTTAGGGTCTCAAAGGATGGGGGGAAGCTAATCATAACGGCATTGAAGAAGTCCTTCAGCAGGGAGAGATTCCTAAGCCTTCTCAGGAGCTCCGGCCTAAAGCCAATTACCATGCCCCCAGACGAGAATTTGAGAGATTGGGTCGTCATAGCGGTCTTTGAAGGTAAACTGAGAAAGCTTTAAAGGGGGAGTGAGGGGGTCATATACGGGGCCTCCCGTGCCGAGCTTAGAGCCTAGTAAGAAGCCCCTCAACGTCCTGATAAAGAGCGTGGGGAGTAACGTCGTCGTCTGCCTAAAGAGCAGGGATACCTACTGGGGCAGGATGATTAGGGCTGACGGCTACATGAACGTCCTACTGGAGGGGGCGAAGGAATATAACAGCGAGGGAGTGGTCACCAACTATGGAAACGTCTTCATCAGAGGCAACAACATCCTCTACATCTGCATCGAGCCGGCGAATCCGCCGAAGCCTCAGTCAGGGTAGTCAGCACTCCTATGAGCGGGGGGATACTTTGGGTAGGCCACCCTACTCGGTTTTAGGCCCAGCTTCACAGCCAGCTCAGCCATCTTCAGCGAGGCCTCAGCTCCATCTATGACGGGGATCCCCAACTCCTCACGGAGCCGTCGGCCCAGACCCCAGAGGGCTAGGCAGCCAAGGTAGAAGGAGTCCCCCTCACCCCTCTCGATTCGTTCACGGATCATCCTCTTCAAAACCTCCACAGTCCTCTCTAAGTCTCTACGCATCTCCAAAACGGGTATATCGGGGACGATGCAGCAGGGCTTCTCGCCGCACATGGAGGCCAGGAGCCTCATCGCCTCCCCAGGGCCTATGACGGGTATATCCACCAGCTCCCTAGCGGCCTCCAGGGCTGGGTCGCCTCCACACCAGATGATGACAGCGTCGCATCCCTCCTCCTCAGCCTCCTTAACCAGCCTCAAAACCTCTGGCCCCGCCTCCACCTCGTCTACCCTAGACTCGATCGCCGGAGGCCCCACCCTAATCGGAGTCATCTCCACCTCAGTTCCAGGGTCAGCTATGCTCCTGAGATACCTCAACCTCTCCTCTATGGCCTCGGGTGTCAATCCGGTTATGGGGACGACAACCCTGATACGCATATTGATGAATGACGTCAAACCCCTTTTATAGATTGGCGATGCCTCTGAGAGCGATGAGGCTCATCGTCGCCGTGACGGGGGCGAGCGGCGTCATCTACGCCAAGAGACTTCTCGAAGAGCTGAGGAAGAGAGATGTGGAGATCCACCTCATAGTCAGCGATGCGGGTAGACTTGTGGCCGAGGAGGAGCTTGGAGGCATGGAGGCTTTAGAAGCCCTAGCCGATAGGGTCTATGACCCCAGCGACCTCATGGCTTCACCAACCAGCGGCTCCTTCAAGGTCGATGGCATGGTCATCGTCCCAGCCTCGATGAAGACGGTGGCGGCCATCGCCAACGGCTATGCTGACAATCTCATCACCAGGGCCGCCGACGTCCAGATCAAGGAGGGGAGGAGGCTGATAGTTGTTCCCAGGGAGACCCCCCTAAGCCCCATACACCTCAGAAATCTCTATAGGCTCAGCCTATTAGGGGTTAGAGTCCTACCGGCCTCACCAGCCTTCTACCATAAACCTGAGAGCGTGAGGGAGCTTGTAGATTTCATAGTGGGGAAAATCCTTGAGCAGCTTGGATTCAGCCACGATCTCTACAGGCCTTGGAGCCGTTAGGTTTCGAGGTTTAGCTCCCTCTCCAGCTGCTCAAGGTATTGGAGCATGAATCTATGCCGCTCCTCCGCCATCCTCCTCGCCTCCTCGGTATATAGCAGCTCCCTAAGCCTCAGCAGCTTCTCATGGAAATGCTGTATAAAACCCTCTATGGGTCTTTGATGCTCCCCGCTGTAGGTTGCGGCCCTGTAGATGCCTATGGCTCCCATGGCGTCCAGCTTGTCGGCGTCGGATAACACCTTCGCCTCAAGGGTTCTCGGCGCTCTCCCCCCACTGAAGCTGTGGGTCTCAATAGCCTCGACGATGGCCTCGATCCTATCGGGTTTAAGGCCTATTCTCCCCAGGATCTCCCTAGCCCTCCTCGCCCCAGCCTCGGCGTGGTCGATCTCCCCTCTACCTATATCATGGAGGAGGGCTGCGGGGAGTAGTATACCTAAATCCGCATTCACCCTCTGACCTATATGGAGGGCGAGCCTGAAGACGCGTTCCGTATGCTCATAGCCGTGGGTTCCACCCTCGGGTAAGAGCATTCTCACCTCCTCCCTGAGATTTCTTAGGAGCTCCTGGAGGTTCATTCCCTCACCAGCCTGATCTCGGATTCTCTGCCGATATTGATGTGTATAACTCCCTGGAAGGAGGTGATGAAGCAGTTCCTCAACTCCACGATGGAGCCTTCCCCTACGCCCTCAAGCTGCCTTATGGATTCATTCCAGACGTTGAGGAGCGCCCTACCCGTCCCGTCTTCGACCTCCCCCTCGACGAGTAGATGCTCCAAACCCCTCGCTGTCTTCACCCTCCTAGGATTCTTCAGATTGATTATCCTCACCTTGAGGTCTACGCCCTCCATTCCAGGTCTCAGCTCCACGATCCTCAAGCTTTCAAACCACCATTAGGAGAGGGGGTAAAAAGGGTGTCGACTCCTAACACTTAAACCCTACTGACGGTTATCTCCATACGTCGATGGAGACCCCCTATCAGTTGAGGTGTTCCAGATGCGGGGCTGAGGCTGAGCCTACACCCTGGAATAGATGCCTACGATGCGGAGGCCTGCTGGAATATGTCTTCAACCCAGAGTATCTCAGGGATGTGCGGCTTAAGGGGCCTATCAACTTCTGGAGGTATAGGCCTCTTCTCCCAAGGGTTGATAGGGCCATAAGCCTAGGTGAGGGTGGGACGCCGCTCCACAGGGCTGAGAGACTCGGTGAGGCCCTCGGATTGAGGAACTTGATGCTGAAGGATGAGACTCGGAACCCGACGAACTCCT
This sequence comes from Candidatus Bathyarchaeota archaeon, assembly GCA_937898665.1. Classification (GTDB taxonomy): domain Archaea; phylum Thermoproteota; class Bathyarchaeia; order TCS64; family B23; genus B23. The sequence continues at coordinate 19,087 of CALEIY010000147.1, read as the reverse complement.
TTAAGGATAGGCCTGGCGCCCTCCTCATCTCAGACGCCTATAGTAGGGGCTTCGACGCCATCGTCTGCGCGACGAATGGGAATCAGGGCGCCTCCCTCGCCGCCTACTCAGCGAAGGTGGACATCGAGTGTCATCTTCTAATCCCAAGAGATGTTGATATGGGTAAGCTGGCTCAGATGATAGCCTATGACGCCTACATAGAGGAGCAGTGTAGCAGCATAGAGGAGGCGATTAGGCTGTCGGTGGAGATGGTGGAGAGGCATGGATGGTATCAGGCGACCGCCGAGCTGAACCCGCTGACGATAGAGGCGTTGAAGACCATCTCCTATGAGCTTCATGAACAGGGGGCTGAGGCCGACGTCGTTGTCGCCGCCATGGGTAGCGGAGCCACCATCCACTCCCTATGGAAGGGCTATGGTGAGATGAAGGCGATGGGCTGGATGGAGGATCCCCCCAGACTCATCGGGGTTCAAGCTGAGGGCTGTCCACCCATCACCGAGGCCTTCAGGCTTGGCCTTGAGAAGCCCGTGGAGGTGGAGGAGGCCTCCACGGGCGCCACGCCCATAAGGGTTGCCTCACCCATCTACGGTGAACTCGCCCTCAAGGCGGTTAGGGAGTCGGGTGGCCTAGCCGTCTCCATCAGCGATGATGAGATGCTTGAGATGGAGAAGACCATCGCCCGCCTAGAGGGGGTCTTCGCGGAGCCGGCGAGCGCAGCCACGGTGGCCAGCCTTAAGACCCTCCTCGACTCAGGGGAGATCGACGGCGATGAGAGGGTTGTCTGCCTCATCGCCAGCAGCGGCCTAAAGACCGATGACATACTTAGGGGATTGAGGATGAGGCGTCGACATCCAAGCCTCACATCGAGGCTCACAACGAAGGAGCGCATCCTGAGGCTGCTGGAGGAGGGGGAGACCTATGGATATGAGCTGTGGAAGAGGCTTGGCAGGGGCATGACCCTCGGAGCCGTATATCAGCACATCTCATACCTAGAGGAGAGAGGCCTCATCGCCTCCAGGCTTAAGGGGAAGAGGCGATACCTCAGATTGACGGAGAAGGGGCGTAAGGTTCTCAGGGCGCTTGAGGAGCTTCGAGACCTCCTCAGCTGAGAGCAGTAATATATGAGACAGCCCTAGACCTCATGATGTCTTCAGCCGAGAGGGCTGCGACGCTGTTGACGCAGCTTGAGCCGGAGGACTTCAGGGTTCTAACAGCCATAGAGCTGGGGATGTCCAGCCATAGATACGTCCCCGTCGAGGAGATCGAGAGGATCTCAGGCCTCAATCCACGGGAGCTGGAGTATAGGATCAGGAGGCTGAACAACATGGAGCTCATCTATGGGAGGCAGCAGCCCTACGTCGGATACATCCTCAACTACGCCGGCTACGACGCCCTCGCCCTAAACGCCCTGGTTAAGGCTGACATCCTAGAGGCCCTGGGGAAGCCCCTCGGCGTGGGGAAGGAGTCCGACGTCTATGAGGCTCTCACCTCCAATGGGGAGAGGGTGGCGGTGAAGTTCCATCGACTAGGCAGAGTCAGCTTCAGGGATACCAGGCGAAAACGGGGATACGTCGGGGGTCGACGGCATATCTCCTGGCTCTATGAGTCGAGGCTGGCGGCTGAGAGGGAGTTCGAGGCCCTAGGCATCGTCTACGAGGCCGGAGTCTCGGTTCCCAAGCCCATACATAGGAATCGCCACGTCGTCGTCATGGGCTACATCGAGGGATTCCCCCTCGTCGACGTCGTCAGCCTCGACGACCCCGAGGGCCTTCTCGACGACATATTGAGGAATATCAAGCTAACCCTATCAGCTGGCATAATCCACAACGACCTAAGCGAGTTCAACATCGTAGTCAAGCCCGATGGGGAGGTTCTCATCATAGACTGGCCCCAATACGTCACCATGGATCACCCTAATGCAGAGCTGCTCATCAGGAGGGATGTGGAGAACGTCCTCAAATATTTCAGACGTAAGTGGAGGGTTTACAGGGACCTCGATGAGACTCTGAAGTGGCTTCTATCCTAGGGCCTCCAACCTTCAAGAAGCATTATATATATGGAGGAGGCTGTGAGGTCGGCCGTCGTCCCAGGATTTAAGGCTCCACCACTCCTCCTCAGCTTCGAATCCATCTCCTCAAGTAGGCGTCGCCCCTCTAGGGTTCTGACGCCTCCAGCCTCCAGAACCCCCCGAGCCATCTCGCTGACCTCCACGGCCCTCTCCAATCCACATTTACGCCTGATGAGGCTGTCAGGCCTATGAGCCAAAAGGATGAGGTAGGTCTCAACTATGGCGTCGTTCACGTTCAACTCCTCCAGGTTCCTCCTCAGCGTTGGATAGCCGACCTCGAAGGTGAGCTGGAAATTGGTCACCCATTCATAGCAGATGGAGTCATACTCGGAGCAGAGCTTGAATACTTTGAGGAGGCTCCAACCCTCCTCCAGGATTCTACGCCTCGAATCCTCGTCGAGGACGCTGAGCTCCTCAGCCTCCCCGAGGGTTTCAGGCCCCATGGCCCGCCCTATTGCCTCATAGACCTCCACAGCATCCCGAGGAGTCGTTCCCCTCAGCACCCTCCTTAAGGCCGATCTCAGCTTCCCAGCCTCCACTTTATCCGCCTCGAAGATCGAGCCAGCCGCCGCCGCTATGGGGGCGAAGAGGAGGAGTATGCCCAAGTTAACGTTTCCACCCCTCTGCCATCTCAACGTCTCCTCCACGGCCTCCCTGATGAGCTTTCCAATCTCCAGCTCATCCCAGCCCCTCATCCCCCTCGAGGCCTCAAATCCACGTCTCGCCGCCTCCCTGAGATAGGGCTCTATGGCGACTCCGCCGGCGAGGAAGTGCTCATACCTGGTTCCAGGCATGTCGTAGAGCCTGTGGACATTTCCAGGCTTTGGGTAGGCTGAGACCTCCAGGAGGGAGGCGAGGACTCCGCACCTCGATATGATGCTCTCCAACTCTGCTGGAGTATTTCAACCACCTTTTATAACACTCCTCCCACTAGGCTTAGAGGGTTGAAACCCATCGAGGGCTACTACATCGAAACAGATGAGGGATTGCTTTTCACGGTTAAGGGCCTCCACCACCCAGAGGATGGAGTCATCGCCTATCTACGCTACATACCAGATGAGCATGGAGACCGGATTCGATGTGGAAGACGGTATAGGCGGGTCTACGACCTGGAGGAGACCACCCGGTATCTGGAGGAGCATCACCCTAACTACCTGAGATGGATGGAGGAGAAGGGGATCAGAGTCCAATTCGTCCCCCACAGCCATATAAGGAGAATCTACGACCCAAGAGAGGGGCTTAAGGAAATCCTAAGGCAGTCGGAGAATAGGGCTGGGAAACTTGTGAAGCTCTTCGCTGAGGCCCTAAGGGATGAGGGGGTTCCCCTCGGAGATGTGGGGCTGACCGGCTCCCTCCTCATAGGGCTGAAGACGACGGAATCCGACATCGACCTAATCATCTACGGGAGACAGAGCGGCCTTAAAGCCTATGAAGCTCTTAGACGCCTTAGGGAGAGAGGCCTTCTTTCAAGCCTCCCATCGGATGAAGCCCTGAAGGTTGCCGAAATGCGTTGGGGTGGAACGGGCTTAGACCTCAGGAGGCTGGCCGAGTTGGAGAGGGTTAAGCTCCTACATGGATTGATCGAGGGTGTTCCCTACTATGTTAGACTCGTCCCAAATCCAACCGAGTTTGAGCCTCCTCATTTCTCGAAGCCGATGGGTGAGGCGACGATACGAGGCGTGGTGATCGAAGATGCCCTCGGCATCTACACTCCCTGCCGCTATGTTGTTGAGGCTGAGGCTGATGGATTGAGGGTTGAGGAGTTGATGAGTTATAGGGGGAGATTCGCCGAGCAGGTTTGGGAGGGCGACGAGTTCGAGGCTAGGGGAGTCCTCGAGGAGGTTCACTCCTCGAGGGGCGTCTACTATAGGCTGATGCTGGGGCGTAGAGGCGACTACCTCATCCCCCTCAGCCTTCTGGAGGCCACTTAGCCCTCCTCTTCCAATCGGCGTAGCCCTCTAGGATGCTCCTCCAGTCGACGTATTCATCGATCATCTCATGGATGAGCTGTATCTTCCTCTTCGACGTCGGTGAGGGCGTGATCCTCCCATCGAGGTGTTCAAGCTTCATAACCGTGGTATAGGTGTCGTAGGGAACCAGGAGGATGGGTATGCCCTTCTCCTCAGCCGCCGTTAGGACGGAGATAGAGGGATATATGTTTCCGGTGAGGATGATAACGCTTGGCATCGTCTCCAGAGCCGTGAGGATGAGGTCTGTTCGGTCTCCACCGGTGATGAAGGCGCAGCCGACGCTCCTCCTCAGCCAGGTCAACGCCGACTCGGGGGTCATGGCTCCGACGAGGTAGCCGTCGACGAGTCTATCCATCCGATCCTTACCGGCTAGAACCTCAGCCTCTAAGATGTCCCTCAGCTCCTCAACGGTGTTCATCGTCAGCTCCCTCTTATCTGGGACGACGCCTAGAACATCCACGCCGCATCTCCTCAATATCGGAGAGACCACACCCCGCATCCTCTCCAGCTGCTGGAGGGGGACGAAGTTGAGGATGGCTCCCAGGAGCTCCACTCCCCTGAACCGGAAGAACTCCTTGTAGAGGATTATCCTCTCAGCCACCTCATCCTCGACGCCTCTGACGGAGAAGATGATCCTCGCCTTAAATCGCTCAGCGAGGCTTGGGACGTCGAGGCCGCAGCAGATGAGGAGCTCTGGGTCTGGCGGGGCCTCTATGAGGAGTATATCCTTATCGCCGCTCACCTCCTCGTAGGCCTCCATGACTCGATGCTCCAGCTCCCCACAGTTCTCCACCTCATCGAGATATCTCCTCCCAAGGGTGATGGGCGTTATAACCTCCTGAGGCTCCCTGAGGCCGAGTATCTCCCTCATTAGATAGACATCAGGGTCTATGGGTTCACCCTCAACCTCCTTTAGGCCTACGCCTATAGGCTTAAAGTATCCAACTCTGAAGCCTAGCTCCCTGAACTTCTGCATCAGCCCTAGGCAGAGGGCTGTCTTCCCGCTGAATCTCGTCCCCGTCACATAGATTGAGTAGACCAATCTAATCAACTCCCAGGGTTATCTTCACATCCACAGCTATACAACCCCCACCCTCCTCATAAACCATGAGGGGGTTTATGTCCATCTCCAATATCTCGGGGAAGTCCACCGAGAGCTGCCCAACCCTCAGGATCACCTCCTCCAAGGCCCTTAGGTCGGCCGGCTTCTCGCCTCTGATCCCCCTCAGCAGCGTGTAGGCCTTCGTCTCCCTGATCATCTCAGCGGCCTCCCTCCTAGAGAGAGGTGCAAGGGCGAAGGAGACATCCCTGAGGAAGTTGACGTAGATGCCTCCCAGGCCGAACATGATGAGGGGGCCGAACTGGACGTCTCTGCTCATCCCTATGATCATCTCACGCCCCTGTGGAACCATCTTGGAGACGAGCACTCCATAAAGCCTGGCTTGAGGCATATGCCTCGAAACCCGAGCCATGATCCCCCTATAGGCTGAGCGAACCTCCTCAGCTGAGGAGAGGTTTAGGACGACGCCTCCTATATCGGTCTTATGCAGTATATCTGGTGAGACTATCTTTAGGACGACGGGGTATCCCAGCTCCTCCGCATGGTTGACGGCCTCAGCCTCCGAGGTGGCCACCCTCATCTCAGGGGCCTCAACGCCATAGGCCCTCACAACCTCCGAAGCCTCATGGGGGAGGAGCACAACCCTACCATCCTCCCTCGCCCCTTGAAGTATCTCCCTCACCCTATCAAAGTCGACGTCCTCGAATCTAGTCGGCCTCTCCACCGGCCTCTTCAGGTATCGGGCATAGGTGTATAACGCCGATAGGGTTCTAACAGCCTTCTCTGGGAAGTCGAAGCAGGGGACTCCATGCTCCTTTAGGTATCTAGCAGCCTCCTCAACCTCCCCTCCACCCATGAAAACAGCCAGTAAGGGCTTCTCTGGGAATCTCTCCCTCATCTCCACTATGACCCTCGCCGTGCCGAGGCTCTCCGTCATCGCCTGAGGAGTCAATATGACGGCTGCGGCATGGACATGGACATCGGCCAGCACCCGCTCCAGAGCATACCTATACCGGTCTGCCCTCGCGTCGCCCAGCACATCGATGGGGTTGCCCGTCGCCGCCTCCGGCGGCAAACCCTCCCTCAACGCCCTATGGGTCTCAGGGCTGAGCCTCGCCAACTCGACGCCGTAGCGTTCGCAGAGGTCTGTGAAGACTATGCCTGGCCCACCGGCGTTGGTGACTATGGCGACGCCCTCCCCCCTGGGCAGGGGCTGCTCGGTGAGGGCTACGGCGTAGTTGAAGAGCTCCTCAACGCCCTCCGTAGATAGGACTCCACTCTTCCTGAAGGCCGCCTTATAGGCGGTGTAGCTTCCGACTAGCGCCCCCGTATGGCTTCCGGCGGCCCTTGAGCCTGCCTTGGAGATCCCGCCCTTGAGGACGATGATAGGCTTCCTCCTCGATACGTCGCCGGCAACCTCTATGAAGCGCTGACCCTGCTCTATCGACTCGACGTATAGGATGATGGCCTTGACGCTCTCATCTCCCCCTAGGGCCTCCAGGAAATCCACCTCATCCAGGTCGGCCTTATTCCCAAGGCTTATGAAATGGGAGAATCCTATACCCTCACCCATCGCCCAGTCGAGGGCCGCCGTCCCGAGGGCTCCGCTCTGAGAGATGAAGGCTATACTCCCCCTCTTAGGCATGGCGGGGGCGAAGCTGAGATTCAGCGGCGTATAGGTGTCGATGACCCCAAGGCAGTTTGGGCCTTGAACCCTCATCCCATAGCACCTGGCGATCTCAAGGAGCCTACGTTCACGTTCAGCTCCCTCTCTACCGGTCTCCCTGAAGCCTGCTGAGATGACTATGAGAGCCTTAACCCCCTTCCTGCCACACTCCTCGGCCACCTGGAGGACTATGGGGGCAGGAATAGCTATGACGGCTAGATCAACATCGCCAGGCACCTCCAGCACGGAGGGGTAGCATTTGACGCCGAGTATCTCATCAGCATGGGGGTTTATGGGATAGATCTCACCGCCATAACCGCATTCCATTAGATTCCTCAGCAGCGTATGCCCAACCTTCCCAGGAGTCCTGGAGGCGCCTATTATGGCGACGGATTCGGGCTTGAAGATCGCCTTTAAGCCATCATCCTGAGGGTTCAACAGCCATCTGAGAGGTTTCAAAACCCCTATTTAAAGGCGTTTCATCGAGGTGCAGTAAAATTGTTAAAAGGATTATGGAGGGTGTTATGTGATGCATCATGTCATCGAGGCCTAAGGCCTTCGGAAATCTCATGGCTGAGGTGATCAGGCCTAAGCTCTGCGTCGGCTGTGGGGGATGCTCAGCCGTCTGCCCCCTAAACTCCATAGAGATGGCGGGCTCCACCCCGAGACTCGTCAGCCTCTGCATCTCCTGTGGCATGTGCTACAACAACTGCCCCAGGACGAGCTTCGATAAGGAGACCCTTGAGGAGAGGGCCTTCGGGGCGAAGGGAGGAGAGTCCGAGATAGGCTTCTATAGGGGCCTCTACGCCGTTAGGGCGCTGGATGAGAGAATCCGAGAACGCTGCCAGGATGGCGGAGCGGTTACGGCTCTCCTCGCCCACAGGCTATCGGAGGGTTGTGTCGCAGTTGTCGCGGGGCTGAAGTCCAATGGGGTCTGGGAGCCTCAGCCGATGGTCGTCTCAACCCTAGAGGAGCTTCTGGAGGCCGCTGGAACTAAGTATACGCCGAGTCCAACCCTCGTGGGCGTGGCCTCAGCCGTTAAGGAGTATATGGCTGAGCATGTAGCCGTCGTTGGAACCCCCTGCCAGGTGACCGCCCTGAGGCGCCTACAGCTTGGAGATCACTCCGAGGCAAAGTTCTCTAAGGCCCTGGATCTCATCGTAGGCCTCTTCTGTATGGAGACCTTCGACTATGGAAGGCTGATGGAGTTCCTCAAGTCTAAGGGCGTCGAGCCGAAGGATGTTCATAAGTTTGATATTAAGCGCGGCCGCTTCCTCGCCTATGGAGCCGATGGGGAGAATCTGTTGAGGGTTAAGCTTAGGGAGATGGAGGAGCTGGTCAGGGAGTGCTGCCACCACTGCGCCGACTTCACATCCGAGCTGGCGGACATCTCCGTTGGGAATGTCGGCTCCCCTGATGGATGGTCGACGGTCATAGTTCGAAGCGATAGGGGTGAGGAGGCGCTGAGGGGTGCAGAGAAAGAGGGGTTGATCGAGGTTAAGCCCCTCGACGAGGTGGAGCCTGGATTGGAGGCGGTGGTGAAGCTAGCCAGATTCAAGAGGGAGAGGGCGAAGGCTTAGAGGGCTTCTCCAGGAGCCTCCGCTTGCTCAGCAGCGATCCATCCCTGTGATGCGGCCTCCTCAGAACGGAGTCTCCATACTTCTCTATCTCCCTCGCCTCATCAGCCAGCATCGCAGCCCAGCGCATAAGCTCATGGGCCGCAGCGCAGAGCGCTGTGTAGACCTTCCAATCCTTCTCCTTGAAGCAGGCCTCAGTTGTGAGGTTTGAAACCCTCTTAGCCATCTCATAGGCCGCTGCGGCCTTGGCAGCCGCATAGGGGTTTGAGAATCCTGCAGCCTCTATGGCCATGGCTCTCGTCACCCTGATCAGCGGCAGCTCAGGTTTCTCCCCCCTCTTCAGCTGCTCTATGATGCGGTCTATGGCCTCGTAGACGATGTTATAGACTCCCGTCACGGCGAGAACCTTTATGGCATCTGCGTTGAAGATGGCCATCTCTATTGGGTCGAGGAACTCCCTTCGGGCGCCGATCATGGAGTCGGCCTCTATTATGATGCCTCCCATACCCCTCTCAGCCAGCTCCTCCAGCAGCTTCTTCGGCCCATCGGTTATAACAACCACCGGTATTCCAGCCTCCGCGATGACCTCCCTCGCCTTCTTCGGCCCAGGGGTTGCGGCGTTTGGGCTGACTACAAAGACGATGTCAGGCTTCATCTCCACCATCGCCTTAGCCACCTCCTCAGCCTGCCCTGGACTCATATTCGCTCCGGAGGCGACAACCCTCACCTCCATGTCCTCCCGCTCAGCCCTCTCGTCGAGGAGGAGCTCCACCATCGGCGAGGTGGCGATGTTCCCAAGCTTCAGGAAGCCGAGTCTCGCCATGGATATCACTCCAATCGAAGCCTACCCCACCCTATTTAAGACCTTCCAAGAGTCGTAGAATCACTATGGGGTGATGCTCAACCCTCCTCAGCATCCTCCATGTGACGCCTGTAAGCTCGACGCCGAGCCTCCTCGCCATCTCCCAGACTGTTCTGCCAGCTCCATATCCCCTCACCCTGTCGGCTACCTCGGCCAGCGTCAGGGCGAGGTCTGGGTTCCCTATGCCTATAGAGGCGACCGGTGTGGCTCTGGCCTTCAACCTGAGCATGCGGCCGAGGAGGAAGGTGAGGAATCCGCCGAGGTGTATGAGGCCCCGTGTCTCAACCCTTCGTGGGGCGAGGTGGAGGTTTCTCCAGCTGAAGGATTTATCGCTGTCGACGATGAGCACCGAGACTCGTTTACCGGTCTCCTCTTCGATGGCTGAGGCTATGCGCTCAGCCTCCCTCGACGCCTCTGGGAGGGGGAGGGCTACATAGGAGTAGGGGAGATTGCTGGCGTCTATACCCCCCTCGGAGTAGTGCCTCAAGGCCTGTAGGAGGCCCACATATCTTAGGGCCACCTCCTTATGCCTAGCCCCCAGCTCCAGGGGGTAATGCCTAAGATTTCTCAGGGTTCTGACTCTAAGCCTGGCCCATCGACCTAGGGGGCCTCCCCATAGACGTCTAACCCAGAATCTGACGATGAGCCTGGCTAGGAGACCTGGCTTAAACCTCGCCTCATCGACTATGAGTCCCTTAGCCGTTGAGATTGCCTTCTCCGAGACGGCGATGATGTCGCCGTCTCTCACCAACCCCCTGACGGCCTCAACGATCTCAGCGACATAATCGGTTCCAGGAGTCCAGTAGCCCGTTCTAACCCTGATGGCCTTGATCCTCGGCTCCAAGCCCTTAGAAGCCATATCGCTCCTTCAGGTATTCCTTAAGACCCCTCACCGCCTCCACGGCTGGGGAGTTCTCATCGTGGTCGAGGGGGGCGACGCCGAGGAGCTCCGCCTCCTCTATCGAGGCGTCGTAGGGTATGTAGGCCGCTATGGGGATGTCTCCCACCTCCCTCTCGATGAGCCTCCGGCTTCGTTCACCCCTCACCTTATTCGCCACGGCTAAGACCTCCGGTATCTCTATATCCCTGGCCAGCTTCACGATGCGTCTGAGGGTTTCAATCGACTTCAGCGTCGGCTCGACGATGACGAGCATGGAGTCAACCCTCTTAGCTGTGCCTCGGCCTAGATGCTCTAGGCCGGCGACCATATCCATGACGACGACCTCCCCCCTGGAGAGGAGGAGATGCTGCATCAAAACTCTTAGAAGGGCGTTGGCTGGACACATACAGCCTGTGTCTCCACCCTTCACGGTTCCCATGACCAGCAGCCTGACGCCGTCGGGGGCCTCGACGCAGAAGCGTTGGAAGATGTCGTCAACCCTAGGCGTCAACCTGAAGACGAGTCCGTAAGAGCCTCCAGGTGGGACACCCGTCTTCTCAGCGATGAGACGCTCATTCTCTGAGAGGGGTATGATCCGCTCGGAGATCTCTCGTGGTATCCCCAGAGTGGAGGCGAGGTTTATATTTGGATCGGCGTCGACGGCCAACACCCTATATCCGTCTCTGGCGAGCAGCCTGGCGAGGGTTCCCGAGATGAAGGTCTTGCCCACCCCTCCCTTACCGGCTACGGCGAGCTTGAAACCCTTATCCCTCATCGCCATCAACCCCAAGGAGCTCCGAGAGGGGTGGAGGCCTAGGGCCATAGCCCGCCCTCCGCAGTATATCCCTCACCGAGGCGTAGGCTGGGGAGTCCTCCGGCAACTTTAGGAGGTTTCTCCCCTCCAGGTTGTATCGGTAGACGAGGTCATCATATTCGACTCTGCCGAGGTAGGGGAAGGGCTGCCCCTCAGCCATCGCCTCCAGCTCAGCTGGGAAGCGGTATCCGCCGACTAGGTAGTAGTTCTTGAATTCGATGTCCAGCTCCCTCATCAGCCTATATGACCGGAGGGCGTTGTCGAAGCTCTTCTTAGAGGGGTCGAGGATGTTGAAGACATCGTCGACGCTCTTCGTGATCCTGCGGTTTAGATGCTCTACTCCGGCGGGTGAGTCGATGATGACGACGTCATAGTTCTCAGCCCATCGCTCCATAACCTCGCTCAGCGCTCGATCTGGGACGCAGTAGCATCCCTCAGACCATTTGACGCCGACGGAGACGAAGTCGAAGTAGCTATCCCCCTCATATAACGCGTCCTCGAAGAGGAATGGCTCCAGCTTCTCGGAGGCCGTGGCGCCCACCATCTTTGTGAAGAGCCTCTTCTCCAACACATCGTAGAGTATCTCGGAGATGGTTCTCTTCCCCTCAGCCTCGAGGTCTACTCCGAGCATATCCGCGAGGCTTCCATCGGGGTCGACGTCTACGACGAGTAGATGCCCATAGCCCATCTCCCCTAGGCATCTGGTTGTTAGGGCTGTGAAGGTGCTCTTGCCGCTTCCACCTCTCCCCGTTACGACGATCTTCACAACCATCGAGATCCCATTCGTCGGATAACGAATCCATGTGGTTTATAAATCTTCTTTAAATTCTCCTCCTCATCCTCCACTATAAGATGTGAATTTTTCATGTTCAACACAACTAAACGTTTAAATTCATCAGCAATCCTTCATCAAGGAAAGATGGGTGATAAGCTAGGCGGACTCGATGTCAGGGGCATCGTTGAGATGCTCCTCGACTTCAAGGGGGAGAAGATAATCGAGTTCTGTAGGGAGCGCCTCGATGAGGGCGTCGATCCCTACGAGATCTTCAAGGAGCTTTCCAGAGGCCTGGACGAGATAGGTCGGGGATATGAGCGGGGACGCTACTTCACCTCAGACCTCATCGTCTCTGGGTCGAATATGAAGAAGGCCATAGAGTTTCTAAAGCCTCATCTAAGCAGGGGGAGAGGCGGCCCCAGGAGGGGTAGGGTAGTATTGGGGACGGTGAAGGGGGATATACATGACATAGGGAAGTCGATACTCGCCATCCTGCTACAGGCGAATGGCTTCGAGGTTATCGACCTCGGAATAGACGTCGATGAGGAGAGCTTCGCCAAGGCGGTTGAGGAGTGGCAGCCTGACATCCTCGGTATGTCAGCCCTATTGACCTCGACGATGCCCTACATGGAGAGGGTCATCAAGGCGCTGGAGGAGAGAGGACTGAGGGATAGGGTTAAGATCATCGTTGGAGGCAGACCTGTCACCAGGGAGTTCGCCAAGAGCATCGGAGCCGACGCCTATGCCGAGGACGCCGTTGAGGGTGTGAGACGCTGCCTGGAGCTCCTGGGTGAGGAGCCATGAGGATATACATCATCTACTCAGGCCCAGCGGGGGAGCAGTTCATAGACAACCTCGCCTACCACGGCTTCGGAGGGGAGATCGTCTACATCTACAACCTCCAACCTGAGACCATAGAGGAGGAGCATCCCGACGAGCCGAATGTCCTGGAGAATCTCTGGGAGGAGCCTGAGAAGTATATTCCGAAGAGCATGCCCATCGTCGAATGCGATCTGCTGCTAGTCTTCGACATCCATCCGCTGCTCGGAGATCTCATACCCCCAATAGCTGAGAGGCTTAAGGCCAAGTCGGTTCTATACCCCCTCGACGACAGGGAGCGGATACCCCAAGGCCTAAAAACGATAATGGATGACCTTGAAAAGCTGGGGATACACTGCGAATTCCCGAAGCCCTACTGCATATTGGAGGAGAGTGAAGACCCCTATATCTCAAGGCTGCTGGAGAAGATGGGGAGACCAAAGCTGAGGGTTGAACTCGACGAGGATAGGGGCATCATAAAGCGTATAGAGGTGCTTAGGGACACCCCCTGCGGCTCAGCTCGAAGCGTCGCGGAGAAGCTCATCTCCCACCCCTACAGGGATCCCATGGCCCTGAAGGAGAAGATAATGCAGGAGCACTCCAACGAGGGGAATGAACACTACTGTCTAGCATCCATGGATCCAATAGAGCCACTGATGCAGGAGGCTGGGGACATCCTCGTCGAAGCCTTCTTCGAGGCGATAGGCCATCCAACGGTGGGAGACCACATCCTAAGGGAGCTGGAGAGCAGAGGCCCCATGGAGGTGGATGAGTTGAAGAGGCTGCTCGTCAACGATCTAAAGGTCTGCGAAGCCCCCAGAACCGTTGAGAGACATCTGGAGAGGCTATTGAGGGAGGGGCTGGTGGAAGAGAAGGAGGGGGTTATCAGCCCTCGCCGTAGAACCTCTTCTTTATGAAATCCTTAATCCCCGACGAGTCTCTGGGACCTACGAGGACCTCCCAGCCTGATAACTCCTCGGTTTCACCGCTTATCCTCGCAGCCAATCCAGGTGATATGATCTTCCTATGATCGACGAGCTTCTCTATACCCGTCTCCTTTATCGCCTCAGCCACCTTCTCCGCGGTCAGCTTCCTCCCGGCAACGGCTGACTCAACGCTTATTCCCTCGGTGTCTACGACGAGGAGATAGCAGTCGAGGTCCCTTATGTCATCCATGACGGTGTAGTAGGTGAGGGCGAAGTTCGTAGTGTAGAGCACAGGGGAGTTCCTATCCGGGTTACCTATAACCCTCAATCCAGGCTCAACGCTGACAGGCTTAACGGGATCCGTGTATATGTTCTGCCTTAGGATGACTATTGGCAGTATCGACCAGGTCTCGATGCTGTTTAGGATGATTATGTCGGCGAACCTGAGGATGAGCATACAGGCGAGATAGGACTCCTTCCACGCCTTTATAGTTGGATCCTCCTCTCCTTTCCAGGCGACTATTGGGGCGGCGAGGAGGGGGAATCCTGAAAGCTCGTCTTCAAGCTCGCAGGCGCATCTCCTTAGCATGGTGAAGTTGTTGATGGTGGTCTTCAAGCCCTCATCGGGGTATGTTCCAGGGTCGAGAACCAGCTCCTCAACGCCGTATTCGAGGAGGGTCTTCGTCAAAGACCTCAGCAGATTTAGGTCTCCTGGGGCTGAGACGACGAGGGGGCAGCCATACATCAGGGCGAGGTCAGCCATCTCCTTCCAATTACCCTTATTGGCTGCGTAGATGAGGGGCCTAGAATCCTTAAGGGCTGAGAGGCCGCTCTCCATCACAGCTGGATCATATGAGCAGAGGATGAGCGGCATCTCCGTTGCCTCCGCAACCTTCTTAACCCTCTCACCGAATCTGTCTGGGTCTCCTGAGACGCATCTTACAGCGATCATGTCGAGTGTCAGGTCCATGCCGATGTAGCTGTATTTGAATTCCTCAGCCCTCTTCACCTTAGCGAGCATCTCCTCCTCAGGCATTGTGTCGCTGACGGCTATCGCTATCGCCGTGGGGTTGTCGTAGCGGAGTTCATGCCTATACATCACAACCTTACCGCCTATGCGAACCTCCCTTGAGGGGCTGTGAATCCTAATCTCCAGGACGGCGGGCCTCAACAGGGCTTTAAGCTTCTCCAGATTCTCCTTGAAGCCCTCCTCGAAGAGGGGTTTACACAGCTCCAGGTCAACCTTCCTGTCGGCCAGCTTTGTTGCGAAGGCGAAGCAGGTCTCCTCGCCGCATTCACCGCAGTTGGTCTTCGGCAGGAGGTTGAATATGTCTATTGGGCTAACCCTCTTCGGCATCGCCTACACCTCCATGGAGACCCAATCCTCATAGGCCGTCTTCACGGCCTCACCCTCAGCCATAAGCCAGTCTATGACATCCCTCAGCGTCCTCATCGCCGCTGGGTGGAGCATTATGAACATGTCGACACCCGCCAAGAGGAAGGTGAGCGATGCGATGGTCTCCCAGAGCGGCCCCCTCAGCCTCCTCGGGCCGAGTTCAGGGGCCTTCTTCCAGGCCTCCCTAGCAGCCCAGGAGTTGGAGGTGGCGGCTGCCATCGGCATCTGGAGCTCCTCATCCCCCCAGAGGGCTGCGAGGCGCATCCGCTCCATAACGGTGAAGGCGTATTCGATGCCGTAGCCGAGGGCCGCCGAGGTTGGATCCATGACGATGCGCTCCCTTGGGAGATACTCGAAGAGGCGTCGATCCAGCTCCTTCTGCTGGTTTATGTCCAGGGAGGTCCAGGCGAGGACGACGTGGCCATACTTCTTAGCCGCCTCGGCTATCGGCTCATAGAGGTCGAGGGTTGCAGAGCTGAGTAGAACCCTCTCACCCTCCGCCACCTCAGCCGCCTTCATCAACACCTCACCATCCTTCTCAGGATTCCCCGAACCCCCAACGATGAGGGGGACATCGACAGCCTGGAGGACCTCCTCAACGGTCTTGGCGGCCTCCCTGGCGGGTGTATCCTTCAACAGTGGATCCGTGCTGATGAGCTCTATGTCGATCATGTCGACGCCGTACTTCTCGACGTAGACCCTCGCCCACTCAGCTGGGTCTGAGAGGACGTCTCCGAGGCTCTCCCTAACGGGCTTTGGTAGGCTTATCTCCATGTCGAAGACGTCGCCGACGATTACGGGCCTATGGGGCTGGACGCCCTCGAAGAGGTAGAAGGCTGGAGTCTTCTCCCCTCCTATGGTGATGGATCGACATCTGGAGCCTCCCTCAGCCCTCGTCGCCCCTAGGACGACCTCGACGACCTGACCTGGATACTCCCTGATGGGGGGCTTGAACTCCTCCCTCAGGAGCTCCGTCGGCTTAGCAGGGGCAACCCTCTCCAGTAGGGGTTTGACGACCTGTGGCTGGAGTATCAGCTCTAGGCGGTCAACCTCCATCTGGAAGTTCTCTAGGATTAGCTCCTCCAGGTCTTTGAGCCACTTGGAGATGGTGTCCTCCCTCTCCTTCTTCTCCATCCCCTTCACCTACTTGATCCGCTTTATGATCACCCTATCGGCGTAGATTCTGGCGTTCTCAAAGATGACTCTGAAGCCTCCAACCGTCGCCGTCACCGTTGGCAGCGGCCCGAGGACGGCCTCCTCAGCCGGCTTCTCCTCCTCCGGTGGCTTAGCCTCCTCCATGGCCTTCCAACGCTCAACGACTGGATGGCCCACCCGCTTCAGGAACTCCTTCAACTCCTCGACGTTTGAGACATCCTCCTCCGTCGGGATCTTGTCGACGAGCTCTGGGGGTATGAAGTCCTTAACCTTCTCCTTCACCCTCTTCGGCACCCAGACTATTCTGCTCCAGCCTCCATCTGCCTGTAGGAACTTAGGTGAGCGCATATACTCTATGGAGATGCCGTGGAATCCGTCGACTTGGGTTCCTCCGGCTGTGATGTCGGCGATGGCTGAGAACGTCAACCCGTTGACGGCCTTACCTTTAAAGTCCCTGTCGATTATGCCTAGGCCGTCGACCTCGGGTATGTAGAAGGCTACCGCCTCGAAGCATCCGCAGGATGTATGCTCATAGCCGAAGGCTGTGTAGAGCCAGACCCTCTCGATGACGCCTCCCGACTTCTCCTTCACCACCTTGTTTACGCCCTCATACTCCCCCTTTATCGGGTCTAGGCATTTACCCTTCTCTATGACGAAGATCGGCCCCTTCGGGTCGACTCTTGAGGCGGCCCTCCCATCGAGCCAGCTTATAGCTCCACAGTTGGCGTATCTCTGAGGCGTTATAACGCAGACATGCGTTGGAGCGAAGGATTGGCAGAGGGTGCATCCGTAGAAGACGTCGACATCCTCATCCCTCATCCCCCTTATCCTCGCATCCCTAGCCTCATAGACCTTCAACGCCTCCTGGTATAGCTCCTTAACCTTCTCGGGATCCGTGATGAAGGTTACCTGGATCTTCTCTATGATTGGTATCTCGGATTTGTAGAGCCTTATGAGAACCTTACCTACGTATTCGAAGCTGTTTAAGCCCTTTTTATAGGAGGCCATGCTCAGCCTCAGGTGGATGTCGTATCTCTGGTTGAGGTGCATGAAGCCCTGGATGTAGTTGATGAACTCGTGGATCCGCCGCTCGAAGACTCCCTCCATCTCCTCCTCAAGCTCCTTTCCAGCCACCTCGACGAGTATGCCGAGGGGATGCGTCGACTTTGGCTCCATATCCTTCAGGTCTGGCCCTATGATGGTGATCTTGCCATCCTCCACCTGGTCTAGGGGTCTAACCCTAACCAGCTCGAACTTGTGCTCAACCCTTGGGCCGCCAAGTTCGACGAAGGTGTCCTTCCACCTTATCCTCTCGCCCTCGTAGATTATGCCTACGTCAACCGGTATATCCTCGAAGGACATCTCATATCACCTCCCCAAATGATGAAGCAGCCCTTTAATGTTCTCCTCCCACCTCTCCCTCGTCAGGTTTGGGAGAGACCAGGAGGCGTGGGGCTGATAGTAGGGGTCGAGGCTCACCGTCGTCAGGTAGCCCTCCCCCCTCCTAGCGAAGTGCTTAAGCCCCGAGAGGATGAGCCAGGAGACGTAATATTTGAAGCCAATGAAGAGCGCCAGGTCATACTGCCCAGAGCCGTCGAGGCCCTCCCAGTCGGGATCCCTAAGCCTCTCCCCGATCTCAACAGCCGAGAAGGGGTAGGCCTCCTTGAAATCCCTCTCTGCGAAGGCCTTCAGCGTTGAGGGCGTCGCCGCTATGGGCATCCCAACGGCCCTTGAAAGCTCTATGGCATAGTTGACGACAGCCTCATCGGCCTCGCCTCCGACGACCAGTATCGGCCTGGAGCTCCGCTTTATGAGGGAGGCGACGATCCTGGGATCGGTGATCACATGGGCCTTCTTTGGCCCTGGGATCTCAGCCGTCTGCCAGGATTCTCCACGCATCATGGCCTTCACCCCCTTATCAGTCTTTTAAGCAGCGTTGGGTCTGGTATCGGC
Source organism: Candidatus Bathyarchaeota archaeon (assembly GCA_937898665.1). GTDB lineage: Archaea > Thermoproteota > Bathyarchaeia > TCS64 > B23 > B23. The sequence goes on along the minus strand of CALEIY010000147.1, from coordinate 1,166 downwards.
CTCTCCTCCCACCCTTTCTCCTCCAGGAATTTCATGATCTCATCCCTCATCGTTATCGGTATGTCCGCCTTCCTCCTCACATAGAGGTGTAGGTCATCGGGGAGACGGCCGTAGAACCTCTTGTGGAGATCGATCCAGTGGGTCAGCTTTATGGCCCTGCCCTTCGTCGTGTCGTTGGGCCGCATAACCAGCTTAGCTATCATCACCATCGCCTCCTCCTTTGTCTCCGCGGCATAGAAGAGATGCTCGGGGGCTGGGCCGACGTATACCCGCTCACCCGTCCTGGCGTCGTAGACGTACCAATCCTCCTCCCGTTCACGTCTGCCGAGGAGCATTCGTCGATACTTCATTCCATGGGGGCCTACGATGACTGGGACTCCAAGCCTCCAGAAGCCGCTTGCAATTGAAGCCGCCTTCTGGCTCATCGCTCCCCAGGCTACGCCCACGGCTCCAACCCTGTTGAGGATGTAGTCAGCTATCTCCTCATAGTTTGCCCTCAGATTCCTCTTGGCGAATATCCTCGCGATCTTTATGGCAGCCCCAGCTATATGGGGGTTGGAGACGCAGGAGCCTATGTTTAGGACTCCCCCAGCGTCGAAGACCCCTGGATACTTCTCATAGATGGTTTGACCCTCCTCATCCTTCACCATCGCCATCGACATCGCAGCGCATCCCGTCGCTACGACGATGTAATTCCTCCTGGCGAACTCCTCGGCGATCTCAGCCACCTCTATCCCGCCCCTGGGATAGTTGGCGCATCCTACGAGGGCGACTATCCCTGGAATCTCTCCGAGGACTATGGGTCCGCCTACACGTCTTATCTCGACGTCCTGCACCGCTCCTCGGCCAACCCTGATCTTGAATCGTTCGGAGGCCATGCGCTCCCTCGCTGCGGAGGCTATTAGGCTGTGGATCGGTATCCCCTGTGGGCAGGCGCTCTCACATCTCACACATCCTATACAATCCTCGTAGAGGGCCTCGAGGGCTGATAGGTCTCCCTTCGCAGCCTTCTCCAACGCCTCTGGGATAGGCAGATCATTTGGACATGCCCTGCGGCATTCGAGGCATCGTCTACAACGCTTAGCCCATTCGACAACCTCCTCCCTCGATGGGAGGATTCCACTCTTCCTCCTCTTAGGCGCTATCTCCATCGCAACCCTTACGGC
>CALEIY010000146.1 GCA_937898665.1 Candidatus Bathyarchaeota archaeon | reverse complement strand
CTTTCAATTCTCTTTGTGAGATTCAGACCCTTTTTATGGGGATTCTGTATTAATGTCTCTAGAAAAGCTGCTATAAGTTTTGTGCTGTGCTTCGTGAGCGTTGAATCTGTTGGGGGATTTATAAAGGGTCACGAAGTGTTTATTCCCCTTTATGGATGTGATGATGCCTTTCATAACTCTCTCTGAGGTGATTGAGGTGATGGTTATCTCCACTGTTTTGCCCTCTAGTCTCTCGGCGTCTTTTATGAGGATGACTGGGCCGTGGGGCATGGGGTAGGCGACGTGGAATCTCCTATCTTTCATGTATCTCCCATCGATGATGGCCTTCAGCTTTCTCCCTATCCAGCGGCCTTTCAACATTTTATTCGCCTTTGAAACGTTTTCTCTCAGCCTTCTGCTTAGGGGATCTCGGGCTGCTGGTGGGGCTTTAGGCATATGTGCGAAGGCTGACATGGGTAGGGGTGTGAACCTGTAGAGGATGATCCAATCGGCCCCCGCCTGGATGGAGCTCCAGATGGCCTTGATGGATGCCTCAACGGTCTCAACGCTCTGGCCTGGCAGCCCGTGGATGAAGTAGACTTGGGGCCTCAATCCAGCCCTCCTCAGCCTCCTTATGGCTGTGAGACACTCCCTCGGCGTTGAGGGTCTCCCCAGGAGTCGGCTGTGAGACTCCGATCCCGTCTCGAAGCCTATGTTTATAGGTGTCCCCGAGAGGTATCGACCCAATAGCTTCGCAGCCCTCTCCGTCACCAGCGATGGCTTGATGTTCTCAGCCATCAGCGAGGCCTCACCACTCCTTATGGGCTTTAGATCCGTGAGGGTTGAGAGGAGCTCCTCAAGGGCGTCGTAGTTAGGCTCAGGCTCCCTGGGATCGGTCAGCGGCTCAGGCTCCACGAGGAGGTCTCGACCATAATCCAATATGTCTGGGGCGCTGAGCACTAGGCGTCTAACACCCATCTCAAGGAGCTCCTCAACCTCCTCTAGGATACGGCTCACAGACCTACTCCTAGGAGGCCCATATAGGCTTGGAACGGAGCAGTAGCCGCAGCCTGGGGGTATGCCCACCGGACAGTCGTATCGCTCAGTTAGGCCTCCGCTCCGACACCTATCGCAGCGGATACACTCCTCCACGATGGGCCTATAATAGTTGCTACACCCCCTCAAGACCTCCACATAGACCCTGGCGGCGTAGTAGAGGGGGTAATCCCTGACAACCCTCGTTGAGGGCCTATAGCCATCATATTCAACTCTACTCATCACAGGTCTTAGAGGGTTAACCCTGACGCCCCCCTCCCCTCGATAGGCGACTCCCCTCAAATTCCTCAAACCCTCATCGAGGCGGTCTTCGATCAGCAGGTTTAGGAGCTCCTCCAGGGTCTTCTCCCCCTCGCCGATGACGGCTATGTCACCTCCAACCCTGAGTAGGGCAGCGGGATCGGAGGCGATGGGGCCTCCCAGGATTATCGGGGCGTCGGAGTTGAGTCTCCTCCATAGGGATGCGACGCGGCGGGCCGTCGGCTGATCCACCGTCATGGCGCTTATCAGCAGTAGGTTGAAGCCCTTTAGGTTGAGGCCTCCCCTCAGGAATTCCTCGGCGATGATGATCCTGGGCTTCAGACCCCTAAGCTCCAGAACCCCCGCCACCGCCCTTGGGCCAGCCCCTATGGCGTCGAGAGTCGCCCTTCTGCCGCTTCTACCGCTGCCGAGGGCGTCGACGATGAGGGGTCTTAACACGGTTTGATTAAAGGGCCTAAAGGGATAAAAGGATGGGTGGAGAATCTCGATGGGGGCCTTTCGGTGAGCCTCCCCTATCTCGCATACTCGATGCTGCTCTCCTTCTCAGTCACCTACATATTGACGCCGAGGCTCATAGACTTCCTGGAGGCGGCTGGAATAGTCGGCGTCGACGTGATGAAGGCTGATAGACGCAGGGTGGCCGAGATGGGGGGGCCAGCCGTCGTCGCAGGGCTTCTCGGAGGCGTCTTCCTCTACATCGGCCTCAAAATCTTCCTCTCCGGAGGCTTCCCAGAGCTGATCGACATCCTAGCAGCCCTCAGCACCACCCTCATCATCACCCTCATAGGCATCTTCGACGTCCTAACATCGCTAACCGGAAGGAGGGAAGGGCAGGAGGGCTTTGAGAGGTTGAAGCGTCGAGGCCTACCTGCCTGGCTCTACTTCCTCATCCCCCTCCCAGCGGCGACACCCCTCGTAGCCGTCAACGCAGGCGTCAGCCACATGACCCTACCCTTCATAGGGCGAGTGGAGCTCGGCATCCTCTATCCGCTGCTCCTCATTCCAATAGGGGTGCTATGCTGCTCCAACGCCACCAACTTCCTCGCAGGCTTCAACGGCCTCGAAGCAGGCATGGGGGCCGTCCTCCACCTAAGCCTCGGCATCTACGCCATGATACATGGAAGAGAGGCGGCTGCGCTGCTCAGCCTCTCCTTCGCCACCGCCCTCCTAGCCTTTCTGAGATACAACTGGTATCCGGCGAGGATATTCCCAGGAGACCTAAACTACATCATCGGAGCCGTCTGCGCCGCCTCAACCATCATAGGGAACATGGAGCGCTTCGCCATCCTCTGCTTCACCCCCTGGATCATAGAGGCCTTCCTCAAAGCGGCTTCAGCCTTCAAGGCTGAGAGCTACGGCATCCTACAGCCAGATGGGACGCTAACCTACGAGGGGAAAATCAGAGGGCTAACCCATATAATTATGAGGCTGGGACACTTCAAGGAGTGGGAGGTAACACTGATCCTCATAGCCCTGGAGACCCTCATCTGTATAGGCTCCTTCCTCCTCAACCTATAGGGGAGTCAGCCTTGATCCTCATCCTCGCAGGGGGCGGGGGACACACGGCGACCGCTAAAATAATAGCGGAGGAGCTGAGGGGGGAAACCGAGCTATACTTCCTCGCCCCACGGGATGACCCCCTCACACCCCAATTGAAGCAGTATGGAGCCGTCGAGACCTTGACGAGGCCGAGGCATCCCACAACGCCAACCTGGAGATTCACGCTGAGAATGCTCAAAGCCCTCTACGAGGCCCTGAGAAAGGTGCCGAGGGAAGTGGAGGTGACGGTGAGTACAGGGGGAAACTTCTGTATCCCCCCAGCCCTCACATCCTGGATTAGGGGCATACCCCTAGTCAACATCGAGAATCGAGTGCGGCTGATAGCGCCGTCTAAAACCGCGAAGCTTCTACAATCCTTCTCAACCCTAACAGCCCTACAGTGGGAGGAGCAGACCAGATTCCTAAGAGGCGTCGTCTTTGGCCCCCTACTCCCAAGGCCGAGATATAAACCCTGGAATGGAGGCTACATCCTCATAACAGGGGGAACCTACGGCTACAGGGAGCTCCTAGACGCCGCATCGGAGAGCGGCCTCGAAGAAGTCATCCTCCAAACCGGTCGAATAGACCCAAAACCCTATAGAGAGAAACACCCCCAATGGAGGGTCTTCCGCTACTCGTCGAACTTCGAGGAGCTCATAGCTGGGGCGAGGGTCGTCGTCTCGCCCCCAGGGGCGACACCCATGGAGGCAGCAGCCTACAAGAAGCCCATAGTCATCGTCAACTATCCGAGATGGGCGAAAGCCGCGAAGCCCCGGGACGTGGAGCTCTTCGCAGAGAAGCTCAACGCCCCCCTCCTATGGAGACCAAACCCAGAGGGGCTTCTGAAAGCCATAGAGGAGGCTGAGAGAAGAGGGGGGACACGACTTAAAAGCGGCTCAGAGGCCCTCGCCAAGGCGATCCTCAACCTGGCGATAAAGAATTAAGGCATTAAGAGACATCCATGAAGGATGAACAAGGAGGAGGCATCATTAATCATCGCAGCCATACTCCTACTCTCCCTCTACACCTACTCCCTATACACCTACCTATGGCCCAGGGAGCAGCTCTGGGTAGTGAAAGTCTTCGACTGCCACTACAACGAGAGGAGAGGATACACCTACGTCGCAGGCTACGACGGAGGATACCTACGCCTAAAGGGCCG
>CALEIY010000145.1 GCA_937898665.1 Candidatus Bathyarchaeota archaeon | reverse complement strand
AGAGACAGGATATGCTCTATGTCTCCGCCTGGGTTGTTTATGGCTTTGAAGAGTATTCGTTCTACCTCTCGGATGAGGTCTCGGCGCAGCCTCTCAGGTGTGTAGTTGGCCTCCCCCCTCCTGAGCACCCATATCGAGAGCTGTATATGCTCCCTGATGGCCTTGTGCCGTGCCCCTATGTCTAGGACTTCGGCTCTTGCCCCTGCGACGGGGCCGACTGTTATCTGCCAGTCAGCCTCTTTAAAAATGTGTTCATCAGGCCAGGCTGCTGATACCCTTCCTGGAATCGGCTGTCCCTCATCGTCGTAGACCTTCACGCCGTCTTCGGGGTCTGAGAGGAGGTCGACGAGGAGCTTCTTCGGGTCTATGCTCCATGAGGCCTCTATCGTTGTGGGGCTGTGGAGCTCCGCTGTGAGCCTCAATAGGCCTGTCTTGGGATCGTAGCTGTAGGATTTTGCCCCCCTTATGGCTGTGGGTTCACCCAGGTCTGCGCAGTCTATTATGAGCTGCGCCGTTACGCCTTCGGGGCCGTCTATCGTCATCCTCATCCATCTCGAAGTGGCATCGTATCTCGCATCCTTTACGGCTCCGCCTTGTATTGCTGTTATCAGGGGCCTCCTCCTCGGAGTCGATGAGAGCCTTATCTTAAGGGTCTTCCCCACCAGGGTTAGAGGGTCTATGAGGAGGCTGTCTAGGGGTCTTCCATCGATCTCTATGGCCTGTATGTAGCATGGGTCTGTGAAGTCCGTGCTTAGAAGCGTGCTGCCGCCATCGTCCTGGATGGTGAGGCTGTCGACGTATATGTAGGGCGTCTGATCAGCGGATTTGAAGGCTGAGAGGCCTATGAGGCCAGTCCAGAGGGGGAGGCCATCATAGGTGAGTATGACTTCCCCATCTACCTTGAGGGTTAGGCTCTCCCCTTCAACCTTCAGCTCTATATCGTGGAACTGGCTGTCGGCCGGTAGCTGGTAGGAGGCCTCAGTTAGCAGTGTCCAGTTGTCGTCTTCCTTCTTCTCCAGCGTTGTGAGGCCGTCGTTCCTCATCTTAACGACGCAGTAATTCTCCAAGTCTCTGAATCTGAAGATGAGCCAGAATTCGCTGCCGGTGTTGGCAGGCTCCCATCGGGCTTTAAGCCTCAAGGTGAAGTCTTGGAGCTCCGTCTTGTATGCCAGGGGTCTGTTGTCGAGGCCGCTTTCAGGGGCTAGGATGAGGCAGCTGTCTTTGAGGCTGAGGCGCATGAAGCGGTAGTGGTCTCCTGGACAGTCAGGGTAGATGAACTCGCTTAGCGGATAGGATTGATTCTCAACCTCTATGGTGATGTCTCCATGGCCTGTATGTAGCACGGCCCTGTCGACGAGGGGTGGCGATAATAGGAGGCAGCCGGAGGCTAATTGGGGTGTGAGGCCCAGCAGCAGCCAGAGGGTTAAAGCCGCATTTGAGGGGTATAGGAAGCCTCCCGCCACGTGGGGAAACGTCAATCCATCCGGCTCCGGCGACCCCTTGGCCTCGAAGGGCTTTATATAGAGGAGCAGCGGCATCAGGAAGCCTCTGAGATACCACTGACTCCAGCTGTGGAGGCCAGCATAGATTGGGAGGTGGAAGTAGTGGAGGAAGCAGTCGTTGAAGTGAACCCTGTATAGGAGGAAGTCTCTAAGGAGGCTTGGAAGCTCGGGGAGCTCATCCCATAGGCCTATGGGATCCGTCATAGCCGAATAGAACCGGTAGGATTCATGGTCTCCCTCGAAGAAGCCCTCGCCGAGGGGCATCCACTCCCCAGCGCTGTCCCTCCCCCTGGGATACTCAGCCGAGCCATCCCAGTTATTCAGCCAAACCCTGGCATACTGAATGTAGTGCTGATAATCCTCCTCTAGGCCTAGATGCCTCGCCAGGAGGGCGAGGTGGAGGCAGCTGACGCCATGCTCATAGGTTCGGGTGACGTAGTCAGCCATCTTATCTCCAGGGACATAGCCTAGACTCCAGAACTCTGAGACATAGCGGCTGAGAGTATCCTTCAAGGCGGGGATGGCTGAGGCGTAGTCATAATCTACATCCATCTGGTAAGCCCAGAGAAAGGTGGTCGCAGACCAGTCAAGCCAACTATGATCGCTTCTCCCAACGATGAACTCCTCATGCTGCGTTATGAAGCCAAGCCTGCTATGAGATGCCAGCAGCGTATCCAGAATTTTGGTCATCGCCTCGGGGTAGAGCAGCGCAATCAGCGGATAGACGTTACGGGCCTCATCCCACAGGCATCGATGAAAGCCGTATCGATAACGATTCCACGTGGGGCTTGAAGCCACATCGACGACATCGGCGGCATACTCTCCTAGGAGGGGGCTTTCCCCATCTGGATAGTGGACTATGTTGAAGAGAATGGCATAGAGATTCGTGTATAGGCATCTGAGAACAGGGTCAGGAGCCTCAGCCTCAATTCGGCTTAGAGCCTCATTCCACGAGGAGCGGCACTCCTCGACGGCATCGTCGAAGACCCCATTATACTCCGAGAGATACCCCTCAGCCGTCGTGAAGTCTTTGAAGCTGAGGCTGAACAGAACCTCAACAGTTGAGGCCGATGTATAATCCACGTAGAAGCCGACCTCCTCCCCGCTTACGGAGTCGGATCCTGGAGTTATGCTCTCCGTCCCATCGACGATTTGGAATGTCCCCCAGGCGTTGAAGGCCTCGCTGAATCTGATCACTACATAGGCGGAGGCTGCGACCTCCCCGATTAAATCGGCTTTAATCCTCCAAGTCTGACCGTCGATCCTCTCAATAGTCTTATTGTAGCTGGGAATCTCCTCCCCGTAGAAGTTGAAGCTTCGACAGTCGAAGACAAGCCTCGCCTGAGAGGAATACCCTGGAAATGTGACCTTCATGATCGAGACGTGATCAAGGGCTGTTAGCTCGATCACAGATCCCTTCCCAGGCTTATCCTCAAAATATTTGGATGTAATTTTAGATGGCGAGCCGGATACATATCTCCAAACTTCCTCTCGGTTATCCTTGATGACGAGGCTGTCGTCGATGACGGGGTAAACAATTGGAGCTCTAAGATAAAGGATGGGAATCTCACCCTGATCATAGGAGCCAGCCTCGATCATCCCGTAAAACTTCTTCACATAGGCCCTCCTATGCTCAGGGTCATGCGCCTTTACAACTGTCTCTTATACACATCTCCGAGCCCACGAGACCTCTCT
>CALEIY010000144.1 GCA_937898665.1 Candidatus Bathyarchaeota archaeon | reverse complement strand
CTAAGCCTTTTTACAACGCATAAATAGGGTTTTGAAAGCTTAAACAGATTGAGTCCCATGGAGATCGAGGTTAGGCCGACGAAGAGGATCGTCATCCTCGGCGTCGACCATAGAAGCGTTGAGAACCTCGCCTGGTGCGCAGCCACCTATGGAGTTAACAGGCTCTTCTGGGTCGACGGCCACCTCCTCTGCCTCGAAGTCTATGAGAGAGCCTTGGAGATAGAGATGGAGAGTGGAGAACTCTACATAAGCCAACTCTGCATAGCGGAGATGCCTAAATATGTCAGGCTGCTGGAGGTGGGGAAGGGGACGGAGATACCCGTCGTCAACATGACGGATATGCAGCTATACAGGGGACTATTGAAGGCAGCCCTCAAGATGGCAACTTAAATCAGGCATCGCAATCATCCTCGTAAGGTTAATTCCTCGGGATTCGAGAGACTCCCTCTGGGAGCAGCTATGCCGAGGGATTTCTGGGAGGATTTCTTCACCTTCCACATAGGTCCCTGGGGATTCTGGTTCGGCCCCTATAGACCCTTCAGGGTGAGGTATAGGAGAACCGAGAAGAGCCATATCATACGCATATACCTGGATAGGGATGTGAAGAGGGAGGAGATTAAGGCCCGCCTAGTTGAGCCTGGCGTCCTAGAGATAGAGTGGCCCGCCGAGCGGGGTGAGGAGATCCCGATAGAATAGCCTAAATCCTTTAAAGACTGTGGGGCCTCTTCATCTCGGCATGGAGTTCGAGGAGCTCGAACGGTTTATAGAGGCTGAACTCGAATGCCGTAAGCATCCAGGCTCCTCGGTGGCCGTCGTCAAGGGCGACGAGATGGTCTGGGCCAAGGGCTTCGGCTACGCAGATCTGGAAGCGAAGAAGCCTGCGACACCTGACACCGTATATCGATGCGCATCGGTTACGAAGCCCGTCGTAACCGTCGCCCTCCTACAGCTCATGGAGAAGGGGAGATTCACGCTGGACGATCCAGTTGAGGAGCATCTCGGCTTCAAGATTAAAAGCCCCTATGAGGAGAGGCCTACCATCAGGGACCTCCTCACCCACCGCACCGGAATGCCCACAAGGGTTCCACCCATCCTCAAGAAGCTCGAAGAGGCCCCAACGCTGAGGGAGTATGTCGAGGAGGCCGCCAGGGCCGTTAGGCCGCCAGGTGAGCGGTGGGAATACTGCAACACGGCCTATGCGATGCTGGGCCTCCTCATCGAAGCCTTCACAGGTCAACCCTACACGGAGTATGTCGTCGAGAATGTTCTCAAGCCTTTGGAGATGAAATCCAGCGGCTTCGAGTTGACCCACGAGATGGAGAAGCGCCTAGCCACCGGCTATGTGAGATGGGGAGGCCCAGATCAGCCCCTGAAGCGGGTGGAGCCCTACTATCTTGGGACGAGGCCGGAAGATCCCGCTGGAAGCCTCTACTCGACGGTCGTCGACCTATCACACTTCGTCATCATGCAGCTGAATGGAGGCGTCTATAAGGGGAGGCGCATCCTCGAGGAGGAGACCCTTGAGGAGATGCAGAGGCTTCAGGCTCCGGCTGGGGCGTCGAGGAGCGGCATGGCTTTGACCTGGTTCAGGAGCATCCACGATGGCCATGTGATGCTCGCCCATACGGGTGGTATGCCCGGCTACACGAATCATGTAGCCTTCTATCCGGAGCTTGGCGTCGGCATATGCTGGCTAAGCAACCTCAACGACGGAACCGGATGGAGGCCTCCAGCTCCGACGGCGCTGAGATTCGCAGCGGGCGAGGCGGCCCCCTTCAACCCTGAAAGGGTTCAGAGGGTTCCTGAGGAGTGGCGTAAGCTCGTAGGCCTCTATGGGGAGAAGGGTAAGACCATCAGGCTGACGGTGAGGAATGGCTATCTCATCATCGAGAACCTCGGAGCCTACCTAGAGAAGGTGGATGAGGGACGCTACATAGTCCACGGCTCATCCTACGACGGCTATGAGCTGACCGTCGAATACGATGAGGAGGGAAACGTCAAGCAGCTCGACCTCTCGGTCTATGAATATCCAAGATATGTTGAGGAACCCCTGAAGGTGGATGAGGAGATGCCGCTGAAGGGGCACTGGAGGGGCGAATATCACCACCCCTACGGCTTCTATCAGCTCGACCTAGTCATCGGCGGCGCCAGGAGGGGTATGGCCACAGACATGGATGGACGGTTAACCCCCTTCGAGGACTTCACAGCCGAGAGGGGGAGGGTGAGAGGCGTCTACCGATTCAAGCCCCCCAAGGCCTATAGGGGATGGATGGCGGAGGAATTCAGAGTCGAGGTAGACCTACACGCCTGGGAAGGCAGACTACAAGGCCTACTGAGATTCACATCCAAGAGACCTGGAGACCTATGGATAGTTCCAATAACCCTGGAGAGAGTCTAACCCATTTTTCTCCATGTAGAATGGCCGCATGGTCCCGCCCCCCGGAATCGAACCGGGAACCATCCGGTGTCTGCTCAATGGCTGGACGCCCTCGCCCAGGAGGGCGGAGCTACAGCCGGACGCTCTACCATTGAGCTAGGGCGGGTTTAGGGCGGGTGCGGCCGTCATATTTCTCGGCGGACGGAGATTTAAATCTTGATCCTCGATGCGTATGTTTCCATTATCCATAAATGTTATCCTAGCGTCGTCTAGGGGGCTATCATGTCCCTCATGTCGAGGATTGTATGACGAGGAGGGTTGTCACCGTTGAGCCTGGATATTCGGTGATGTATGCGGCGAGGCTTATGAGGCTTTATGGCATCAGCAGCCTCGTCGTCTCTGAGGGCGTATCGTCGGCATCGTAACCGAGTGGGATATAGCCTATAGGGTTGTGGCTAGGGGCCTCGATCCCAAGCGGGTTAGGGTCTGCGACATCATGTCTCATCCCGTCTCGTGACCTATCCCTCGACGCCCTTAGAGGAGGCTGTTGAGGCGATGTCTAGGAGGGGGATTAAGAAGCTGCCGTCGTCATTCGAAGCGGGGAAGGGTCTAAGCTGGTGGGCATTCTCTCCCTCACGGACGTGGCTCGACTCCAGCCTAAGCTGATCGAGGCGATGAGGTAGCTCTTCCCCCAAGCCTTCATGGAGGGCGATGAGTTCTACATCACCTAGCCGAAGGCCCTCCGGATGCTCTCCTCATAGGGCGGCCTTAGGATGCCCCGCTCGGTGATGAAGGCTGTGATATACTTGGCCGGCGTAACGTCGAAGGCTGGATTCTTGGCTGGAGTTCCCCGCTTAGCGATGTAGACCCTTGTGGGGTTCCCCTCCTCGTCGACGCCCCAGGCTGTTATGACCTCCTCGGGGCTGCGCTCCTCAATCTCGATTTCATCGCCCGATGGGCATTTGAGGTCGAAGGTCATCTTTGGAGCTGCTACGTAGAAGGGGATTCCATTCTCCTTGGCTACGACGGCCCTCTCATAGGTTCCGATCTTGTTGGCCACGTCGCCGTTGGCCGCGATCCTATCGGCGCCGACGATGACTAGGTCTATCTCGCCTCGACGCATGTAGTATCCCGCTGCGTTGTCGGCGATGACTGCGTAGGGTATCCCCTCCATCTCCAGCTCCCAAGCCGTCAGCCTAGCCCCCTGGCATCGAGGCCTGGTCTCGTCGACATAGACGAAGATGCGCTTCCCCATCCTATGCGCATATCTAATCGGGCTGAGGGCCGTCCCATAGTCGATGAAGGCGAGGGCACCTGCATTACAGTGGGTGAGGATACGCGCCCCATCGGGTATGAGCTGGGCGCCGTATTCCCCGATGAGCTTGGAGGCTCTAAGGTCCTCCTCAGCAATCCTATCCGCCTCCTCCACTATGCGTCGGACACGCTCCTCTACATCCCCCTCCCCCGCCGCCCTAAGGCATCGGTCGACGGCGTGGAAGAGGTTGACGGCCGTCGGCCTCGTCGCCCTGATACGCTGAGCCGCCTCCTCCATGTAGGCCATGAAATCCTTGAGGGGGAGATGCCGCGCCTCTAGGGCTGCCTGAGCCATCCCATAGGCGGCGGCCACCCCTATGGCTCCGGCCCCCCTCAAAACCATATCCTTAATCGCCTTAGCCGTCTCCCTATGACCTCGCATAACGGCGATCTCCAGCCTATGCGGAAGCTTCCTCTGATCGATCAGCTTGACGAGCTGTCCCTCCCTCCAGATGGTTCTAAGCTCCCTAACCTCACCCTCGATTACAACCCTCATACCATCTAGATTTGGAGAGCCGCCCATAAAATACTACTTTAAGACTTTCCCCGTCTCCATGTACCAGAGGTAGAGGTCTAGGACGCCGAGGGGTATGCCCAGCTCATCGGCCATCGATCTTAGGAGCTCCTCCAACTCCTCGTATCGCCTCCCTTGAGGCGTCTTTGAGGCCTCAGCCCCATCTATCAGGCCGATGCGATTCAGCACTCGTAATATGTGTCTATCCAGTATGGCGACGTCTAGGAGTCCGAGGTTCCTCAGTAGGTGGCTCGCCTCCTTCCAGCCGATGCCTCTGATGGATTTTACCAGCCATCTCCTCACCTCTTTTGGGTTTTTGAAGTGTTCAATGAGGGGCTTTAGGCGTGGTAGATGCCTCCTCGCCTCGACGATATACTCGGCTCTACGCCTCGGAAATCTGTATCCGCTCCTCCTCAGCGCCTCCTCTATCTCCTCTCTCGTTCCATGGTAGATGAGGGTACCCAGCTCCTCCAGGGCCTTTAGGGCTGATTCGGCGCTTGAGTTGGCTGTCAGGAGGCAGAAGGCTAGCTCCCTAAACCAATCCTCCCCGCCTCTATGCCTCATCTCTAGGAACTCTCCGACTCTATGCTCGATTAGGCTCCGGACGTTTGGATCGGCCATCAATCGTCGAACCAGCTCTAACAGCCTTAAAGCGGCGTGGTCTCCCGAGGTGTTATTCTCATCGTACACGGCTTCGAGGTGAAGATTTCCTCTACCCCCTATTATAACTCCCCTTTCCCTACCTGATTAAAATCTGGAATCCTGATAGGGGTGATGTTCCATATTCCCTTATTTAAGGGCTTCATGGAGCTAAAATCCTAATATGAATAATACGAGGCCTAATACGAGGTGGAGGAGGCTTTATCTATGCCTATTGGGGGAGAGGGAGACACTTTCACCGACCTCTCCACAGGCGGAGGATTCGCAGTTATTTTAAGTATTATGGACGGGTATAATGTTTAGCTGTAATAAAATGATAAGGATTAGCGGGGAGACTATAGGATGGAGATGTCCTCCATAGCCTCCACCATGAAGGACATCATCTTTGAGTATGAGAACACTCCCGTCCGGCTTCAGGCTCTCAGGAAGATTGGGCGCATAGAGACGGTGGGCATCATCATCGAGGAGGTGGAGGCTGAGGAGGAGTTTACAGCCCCCCTCTGGGTGGCCTGGGAGCTTGTTGAGGCTGGCCTAGCGAGATTTCTGGAGGAGGGGATCACCAGCGGGGAGTGGACTCAGATACATTACCGTGAACGGGTTCATCCACCGGGGAGGTTGACGGAGCTTCCCGAGGGCTTCTATCGTAGGGCCTACCTCACCTTAGAGGGTATGAGGCGTAGAGGCGAGGAGCAGCTGGGTAGGGTGAGGGGCATCTATAGGGATATTGTGGAGAGCCGTATAGGCGGCGTCGTAAGGATGGCCGCCTCCGAGGCGAGGGCGCCCACGGAGATATTGCAGCCGGAGGAGGAGCTCCTATACAGGGAGGTTCGAGGCGCCATATCCAAGTGGAGAAGTGAGATGAGGCGGGTGGGGGGTGAGCGATGAATCTCTCGGAGCTGATGGCGGTGGAGGAGGCCTTCACCCGCTTCATAGAGGAGTTCAGAGATTCGAGGGGAGACCTGAAGTATGAGAAGGCCATCTCGGAGATGGCTGTTAAGGGGTCTAAGTCCCTCGTCATCGACTTCCCAGACCTCTACGCCTTCGACGCGGAGCTGGCGAGAGCCGTCCTCAACGATCCAAGTGAACATATACCGAAGTTCGATGCGGTGGTGCTATCCAAGCTCCGGATCAGAGACCCTGAATACGCCGAGGCGATCGGCAGAGTCCACGTGAGGTTCAGGGCGCTCCCCCAGGAGACTCCACTCCGCAGGATCAGCTCGGATCACATAGGGCGACTAGTGATGGTGAACGGCATCATCGTCAGAGCCACAGCCGTCATGCCGCTGCTGACGAAGGCAGTCTTCAGATGTCGAAGCTGCGGGGAGCTCATCTATCTAGAGCAGGGCTCCCAGTATCTCAGGACTCCAACTGAATGCCCCTCCTGCGGCCGTAAGAGGGGTTTCGAGCTCGACCCTAAGGAGTCCACCTTCATAGATTCGCAGAGGATTACGATTCAGGAGATGCCTGAGGAGCTCCCCCCAGGCCAGCTTCCGAGGTCTCTGAACGTCTTCCTGAAGGATGACCTCGTCGACATAGCGAGGCCTGGGGATAGGGTGACCATCGTCGGCGTCATCGACCTGGTTCAGAGGCAGGGCCGCGGCGGAACCCTTAGGGCCTTCGACCTCATCCTTGAGGCCAACAACGTTGAGGTGAGCAGCAGGGAGCTGGAGATGCTTGAGATCACGCCCGAGGATGAGGAGCGGATAAAGGAGCTGGCCTCAGACCCCTGGATACATCGCAAGATACTCCAATCGATAGCGCCATCGATCTACGGCTATGAGCATATCAAGGAGGCCATAATGTATCTCCTCTTCGGAGGCGTCACAAAGGAGCTCCCCGACGTCCGGATCAGGGGGGATATAAACATCCTCCTAGTCGGAGATCCAGGCACGGGGAAGAGCCAGCTCCTACAATTCGCGGCGAAGGTTGCTCCTAGGGGCCTCTACACAACTGGTCGAGGGTCAACGGCTGCTGGATTGACGGCCGCCGTCGTGAGGGAGGGGGGGACGGGAAACTTCGTCCTGGAGGCCGGAGCACTCGTCCTCGCAGATATGGGCGTCTGCTGCATCGATGAGATTGAGAAGATGAGGGATGAGGATCGCTCGGCAATCCACCCGGCGATGGAGCAGCAGGTTGTCTCCATAGCTAAGGGGGGCATCGTTGCGACGCTGAACGCCAGGACTTCGATCCTAGCCGCGGCGAATCCGGCGTTGGGACGCTACAACCCCTATCAGACGGTGGCGGAGAACATAAATCTCCCCGTCACCATCCTCAGCCGCTTCGACCTCATCTTCGTCCTCAGGGATCAACCGGAGGAGGAGAGGGATTCGAAGCTGGCTGAGCATATATTGAAGCTGCATAGATATTCGAAGACTCCTGTGAAGCCACCCATAGACCTGGAGCTCCTGAGGAAGTATATCGGCTATGCTAAGCGGATCAAGCCCGTCATAACGGAGGAGGTGATGGAGCGCTTCAGGGACTTCTACCTCAAAATGCGCAGCGCCTCAAGGGAGGGCGGCGAGATATCGCCGATAAGCATCACCCCCCGACAACTGGAGTCCCTCATAAGATTGGCTGAAGCTAGAGCCAGAGTCCATCTAAGGGAGAAGGTCACGATAGAGGATGCTGAGGCCGTCATCGCCCTGATGCAATACAGCCTACAGCAGGTTGGCATAGACCTCACAACCGGAGCCATAGACATCGACGTAATCATGACTGGAAAACCCCGAAGCCTACAGGTGAAGCTTCAGAGGGTGCTGAGCCTCATAGCCAAACTGGAGAGGGAGAGCGGCGTCGTGAAGGATGAAGACCTATATGAGGCCCTAGAGGAGGAGGGCATAGACCGAAACGAGGCCTCAAGGCTGATAGGGATATTGATGAGAGACGGAACAATCTACTCGCCGAGGCCAGGCTACTATAAGAGGAGCATATAAGGAAAAATCCGTTATAAGTAGCTGCCACTTATAAGGCTCAGAGCCTCGGCTTAGCTATAATCTCCCTCACAGCCATGTCGAAGAGCCTGCTCGCATGAGCAGGCCTGATAACCAGCGCCGTATCGGCTCCCCTACCCGTTCCGGCGATGGCGATGACATCCCTATCGACGGGGATCAAACCCGCATCGGCTGCCATGGCGACGATCTCGACGCAGACCTTAGTCCCCTGACCGAACAGCCTCAAGGTCTGAGCCACCACCTCGACGGGAGTGGCGGTCTCGAACTTGCGTCTAATCGCCCTCGAAACACCTGCGAAGGCGTGGGTCGCAGTCAAAACCTTTCCACCCAGCTTACGAATCTTCTCAGCGGCCTCCTGTGAGAACTCCTGGGTTCCAGGCTCCCTGAAGCCCGTGACGTGGGTGACAATGACGACGTTATAGCCCTTGAAGAGCTCCGCAGCCTTCACGCCGGTCTCCCCCCGAGTCGATGCGACGACGATGTCGGTTATGCCCAGCTCCTCAGCCCTCCTCTTAGCAGCCCTCAAGGTCTCATCGGTGTTCTGAGGGCCAGGCTCATCGAAGTATAGGGTAGGCCTCTCAACGCTCACATGAGACACCTAGGGATTCTCCCCTCCACCCTAGATTAATATTCCGAAG
>CALEIY010000143.1 GCA_937898665.1 Candidatus Bathyarchaeota archaeon | reverse complement strand
ATCCAGGGGAGTTTGAAATATGCTCCTTAGCTTTATGGGAGCTGGATATGTTGCCATTTCCTCCTGGATTTCACATCCTTGTTCATGTCTTCGGCTCACCGCCTGGATAATTCTCCAAGCCCTCCATGATCTCATCCCTCTCGAATCGGAGCATAGACCCCCTGAGATATTCCTCCCTCATCTCGAAGCTCAGCCATCTACGGCTTAGACGCTCAGCCACCCATCCAGTGGTGTTGGAGCCTGCGAAGGGGTCTAAGACGACGTCTCCAGGGTCGGTTAGGAATCTTATGAAGAATCTCGGTATCTCAGCCGGATACCTCGCCGGATGGGGCTTGATGCCATAAAGCCTACATCTACGAATATACTTCCCCCTCGAATCCGTGTTGGATGCGACTATTAGGTTGGGTGGAATCGCCCCCTCGCCTCCTCTCCTGAACCACTCCGTGATCCTATGCCCTGAGGGTCTCTCCATCGACCTGTAATGCTTCTCCCCCCTGAGGATGCGCCTCATATCCTCGCTGTAGGGTGTTAGGATACGCCTATTATCCGCCTTTGGGTTAGCGGTCGGCGAGAACCACCAGATGGGATCCACGGCGTCTTTCACCCTTATCCGCCTCACCGTCACCCACTCAGCTGGGGCGGGAAGCTTCGCCGGATTGAACCAGTAGAAGTCCTGTAGGAACCTCAGCTCCTTGGAGATTTCGAGGAGTAGTTGGAAGTTGTATAGGTTTTTCCTCGGCTCCCCCCTCACCCAGCTCCCGCCGATGTGGAGGACGAGGCTTCCATCGGCTCTGAGAACCCTCTTAAACTCCCCTATGAAGCCCCTAAACCAGTTGATATACTCCTCCGGTGGTGGGTTTCCATACTCCTTCCTATGAATCAGGGCGAAGGGGGGTGAGGTGAGGATGAGATTCACGGAGCCGTCGGGCAGATGTCTCAGGAGCTCCCTTGCATCTCCAAGGTATGCTGAGCCGAGTCTCGTCGCATAGTAGGGTTTGAGGCCCCTAAGCCTCGCCGCCTCCACCGATTACACCGCTATGATCTATGGTTGAAGCCCTAATCCCTTTCGAGGTATGGCTTAAGAACCTCCTCAACCTCCCGTGGTATCTCCTCTATGGGTATGTCACCCCTTATCTCCCTAACCAACCCTCTCTCGATG
Organism: Candidatus Bathyarchaeota archaeon; assembly: GCA_937898665.1. Classification (GTDB taxonomy): domain Archaea; phylum Thermoproteota; class Bathyarchaeia; order TCS64; family B23; genus B23. Next base: position 825 of record CALEIY010000143.1, on the reverse strand, counting down.
TAGAGCTCCAACACCGGCTTCGTCTGCTCCTCATAGACCCTTAGGCGTCGACGGACAACTTCCTCCCTGTCATCGCTTCTCTGTATGAGCCTCGCACCGCATTCGTCGCATATCTCATCCACCTTCGGCGGATCATACTTCAAATTATAGATGGCCCCACACTTCGGACACCATCGCCTTAGGGATAGACGCTCGACGACGATCTCCGGATCGACGACGACGTTCAAAACTAGATCCAGCTCCATCCCCATCTCCCCGAGGATTCTGTCGAGGGCCTCAGCCTGCCTGAGGTTTCTGGGAAATCCGTCGAGGATGAATCCCCCTGAGCAGTCGGGTCTGTGGAGACGCTCCTCGACGAGCCTTATAACCAGCTCATCTGGGACGAGCTCACCTCGATCCATATACTCCTTAGCCTTCAAACCTATCTCAGTTCCCCTTGAAACCTCATCTCTGAGCATGTCCCCCGTCGTTATCACCGGTATCTTGAGAAGCCTGCTGATCAATCTGGCTCTCGTCCCCTTCCCAGAGCCAGGGGGGCCGAAGATGAGTATCCTCATAGGCCTCTACTCTTCGTGCCGTAGGGCCGTTATAACCGTTTCGAGCATCCAACCCTTTATAGCCCTGAAGCCTATCATACCTGATGCCGAATCGATACCTGGCGAGGGTATACGTCCGCCTCAAGCCCGGCTACTCGGATCCCGAGGGAGAGACGACGGCGAGGGCCTTAAGGGGGTTAGGCTACAACGTTGAGGATGTGCGGGTGAGTAAGGTCTATGAGATACTCTTCGAGGCCGAAGGTCGAAGCGAGGCCGGTGAGCTTGTGGA
>CALEIY010000142.1 GCA_937898665.1 Candidatus Bathyarchaeota archaeon | reverse complement strand
CCAAAGGGTTTTTAAAAAGGTTTAAGTAGTTAGATGTGGTTCACAGCCTAAACGCCTTCGAGGTTGGTGGAGATAGGAGTTGTTCATGCCTAGGGCCTATGACAGGGCGATCACCATCTTCTCCCCAGAGGGCCGCCTCTACCAGGTTGAATATGCGATGGAGCTGGTTAAGAGGGGGGCTCCCATCGTAGGCGTCTCCTCCCCTGAGGGAGCCGTCCTGGCGGCCAATGAGACACCTGAGAGCAGGCTTGAAGACCCTAAATACTTCAGGAAGATATTCCAGCTCGATGACCACGTCGGCGTAGCCATCGCAGGCCTCAGCAGCGATGCTAGGGTTCTCATAAATCAGGCGAGGCTCACCTGTCAGTATCACAGGCTCCTCTACGACGAGCCTGTCGACATAGAGACCCTCACCAGGAGGATCGGCGACATAATACAGGTGTATACTCAGCATGCGGGTGTCAGACCCTTCGGCGTCAGCATGATCTTCGCGGGCGTCGACAAGACGGGTTCAAAGGTCTTGATGACGGATCCCAGCGGAAGCTATAGGGGATACAAGGCGACGGCTGTAGGCCGTAAGAGTGATGAGGCGAATAAGTATCTGGAGGAGCATTATAAGGATGGCCTAAGCCTCGATGAGGCGATCAAGCTGGCCGTTGAGACGATTAAGGTGGCCTCGGATGGGGAGGTCACCTCTAAGGTTGTGAAGGTGGCCGTCATCCCCCTTGAGACCCGCGTCTTCAGACGCCTCAGCGAGGAGGAGGTGGAGAAATACCTCGGGTAGAAGGCGAGGGGTATGAGCGAGAAATACACCCTCGTCAGATACAGCCGTGGAGGGGAGAAATTCGAGATCATCGTCCACCCAGATAAGGGGCTGGCCTACAAGAGGGGTGAACTCAAGGACGTCTCCGAAGCCCTGATGATCGAGACGATCTTCACAGATGCGAGGAAGGGTGAGAAGGCGTCGAGGGAGCGTCTTGAAGCCGCCTTCGGAACCAGCGACCCCCTGAAGGTGGCCGAGATAATCTTCAAGCGTGGAACCCTACTGCTGACAGCTGAGCAGAGGCGTGAGATGATCGAGCGGAAAAGGAAAGCCATCATCAACATAATCTCCAGAACCTATGTAGACCCAAGAACCAAGCTCCCCCATCCGCCGACGCGCATCGAGGCGGCGATGAGGGAGGCCCACGTGAACATAGACCCCTTCAAAGACCCAGAGGAGCAGGTTAAAGACGTCGTCAAGGCCCTGAGGCCCATACTACCGCTGAGCATGGAGAGCGTGGAGATCGCCATAAAGGTGCCTCCAGAATACGTCTCGAAGGCCTATGGCCTAGTGAGGAGCATGGCTGAGGTTAAACGCGAGGAGTGGGGGAGCGACGGCTCCTGGCTGGCCCTGGTGGAGCTCCCCGCCGCCATGCAGGTTGAATTCCTCGATCGTCTAGGTAAGGCGACGCAGGGGAGCGCCCAGACGAGGATGATGAGAGGATAGGCCTTGTCAGCCTACTTCGAGAATAGGGCAATCGTCGTTCCTGGCGACATACTATACGAGGGTAGGATTAGGGCTGGGAATAACACCTATAGGATGGGAGGCAGAGTTTACGCCACCCATGTAGGCCTCGTGGAGTATGGCCGCGGCGTGGTCTCCGTCATCGCCCTCGAAGCCGGATACATGCCGATGGTTGGGGACATCGTCATCGGATATGTCGTCGACATCGATGTGGGGCAGTGGATCGTCGACATAAACGCGCCCATGAACGCCATATTGAAGGTTCCAGACGCGATGGAGGTTCCCTTCACCCCAGAGCTCGTGATGACGGAGTTCCTAGACATAGGTGACACGATAGTGGCTAAGGTCGTCGACCTCGACCGGAGGAGGACGCCGATACTGTCGATCCTCGGCGGCGAATTGGGGAAGGTCGATGAGGGACTCATCGTCGAGATGACGCCCTCGAAGGTTCCTAGGCTTATAGGTAAGAAGGGGTCGATGGTGAGCATGATCCTAAAGGAGACGGGCTGCAGGCTCGTCATAGGTGAGAATGGACGCATCCTCATCCAATGCGCCGACAGGGAGGATGAGGAGCTGATCGTAAGCATAATTAGGAAGATTGAGAGGGAGGCCCATACAACGGGCCTGACAAATAGGGTTCACGAATATATCATGCGTATGAGAGGTGTGAAGAATGAGTGAGGAGAAATGGAGAAGGGTGGATGGGAGAGCCTGGAATGAGCTGAGACCAATAAAGATCGAGAGCGGAGTTCTACCCAACGCTGATGGCTCAGCCTACATAGAGATGGGGCGCAACAAGATAATCGTCGCCGTCTACGGCCCTAGGGAGATGCATCCCAAGCATCTGGCTAAGCCCGACATGGCCGTGCTGCGCTGCCGATACCACATGTCCCCCTTCTCAACGCATCCTAGGAGGAGTCCAGGGCCTTCTAGGAGGGATACCGAGATAGGGATGGTGATGCGATACGCCTTGGAGCCGGCCATCTTCCTGGAGCGATTCCCGAGGGCATCCATCGACGTCTACGCCGAGGTTCTACAGGCCGACGGTGGAACCCGATGCGCCTCCATAACAGCCGCAGCCGTCGCCCTCGTCGACGCGGGGATACCGATGAGAGACCTGGTCGCAGCCTGCGCCGCCGGTAAGATCGAGGGCCACATCATCCTCGACCTAAACGACCATGAGGATAAATACGGAGAGGCCGATGTCCCCGTGGCCTATATGCCGAGGCTGAATAAGGTGACGCTGCTACAGATGGATGGCGTCCTCAGCCCAGATGAGCTGAGGAGATGTATAGAGCTGGCCATCGAGGGCTGTCAGCATATCTACGAGCTCCAGAGGGAGGCCTTGAAGCGTAAATATGAGGAGGTTGTGGAGGAGGTGAAGGAAGGTGAGTAGGCTAAGCATCATACCAAAGCTGAAGAGGCGTAAGATCCTCGATGCCATCGCATCGGGGAGGAGGATGGATGGCCGAGGCCCTGAGGAGTATAGGGAGATCTCGGTGCGTAGAGGCGTCGTGGAGAAGGCTGAAGGCTCGGCGGAGGCGAGGATCGGAGACACATGGGTCGTCGCAGGCGTCAAGATCGAGATCGGGGAACCCTTCGAGGATACACCCGATGAGGGAATCCTAGTCTGCAGCGCAGACTTCGCGCCGGTGGCCTCACCAACCTTCGAGCCTGGCCCCCCAGATGAGGCATCCATAGAGCTGGCGAGGGTCGTCGACAGAGGTATAAGGTCGTCAGATGCCCTAGGCCTAAAGGATCTCTGCCTAATCCCTGGGAGGAAGGTCTATGTCATCTACATCGATCTCTGCATATTGAATCATGCTGGGAATCTCCTCGACGCGGCGTCTCTGGCCGCCGTGGCAGCCCTGATGGGGGCGAAGAAGCCCATATACGAGGTGAGGGATGGCGAGGTCTACCCGACGGGTGAGGTGGAGCCTCTGAAGCTGAGGAGGCTGCCGATAGCGGTCTCCATGGCGAAGATCGGGGATGTCATAGTCCTCGACCCCACCTTCGACGAGGAGGAGGTGATGGACACGAGGATAACGGTCACCGTCGACGAGGAGGGGAATGTCTGCGCGGTTCAGAAGAGTGGCCCACAGGGGCTGAGCGTGGAGGAGATCTGGAAGGCGATAGAGATCGCAGTTAATAAGGCTCCCATGCTGAGAGAGAAGTTGGAGGCTGCGCTATGAGCTTTGGGCCGAGGCTGAGAACCCGAGGCGGGGCGACGCTGAGGAAGAGATGGACACGGGTAGTCTCGACGCTTAGGAGGCCCCATAAGTGTCCCCGATGCTCGGCGATGAAGGTGAGGCGCATCAGCGTGGGCATCTGGCGCTGTAGGAAATGCGGTTTCACCTTCGCCGGTGGAGCCTACCAGCCTCAGACGAAGCTGGGTAAACTGGCGGCCAGGTAGATATGGAGGCTGAGGCTGAGATAACCCTGGAGCTGGGCGAGGGGCTGCCGAAGCTGCTAGAGAGGGCTTTAAAACCCGAGGCTGAAACCCCCGCGACGCCTAGGGCTAAGGCCCATGTAGAGGCCCTGGGGGAGAAGCTTAGAGTCGTCATCGAGGCTCAGGACACCACCGCCCTGAGGGCTGCGGTGAACAGCTATCTAAGATGGGTGGAGGGATGCCTCTCAGCCCTCAGGGGGCTGCGACAACTATAAAGGGTGAAAGGGGAAATAGGTTTAATATGTCCTCCGAGCGACTGCCCCCGAAGATTCAGGAGCAGCTGGCGAAGATTCAGCAGCTCCAGAATACGCTTCAATCGCTGCTGATCCAGAAGCAGCGGCTGGAGCTGGAGCTGAGCGAGACGGAGAGGGCCTTGAAGGCCTTGGAGTCCATCCCAGAGGACGCTAAGGTCTACAAGGCTGTTGGGACGATACTGGTGGAGAAGAGTCGAGATGAGGTGTTTAAGGAGCTGAGCGAACGGAAGGAGTTTCTGGAGATGAGGTCTAAGGTTTTGGCGAGGCAGGAGACGAAGACCCGTGAGCGCTTGACGGCTCTACAGAGGAGTCTACAGCGGGAGTTAGGCGCCTCCCCTCCTGAAGAGTCCCCTTAGTCCCCTCCCCCTCTCCGCCCCTTTCCTCACGGCCTCAGCCATCCTTCTAAGAGGGGTGGCGTCCACCCCCAGCTTAAACATCCTGTCGAGAACCTCAACGGCCGCCGCCGCGCCTCCATAATCTATAGTTGAAACGGTTGTGGTTGGGATGAAGATCGATGTCCATGGTATGCCTTTCCCAAGACACCTCTCCATGAGGCAGGCATTTATCCCCGTGACGGCTCCCTCATTCGTCGACTTCACACCGGCCATCTGGAGGCGTTCACCCTCCGTCGAGTAGCCCACAACCTCCCTCACAGCTCTCAGAGAGCCCTCCACAGCTATGAATTCGGAGGCCCCCTTCTCGATGAGCCATTTGAAGAGTTCTTCGCCGATTCTCCAGGCGTTCTCAGAGGTCGGGAAGACCTCTGAGACTATCAGCAGAAGCCCTTCACCGCCGTATATCCTGAAGGAGTTTACGGGTTTGCCATCGATGATGAGCATCATAGGGGGGAGAAGCGGCGATCTGAGATAGGCTTTAAGGCTGAAGCCTGCACGGCGGACTATATACATCACAGAGGTGTTGGCGATGAAGCCTGGCCCAGCGAAGCCGGTGACGACGGTATACCTCCCACGCTTAATAGGGGTCTCCTCAACAAACTCCACATCCATCATTAAGTGTATATTCCCCAGCTTAAAAAAGGCCTCCGCCCAAGAATATCCGATGAAGCTCGACGAGTTCAAGAAAGCTCTGAGGGGCAGAGTTATCATCCTCTGTCATCACAACGCTGACCCCGATGCCCTGTGCTCAGCCCAGGCTCTAAAGGAGCTGGTGGAGGCCCTCAACCCCGAGGCTGAGGCTATAATAATGCTTCCAGCGGGGGCGAGCTCCACCTCTAGAAGGGTGATGGATGCCCTAGGAATAGAGGCAGTGGATGATGAGGTCGACCTAAGCGACGTAGACGCCCTCGTCGTGGTGGACACCTCCTCCCTAGCCCAGCTCGCCTCAAAGGCCGAGGAGGTCGCATCCTCAAAGGCCTATAAGATTTTCATAGATCACCATACGCCCAGCAGGGAGGTTGAGGAGGTGGCGGATATATACATCGTCGACGACTCAGCCTCCTCAACCTCGGAGCTCATCTACAGGCTCTATGAGGCTCTGAACCTGAAGCCCTCGGAGAGAGCTGCGAGGGCTATGCTCATCGGCATCGCATACGATTCTAAGCATCTCTCCATAGCAGGCTCGGAGACCCTGAGGGTTGTTTCAAGGCTGCTGGAGCTGGGGGCATCGATGGAGGAGGCTTCGAGGCTGCTGACAGCCGAGATGGATCGCTCAGAGCGCATCGCCCGCCTCAAAGCAGCTCAGAGGATGACCCTCCACGAGGTGGAGGGATGGCTCATCGCGGCGTCGCATGTCAGCTCCCACCAGGCATCCGCCGCCCGAGGCCTATTAGGATTGGGGGCCGACGTAGCCGTGGTTGCGGGGGGAACCTGGGAGGATGTCCGTGTAAGCCTACGGTCAACGGAACGCTTCCACGGCGAGACCTCAATCCACCTCGGCAGAGACATCGCCCAGCCCCTAGCGGAGGAGCTCCAAGGCTCTGGGGGAGGACATGCAACCTCAGCAGGCCTAAACCTCCAGGGGGATTATGAGGAGATATCGAAGCGCTGCGTGGAGCTCATCTCGAAGAGGATCAAAGAGGCCGTTAGGGCATCCACCGATGATCAGAGGCGCAGTGGGGAGGTCGAGGATGCATCCTAAGGTTTTCTTCCTCATCTTAGGTTTAACTATGAATTCACAGCAGGATCACATCCATAGCTATACATCTAGTCTCCTCGGGAGAAGCCTTATCTCCCACATTAACGGAATCTAGATGGCAGACAACACCTATTAATGGGTAGGCTATCACTTAGGGGAGTTTAGCTTGCCGCCTATAGTGGAGGTTGAGGGGGTCACCTACACCTATCCGAATGCCGAGGAGCCGGCGCTGAGAGGTGTAACCCTCACCGTCGATGAGGGCGAGTTCATACTGCTGACGGGGCCGAGCGGCTGCGGTAAGACCACGCTCTGTCGATGTCTGAATGGTTTGATCCCCCACTTCTATAGCGGCGAGATGGAGGGGGAGGTTAGGGTTTTAGGCCTCTCAACCAGGGAGCATCCACCTTCGGAGCTTGCTAGATACGTCGGCCTCATCTTCCAGAATCCCGATAACCAGATCTTCTCGTTGACCGTTGAGAAGGAGGTGGCCTTCGGCCTTGAGAATCTCGGCGTAGAGCGGGGTGAGATGCGTAGAAGGGTTGACTGGGCGCTGGAGGTCGTCGGCCTAAGCCATCTTAGGCATAGGTTGACGAATGAACTCTCCGGAGGCGAGAAGCAGAGGTTGGCCATCGCATCCATATTGGCGATGAGGCCGAGGGTCATCGTCCTCGATGAGCCAACCTCATTTCTAGATCCCAAGGCCGCTGAACACCTCTTCGAGATACTAGACCTACTCAACAGGGAGTATGGGATGACCATCATCCTCATCGAGCATAGGGTCGACCTCGCAGTGAGATACGTCGATAGGGTTGTCGTCATGGATGGAGGCCTAGTCATCGTCGACGCCCCTCCGAGGGAGGCCTTCACATCGCCGAAGACGAGGGCCGTAGGCGTAGCCGTTCCAAGGGTTCTGGAGCTCTCCGAGAGGCTTATGAGGAGGGGTATACCCCTAAAGAGGCTTCCCCTCACCCCCCAGGAATTATTAGAGGAGCTCCAGGGTAGGCTGAGGGGGGATGGAGGGTGGAGTGGTGGAGAGGTGAAGGTGGAGGGCGCAGAGCCGATAATAGAGGTGATAGATGTCTCCTACACCTATCCCAACGGCGTTAAGGCCCTGGACGGCATCAACCTCCGCATAAATCGGGGGGAGTTCGTCGCCATCATGGGGGAGAATGGAGCTGGAAAGACGACGCTGGTCAAACACTTCATCGGCCTGCTGAAGCCGACGGAGGGGAGAGTCCTAGTCGACGGCATAGACACCTCCCAGGTGACCGTGGCATCGCTGGCGAGGAAGGTGGGCCTAGTCTTCCAGAACCCAGATGATCAACTCTTCGCCGAGAGCGTGGAGGAGGAGATCGCCTTCGCACTTAGAAACTTCGGCTACAGCGAGGATGTCGTGGCTAAACGCGTCGATTGGGCGCTTCACCTGCTGGATATAGAGCGATATAGGGATTCAAGCCCATTCACCCTCAGCGGTGGGGAGCGTAAACGTGTCGCCCTCGCCTCGGTTTTAGCCTGGGATCCCGAGGTCGTCGTCCTCGACGAGCCGACCATCGGACAGGATTACGCCCAGAAGGAGAGGCTGAGGCATTTCCTAATGCAGCTTAGGAGTCAGGGTAAGACCACAATCATCGTCACCCATGATGTTGAGTTCGTCGCCGAGTGTGAACCTAGGGTCATCCTTATGGCTGAGGGGCGAATATTGGCCGATGGCCCCGCCAGGAGGGTTCTCTCCGATGTGGAGGCGTTGGAGAAGGCCTCGATCACGCCGCCGGAGATGGTGAGGGTTCTGAGGAAGCTCTCCCCCTACGGTGTCCCCTGCGACATCCTCGACGTCGAGGAGGCGGCTAAGGTTATAGCTGGGAGGTTTAGGGGATGAGTCTCTTCGAGGGTCTAAGATTCTCTGGGGGCGATACGCCGATACATCGACTAGACCCCAGAGCTAAATTCGTCTTGACGGCCTCCATCTTCACCGCCGCCGTCCTCTACTTCCACCTCCTGCCTCTCCTCATAATCTTCCTCATACAGCTGCCCATCGTCGCGGCGGCTAAGGTCTGGAGGGGCTGGCTTAGAACGCTGAGGGGGGGCCTCTACATCGCGGTGTTGATCCTCGTGACGAATCTAATCTCCTTCTACTTCTATAAGGGTCGAGTCTTCACCCTTGAGATGGTTGAGTATTCGCTCTCGATGACCTTGAGGTTCATCGTCCTCGTCGCCTCCTTCAGCCTCTTCTTCCTCACCACCTCCCCCGACAGGTTGAGCCTGGCCCTGGAGAAGCTTCACATCCCTTATGAGTTCACCTTCGCCTTCATCACCGCCATCCGCTTCGTCCCCGTCCTCGCCGAGGAGGCTCAGTCCATCATCGACGCCCAGAGGGCGAGGGGGCTGGAGCTGGAGCGTGGAGGCCTTTTGAGGAGGGTGAGGAACTACATACCGATCCTGCTACCACTTATAGTGAACTCCATTAGGAGGAGCCTCGAGTTGGCTGAGGCGATGGAGTCGAGGGCCTTCGGGGCTGTGAGGGAGAGGACGAACCTCTATGAGTTGGAGATGGGAGGCCTCGACTACGTCATCCTGATGCTATCCATCGCCCTGATGGCTATAGCCATCTATATCAGGGTCTTCCATCCAAATCTAGGGGCCTTCTTCCCCTCGGTTTGAGGGGAAGCCTTATATATTTGAGTATGTATGGCTGTGGGAAATATAAATACGGTATGGAGGAATATTGATGGAGCTGAGGAAGGTTCAGAAGGTTGGCTACTCAACCCTCAGCATATCCCTCCCCCAGAGCTGGACTAAGCGGATGGGCGTGAAGAAGGGGGATCATCTCCTCGTGGTGGAGGAGGGCGACGGCTCGCTGAGGATCATACCGAAGGGCGAGGCCGTGGAGCGGGAGGAGACCTACCTCGTCGACGTCGATCGATGCGACAATATAGAGCTTCTGGCTAGGGTCATCGTAGGAAACTACGTCCTAGGTCGAAGCACAGTCCGCGTTGAGTCCTCCAGGAGACTGATGCGAGAGCAGATAGAGAGCGTGAGGGAGGTCACACAGAGACTCCTCGGCTTCGGAATAATAGAGGAGGGAGATCGACACCTAATCCTCCAATGCTCAGTCGACCCCAAGAAGTTCCCCCTTAAAATCGTGATGAGGAGACTCTACCTCCTCACCTCGATCATGTTTAAGGAGGCCGTTGACAGCCTGATAGATAGGGATAAAGACTTGGCCCTCGACGCCCTCACGAGGGAGCATGAGACCGACACCCTCTACTGGCTTATATCACGCCTCCTCTCCTCAGCTCAGCAGTCGAACCTCATAGCCAAGGAGATCGGCGTTAAGGATCCCATGGAGATCATCGAGGATAGCACCATCATAAGGTTCCTGGAGCTCATCGGCGACAGGGTGAACGACCTCGCCTCCAACGTCGTGAAGCTCCTAGACTCAGAGATCGAGGATGAACTCTATGAGCGTTTAGGGCAGATAGCCCTCATAACCTTCACCATGTTCGATAAGGCTGTTAAGAGCATCTTCGATGAGAACATAAAGATCGCCAGCGATGCCGTCGATCTCAGGGAGACCGTCGAGATGGAGGAGCAGAATATGATGAGAGAGATGGTGAATAGGCTCAACCCAGAGACGGCCGCCATCCTAAGCTCGCTCCTCGGCGATCTACGGATAATAGCGGAGCTATGCTCCGCCATAGCGGAGATCGCCATCAACAACGTCATCCGAGGAAAGAACGATGTATGCCGCCTATACCATAAAGCCTAACGCTCACCTCAAAATTGAGGGGAATGAATTCGATTTGACTTTTATTTTAAGTTGCTTTATATATGTTTTGCTCACTCAATATTTACCATATATATCAACCCCTGGAGAAACCATATAAGGATTAACCCCAACCCATCTGCGAGGCTGATATGAGCTCCGTCAAGGAGGTCTCAAGATATCTCATCGACGGCATCAGCAGGATCATCGAGGGGATAGATGAGGATGAGATAGAGCGGATGGTGGAGGCAATATTGGAGGCTAAGGATAGGCGTATCCTCATCGTCGGCGCGGGTAGAAGCGGCTTCGTGGGCAGGGCCTTCGCCCTAAGGCTGATGAATCTGGGCTTCAATGTCTATGTCAGCGGTGAGACCATAACCCCCGCCCTAGAGAGAGGAGACCTAGTAGTCGCCATCTCAGGCTCCGGAGTTACGAGAACAGTCGTTGTCCAGGTTGAGGCCGCCAAGGAGGTGGGGGCCAAGATCATCGCCATCACCTCTCACCCCGAGTCTCCCATCGGTAGACATGCTGATATCCTCGTCGTCGTAAAGGGGAGAACTAAGATCGATGCGGAGACAGACTATGAGCGTCGGCAGATCAGGGGCATCTACGACCTGGCGCCTCTAGGCACCATGTTCGAGCTCTCAGCCATGATCTTCCTAGACTCCGTGGTGGCCGAGTTGATGAAGAGGCTTGGACTTACAGAGCTGGATATGATACGTAGACATCCCAAAACCCACTGACAAGGCTATAAGGAACCAGCTCTTTATCCCCTTAGACCTCGGAGGCCTGTATTAAGGGTGGAGGATGAGGGGGAGAATAGCCCCCAGCTCTTGAATCGGAATATACCGGCGATAGTCATCGGGGAGTTCATCTCATCCATGGGTTGGACCATATTCTACGTCCTATGGCAGCCCTACGTCCTCAGCCTCGGGGCCTCCATGACGGCTCTGGGGCTTTTGAGGGGGATACGCATTGGGGTTACCTCGACGCTTCAACTCCTGACGGGGAGGCTCTCCGACGTTTTAGGGAGGAAGAGGCCGATGCTGATGGCCTACTTCCTGGGCATCGCATCGATAGCGCTCATCGTCGCAGCCTCCAATTGGCCTCAGCTCCTACCGGCGGTGCTCCTCCTCTCCCTCTCAGAGGCCCTATGGGTTCCGGCGGCCTACTCTATTGTCGCAGAGTCTGTGGAGGTCGGTGAGAGGGGGAGGGCCTACAGCTATCTCTCGGAGAGCTGGTTCCTGCCAGGCCTCATATTCTCAGCCGCCGCGGGCCTACTCGCCGATCGAGTGGGGATGAGACCCCTCCTTGCAACGATCATCTTAACGGACGCCGTCTCGCTGAGCATAGTATGGCTCTATGTCTCCGAGACCCATAGGGGAGGAAGCCTAAACCCTGGGGAGCTTCTAAGGGATGTTGGGAATCTGATAAGGCCTAGGGGAATCCTATCAAGGCTTTACATCGTGGGGATGGTCGACAGCCTCTCCTCCACCATGGTGGAGGGAATACTCCTCGGGATGTTGATGAGATCCTATGGCCTTAGCCTCACCCAGCTGGGCCTGCTGATGAACGTCCTCTGCGCCGCCACCGTTGTGGCCCAGATACCCATGGGCCGCTTCATCGACAGATATGGCCGCAGACCCTTCCTCCTCTCATCCACCCTCCTCTGGCTTACGAGCCTCTCAGGCTATCTATTCTTCAGGGGCTTCTGCGTCTACCTCATCCTCCACGCCCTCTGGGGAGTCTCCCTAGCCATGTGGATTCCGGCCTTCAACGCCTATCTATCGGACATCGTTGGAGAGGATGAGCGTGGAAGAGCCTTCGGAGACCTCAACGCCCTTATGGGCCTCATATCTCTTCCAGCCCCGATCATAGGCGGCCTCCTCTACGACTATCTAGGCTTCAACGGCCCTATATCCGCCAGCCTCTCCTTAGCCGTTTTAACTCTGCTGGCCATCCTCACGCTGAGGGAGGGAGGGCTCGACGAATAGATTTAAAAGGCATGCCTTTTCCTCTATAGGAAGCTCAAGGGGTTTGGTGTATGCCCAGGTTCAAGCAGACGAGTGAGATACTGAAGCTGATGCATAATAAGGAGAGGATCCGGAACATCGGCATCATAGCCCATATAGACCATGGGAAGACGACGATGAGTGACAGCCTCCTAGCCATGGCTGGTATGATAGCTCCAAGCAGGGCAGGTGAGATGAGGGCGCTCGACTACCTGGAGGAGGAGCAGAGGAGGGGTATCACCATAAAGACGGCTAACATCAGCCTCCTCTACGAAAGAGACGGGGAGGAGTATGTCATCAACCTCATCGACACCCCAGGCCACGTAGACTTCTCAGGCAAAGTCACCAGGGCCCTGAGGGCTTTGGACGGCTGTATACTCCTCGTCGACGCCGTGGAGGAGTTCCAGATCATGACCGAGGTCAGGCTCCGAGCTGCCCTCAGGGAGCGGGTGAAGCCGGTGCTATATATCAACAAGTTCGATAGGCTCATCAAGGAGTTGAAGCTCGACGCCGCGGGGGTTCAGAAGAAGCTGCTACGCATCATCAACCAGTTCAACACCATAGTCCAGACCTATGGCTCGGAGGAGATCAGGAATAAGTGGACGGTTAACGCCGCTGAGGGAACCGTCGCCTTTGGATCAGCCCTAGACCGCTGGGGCTTCACCATACCCATGCTGAAGAGGAAGGGGTTGAAGTTCAGCGACATCGTCGAGTATTACAAGAATGAGGAGCTCGACGAGCTGAGGAAGCTTCTACCGCTGCATGAGGCCATCCTGGAGATGGTTGTCAACCATCTCCCCAGCCCCGTTGAGGCTCAGCCCTTCAGGCTGCCGGCCATCTGGAAGGGAGATCTAAACAGCGAGATTGGCAGAGCCATGATGGAGCTCGACGAGGATGGCCCCCTCGTCGTCTGCCTCACCAACGTTAAGGTTGATCCGCAGGCTGGCATCGTCAGCACTGGTAGGGTCTTCTCAGGAACCATAGAGCGGGGAGACGACGTCTATCTATTGATGGCGAATAGGGCGCATAAGATTCAGCAGGTCAGCATCTATATGGGTCAGTGGAGGGAGGTCGTCGATCACATACCCTGTGGAAACATCGCGGCCATCCTCGGCCTGGAGCATGCGAGGGCTGGTGAGACCATCGTCGACTACGAGTACCGAGACATGGCCGTCGGCTTCGAGGAGTTGAAGTATATCTCAGATCCGGTTCTAACGATAGCTGTTGAGCCTAAGCATCCAAGAGATCTCCCAAGGCTCATAGATGCGATGACGAAGCTCTCCATCGAGGACCCGAATCTGGTTTCGACGATCAACCAGGAGACTGGTGAGTATCTCCTCTCCGGCATGGGTGAGCTCCACCTCGAGATCGCCCTCAAAGACCTGAAGCGGGAGTATGGCGTCGAGGTCATCGCCTCAGAGCCGACCGTCGTCTACAGGGAGACGATAAGGAAGGAGGCTGGGCCGTTTCTGGGGAAGAGCCCGAATAAGCATAACAAGCTCTGGTTCGTCGTCAAACCCCTCGACGAGAGGGTTGTGGAGCTCATAAGAACCGGCGTGCTCACGGAGGCGTTGTCCAGGAGGAAGCGGCTGGAGGTTTTGATGAAGGAGGCGGGCTGGTCTTCGAGGGAGGCGAGGGATGTCATCGCCATCGACCGAAACGCCAACATCCTCGTCGACGCAACAACCGGAGTCCAATATCTAAGGGAGGTGAAGGAGCACATCGCAGGAGGCTTCCACTGGGCCATGGAAGCCGGCCCCTTCGCAGGCGAAGCCATAAGGGGGGTTCAGGTCACCCTCGTCGATGCACAACTCCACGAGGATCCTGTCCACAGGGGGCCGGCGCAGATAATGCCCGCCACCCGTCAGGCCATCTACGCAGGCATCCTCTCAGCTGAGCCCACGCTGCTGGAGCCCATCTATAAGATTCAGGTGAGGGTGCCCCCAGAGGAGATGGGAAACGTCACCAGCCTCATAAGCAGGAAGAGGGGCAGCATATACAGCGTGGAGCAGAAGGGGCCCATCGTCTTCATCACCGGCTACATACCCGTCGCCGAGAGCCTTGGGCTTTCACAGGAGATGCGATCAGCCACCTCCGGAAGCGCCTTCTGGCAGTGCACCTTCGACCACTGGGCCCCCGTCCCTGATACGCTGCTACCAGAGATCGTCAGGAAGGTGCGTGAAAGGAAGGGTCTCGACCCAGAGCCGCCGCCAGCCAGCAAATACATCATCAAAGAGTAATCCTACTTTCTCAACATCTATTGGTTGGTTTAATTATTTATTTGGCTCCCCTTTTTGGTATATAAATGAATGGATTTGTATAGTTTATCCATTCACATTTCCCATCATCCACATCAAAACAAAAGAATATAGGATGTTGATCATAATCTTCGGTCTATGACAGCGGCTTCGCCTCCGACGGCAGGCCAGACGACATCACGGGCATAGGGACCTCGACGGTGATGAAGTATCTCAAGTGGTGGTGTGAGATCTCGGCTGAGAAGAGGGGCGTCGCCATCTACAAGGTCGTCATAACGGCTAACACCTCTGACATATCGAAGATCAAGCTGGAGAAGGTCAACATACCAGGCGTCGGCTACCTCGACGGCGGAGCCTTCCAGCAGGACGTCTACACCGACCAGATAATGTGGACCTACACCATCAGCCAGAACAGCCTATACGGAGCCAGCTACCTGAAGAGACCCGTCGGAGACCCCAACGAGTTCAAGTTCACCACCGTCGTCGAGCTCACCCTAGACAGCAGCGACGTCATCCAGGTCACCCTCAAGATATACTACCTCACGCCCACCGAGGCCTCAGCCGTGCTCTCAGACAGCGTAATCCTATCAGCCTCATAATAGTAGAGCCAGTCCCGGGTCGGCACCTTTAAATCGAAGGCGATTGATTTTCAAGATAATATACCTTTATTTTTTATTATAATCAGAAATCCCTTTCTTTCTGGATACTTTCCATAACTTTCAGTAGTACCAACAATGAATATCCCCTTTTCATTTACAAATACACCATGTGCATAGTCCTCTCTATTTGATTCTCCAAATTTTTTATTCCATATAATCTCCCCATTTAGATTTAATTTAGATATTAATGCATCAAGTTTTAATAAATCAGAAGATGAATCTTCTTTTATTGCACCAGCAGAATATAGGTATCCATTATAGTATTTAATATCTATATATGTTTTGGATGATTTGTCCCATTTTTGATTTCCTTCAAGGTCGAATTTTATTATAGTTCTAAGCTTCCATCCTTTACTTCCTATTACTAAAAGATAAATACCGCTTGGGGTTGCACATACTTTTATAGGCATATCACCTTTGACTGATTCTCTTTTTGTGTACCATATTAGGTTTCCATCAAAATCAAAGCATGCTAGAATTGTGTCGCAACCTCCCGTTGCATTTTTTGTTGTGAAACCAGCGACGTATATTCGATTAAATAATATATCAAGATTTACAGCTTTCCCATTTAAATCTCTAACCCAAATTATCTCTCCTTCTCTATTAATTTTTATGAGTTTACCATTAAGAATAAAGTATATGTCATTTTCAATAATCTTTATATCTGATATAAAAGGATTATTTTCATGTTTCCAACATCTGCTCAATAGAAGTTCACCTTTAGAATCAAATTTCTTAAAACAAATATAATGATATGTTTCATTCTTTATTTCGCTTAAAACGTAAATATAATTATTATCACAACTTATGCTTCTTGCAAGGGAACCATCTCCATCGACCCATGTCACATTCCATATAATATTTCCATTTTCATCAAGTTTAGCTAAACAAGATATGCACTTTTGATAATTCATATCAAACTTCCAACCAACTATATAAATATCATCAGATTCTATACAGATATCTTCAACAACATCAAAAATCTCTAATATATATAATTGCTCAGACTTTTTAATATTTAAATGAAAAACATAAAATGAAATAAACAAAGTAATTAAAATAATCAAAAAAATATATCTTTTAGTTTCCCTGAAATTTTTCAACATATTATTCTGAATAAAAACAAAGACAAGTAAAATATAAATTTTTCTTTAATGAAGATAGGAATATTGACTTATAACAAATGGAATTGCTTTTTCATTATGTAAAATTTTTATTTTAAGTGTTATATTTATTGTTTCATTCAATTTCCATATGTAATCATTTCCATAAATACATAGTGTTCCATGTTTATGAAATCCTATTGGGTTTACGATGCTTATAGTGTACCATCCTTCATTAATAGGTATTTCATATGATTCAATTTTTGTTGTGTTAACATAAAAAATTATAGGTGCAACTAATATATTTTCAATGGTTCCATTTTCTTTAAACTGCCATATACTAGTTGCTTCATCCCTTTTAAAGGCATTTCCTTTTTGAACGCTTATTGGAAGATAAACTTTATCTTCTGGCCTAAGAGAGCACAATTCCAAATGTAAGGTTGAATTTGATTCAGGACAATATATTACAGCAGCAACTCTATATGTATAATCTAAATCTTTTTTGACAATATATAAATCATATGAAGTTTGAATAGAACCATAATTTTCAATTAAGTTAAATAGGTAAGTTAATTTATTATATTCATTTTTTAATGTAAGATAATTTTCCTTCAAAGTCCAATAATTTTCTTTTAACGTTTTAAAACGTACCCAATTTTGCGATATAACATAAAATTGATATAAATTTACCATTAATGAGGCACATAATAAAATTAAAAATAACTCCCTTTTATACATTAATTTTCAACCTCAATAGAACTAGTATCAAAGATTAAAATAAACTCTTCCATTTTTTAAATTCAAATTTAATCTAATCTGAGTAGTCCATCTCACCATATTTCTCTTTGAGATGGATGTGAGAGACGTTCCCTGGATATGCTTTCCGGGAGTCCTCATCCTGTGAGCCTCATCCTTTACGGCGTCGACGCCCCCTGGATGACTCCGCTGTATATAGCTGAGATACTGATGTTCTTCATCCTCGGAGCCGAGTGCAGCGACTACTCGAAGTCTAAGCCACCATTCTCCCTTTACGTCGTGCTTTTCTGGATCGCCGGTCAGGTGATGCTATGGCTCAACTGGGATGTCAACTGATAAGCTTAAGGGTTCCCTTAGGCAGCAGAAGAAGGGGGCTACCAGATTATTCATCCCTGGTGATGCTGCTCTTCATCTCACTCAAACTAAGCAGACATGAAGCCGGAAAAAGAAGGGAAGCCATCCAACAAGTCTACCCCTACTGGCAAAACCAACCCACTACCCAAAACTGGACAAACATAACCCCATATGTCATAAAGGAGTAACTCCTATCACCTTTGATGAGCATCAAAAACGCTGAGAGACTGAGAGAGAATGGTTCAACTCTAAAGCTGAGAAGACTTAGGGGGGATGCTATAGAGATATTGGAGGCCGCCTTAGAGGCCGCAGATCCAAGGAGGGCAATTGAAAGCAGCTTCAAACTAAAGGGGGATCATCTAAAAATCGGAGGCCATGAACTCATCCTAAAAGCCTATAGGCGTATCCTCGTCATCGGGGGCGGAAAGGCATCGGGGAGGATGGCTGAGGCCCTTGAACATATCCTGGGAGACCTGATCGAGGGAGGTGTCGTCATCGTCCCGAGGGGCATAGAGGCCGCTCTGAGGCTTAGGAGAGTTAAGGCTTTAGGTGCCTCTCACCCCTTCCCCGACGCTGAGGGCGTTAAGGCCGTGGGGGAGATGCTCCATCTCCTAGAAGAGGTGGATGAGGAAACTCTAATATTGGCTGTGATCTCAGGCGGCGGCTCAGCTCTTATGACGTATCCCGCCCAGGGCGTCGACCTAGAGGAGCTGAGGGAGATAACTTCCAAGCTGATGCTGGCTGGGGCGAGGATAAATGAGCTGAACGCCGTGAGGAAGCATCTCTCAGCCATAAAGGGTGGGAGGCTCGCAGCCAAGGCCCAGCCAGCCACCATCGTCTCCCTAATACTCTCCGACGTCGTAGGCGACCCCCTCGACACCATAGCCTCGGGACCTACGGCGCCGGATTCGACGACCTACAGCGACGCCGTCGAAGTCCTGAAGCGATATGGCCTATGGGAGGAGGCCCCGCCATCGGTGAAGAGACGCCTGGAGGCCGGTCTGAGAGGCGAGGTCGATGAGACCCCAAAGCCTGGAGACCCCATCTTCAAGCGGGTTCTAAACGTCGTGGTGGCCAACAACTACACAGCAGCCTCAGCAGCCCTGAAGCGGGCTGAGAGCCTCGGCTACAGGGGTCTACTACTCTCAACACGGGTGGAGGGGGAGGCCCGAATCATCGGAGGCCTCTACGCAGCTATTGCCCAGGAGATCATCTCCACCGGTCATCCCCTCAAGCCTCCATCAGCCATAATAGCGGGAGGCGAGACCACTGTAACCGTCAGGGGGCCTGGCAGGGGTGGAAGGAATCAGGAGCTGGCCCTCGCCTCATCGTTAGGATTGAGGGGTTTAGATGCCCTCGTCGCGTCGATGGCCACAGACGGCGTCGACGGCCCGACGGATGCCGCTGGAGCCGTGGCTGATGGCATGACCGTGGAGAGGGCTGAGGCCTTGGGCATCGACCCCCTGGAACACCTGAACCAAAACGACTCCTACAACTTCTTCAAGCCCCTCGGAGACCTCATAGAGACGGGGCCGACGGGGACGAATGTCAACGATATAGCCGTCATACTCGTTCGGTGAGGAGCTATGCGGCGAGACGAGGAGCGGAGAGAGGCTCTGGAAGACTTGAGGAGGCTGCTCCAGGAGGCTGAGGAGGCTGGGGAGATAATCCTCGTCGAGGGTATCCGAGACCTTAAAGCCCTGAGGGCGCTCGGCTACAAAGGAGAGGTGGAGCTATACTCACAGCACGGCCTCCTAGAGATCGACTTAGTGGAGGGGTTCACCGAGGGTATGAAGACGATCCTGATTCTCACCGACTTCGATGAGGAGGGGCGGCGGCTCTATAGGCGGTTATCGAGACATCTCGAACTCAGGGGCGTCAGAGTTGACAGGAGGCTTAGGAGGGAGTTTGGAAGATTGATGACCCTCCTCGGCGTCCACGCCATAGAGGCCCTCGACGATGTGGCTGAGAGCCTCAACAGCCGTATCAGAGGTCGAAGACCACCCTGATCCTCCACTGGCCGTCGGTCTCCTCGATCTTCATCTGGTGGAAGGTGACGGCTTTCACAACAGCTCCCGCCTCATGTTTCTCTGGGTTGAAGGGTTCCCCTCTGCATTGGGCCTTAAGCCTCAGCTTCTCAGCATCCACGTCGACGTCGATCTGGGAGAAGATGAGGTTCTCAGTGTCGTTGATATAGAGAAGCTCGTCGAGGAAGTCGTAGAGCAATCCCTCCAGGTCTCCATTCTCCAATTCTATAACCCTCGAAATCCTCGGCTCCACCTTTTCGAGGGGTGTCATGGCGTTGAACATCGCTAGGGCCGCGTTGGCGAAGGCCTCTCCCAGCGTCGATCCATAGGCCTCCACGAGCAGATCAGCCGTCGGCCCTTCTTCGAGGTATCTGAAGCCCATCCCTACTCCCACTCTATCGTCGAGGGAGGCTTATGAGTTATGTCATAGACCACCCTCACCACCTCTGGAATCTCGTTGGTGATCCTCGTTGAGATGCGCTCCAGGAGCTCCCAGGGGGGCTTGTAGAAGCTGGCCGTCATCCCGTCGACGCTCTCCACCATCCTGATGGCGACCGTCCATCCATAGGCCCTCTCATCACCCTTAACACCAGTCGACTTGGTGTCGGTCAGAACCGCGAAATACTGCCATAGGCCTTCATGGACGCCCGCCCTCTCAACCTCCTCCTCGACTATACTCTCAACCCTCCTTAGGAGCTCCAGCTTCTCCTCCGTCACCTCGCCGATGATCCTGACGGCTAATCCAGGGCCTGGGAAGGGCTGGCGTCTGACGATGGAGGCAGGTATGCCAAGCCGTTCACCTAGCATTCGCACCTCATCCTTATACAAATCCCTTAAAGGCTCTACGATGGCTTTGAACTCCATCTTGGAGGGGAGGCCCCCAACGTTGTGGTGAGTCTTAATCTTATCCGAGTATCTCCTGAAGCCTGACTCTATTCGGTCGGGGTAGATGGTTCCCTGTATGAGATATTCGGCTCCGACTCTGCGGGCTTCATCCTCGAAGATCCTTATGAACTCCTCGCCGATTATCCTCCTCTTCTCCTCCGGATCGATGACGCCCCTAAGACGTTTCAGGAATCGCTCCCTGGCGTCGACGACGACTAGGTTGACTCCCAGCTCCCTCAAGGCTTCAGCCACCTCCTGGGACTCCCCCTCCCGCATCAGCCCCGTGTCGACGTGAACCGCTATGAGGCGGTCTCCAAGGGCTTTGGAAGCCAAAACCGCCGCCACCGTCGAGTCGACGCCCCCGCTGACGGCTATCACAGCCTTAGAGTCGCCGACAACCTCTCTAATCTCCCTTATGGCCTTCTCAACCGTATCCTCTGGTCTCCAATTGGCCTCGCAGTGGCAGACTTCGAAGAGGAAGTTGGCGAGCATCTCCCTCCCCCGTTCAGTGTGCGCCACCTCTGGATGCCACTGCAGCCCATAGAGGGGTTTGACCCTATGCCTAAAGGCTGCTATGGGTGAGATGTCTGTATGGGCGAGAGTCTCGAACTCCTGGGGCAGCTTGAAGACGGTGTCTCCATGGCTCATCCAAACCCGTTCTATGGGTCTCATGCCCTTTAGGACGCCGACGGGCTTGTCTATCTTGACGTAGGTGACGCCATACTCCCTTCGTTCACCTCTCCTAACCTCCCCGCCGTGGATGTAAGCCAATAACTGATGGCCATAGCATAGGCCGAGGATGGGGAGGCCCATGTCTAGAATCCTCTCATCTATGGTTGGGGCATTATCCTCGGTGACGCTGGCCGGCCCTCCAGAGAGGATTATCCCCCTAACCCTCATGGATTTGAGGCCCCTGATCTCCTCTGGAGTGGCGTCGCAGGGGAGTATCTCGGAGTAGACGCCAAGCTCCCTAACCCTGCGGGCTATGAGGTGGCAGTATTGACCTCCGAAGTCGAGAACTACCACGCCGTCAGGCTTCTCCATCAACCCTTAAAGTTGAGTCAACCCTTATAGATGTTCGCCGACCCTTTTAATAGGTCTTAGAGCGATGCTTGAGCTATGAGGAATGCCATCTTCAGCTGCGGTCTCCGAGGGCAATAATTGTTAGGAAATCGAAGCTCTCAGCTGAGGGGATGATTCGATAAGTCGCTGAAGGGAGTTGACGTTAACCAGGCTGTCTCCCTTAAGGTTTGGGAAAGGTTATAATCGCCCCCTCCAATTTCTCTCTTGGAGTGTCTTCTATGAGTGGAATACTGCTCGTCAGGGATATTATGACTAGAAACGTGAAGACGGTGAGAACCGACGACTCGGTTCTCAGCGTTGTGAGGAAGATGAATAAGTTTAGGATAGGGTCGCTGATAGTCACCAACAACGGCAGACCCGTCGGCATAATAACGGAGCGGGATATATTGGAGAAGATCGTGGAGCAGCGCCTCGACCCCGAGGCCATATTGGCGAGGCACATAATGTCGAGTCCCCTCATCACCATCGATCCGAACACGCCGGTGGAGGATGCGGCGAGGCTGATGGCTGAGAAGCAGATTAAGAGGCTCGCCGTCGTCGAGGATGATAGGCTCGTCGGCATCGTCTCCTCGACGGATATCATGAGGGCCAGCCCGACGCATATAAGCATCCTAGAGGAGCTCCTCAGAGTGGAGTAGTCTCTCCCGCTGTGGGGTGGGGGAGATGTGTAAGCTGAGGTCGAACATCGTAAAGAACTGTAGGCGATGTAAGGCGAGCTATCGGAAGTATTGCCCCTATCGTAAGAGGAGGTGAGTCTAAAGCTCCACCTCCACCTCTATCGGTATCCCCCTCCTCACACTCTGGGTGACGATACAGAAGTCCTCGAAGATCTCAAGGCATCGAGAGATATCCCTCTCCTTCCCCCTAAGTCTAGGCTTAACTCTAACCCTCATCTCCTTGATCCTCCAACGGCCCCGTTCATTCCGAGCCAGCTTCCCCTCCACAATGGCGTCGACGCCCTCCACGTCGACACGCATCTTCCGGAGGCAGAATAGGAGGCTGGCTGAGAGACAATTACCGACGGCGGCCGCCACCAATCTATGGGCGTTAGGGCCGAGGCTCCTGCCGAGGGGTGGAGGCTCATCGATGATGATGGGTTTAACCCCCTCCAAGTCGAAGTGGGCCTCGTAGACGAACTCCTCAAGGTTCTTGACCTCAACCCTGAAGGGCTTCTCCTCAGACATCTCCATTAAAGGCGCCAAATAGATAATTAAAGGGTTC
>CALEIY010000141.1 GCA_937898665.1 Candidatus Bathyarchaeota archaeon | reverse complement strand
GACTATTGTTTTCCGAGTTTCCTCGCCAGCTCGGCGAGCTCTGGATGTACGCATCTACCCTCGTCGAGTATCTGCTCTCCATCGAGCCAGACGGAGGAGTTTAGGCAGATGCCGTCACAGTGCGTTGCCGCCGGCCTCCCACGGAAGCTGCCTATACCCCACTCGGTGCATCCCCATACCCGCTCATCCTCAACGATGTTCCCCGTCAACTTTGCTCCTGGGTTGAAGCCATAGCAGATGTGGGCCAGCTTAAACATATTCGGATCGTTGAAGCTCTTCAGCCATCTCTCAAATTCGATGGCCTCTCTTCCTCCTTTCACCTCTACGATCTCGCCCTTCTCTATCGTGAGCTCTATCGGCTCCTTCAATAGCCCTATTGGGGGAACCACGGAGCCGTCGAAGACTATCTTACCATTTATGGTCTCATAGATCGGCGCCCAGCCGATCTGGCCCGCCATCATGTGAGAGCCGGGGGTGTCCGCATAACCCAAGGAGTAGCCGATCCTCATATCCGGCGGATTCTGGAATGTGACATCGCATCCCGCAGGCGTAGTGACGCGCATTTCCCTCGCATTCCTAGTCAACTCGGTGATCTTCTCGAGGAACTCTCCCAGTAGTTGATAGTCGATTCTACCTATGCATCTCACCATCATATCGGCGTTCATCCCGACTAGGCAGAGATACCTCAATCTAGGATTCTCCTTCAACGCCCTCTCGTAGACCGTTGAATAGAGCAGCCATTCGTTGTTGAATTCAACCCATGCATCCGCACCCCTAAGCGCCCCGACAAGCGCATCTATGGGCAGCATGGGATCCGCTGCCTTGCCCACCCCGAGGGGCGAGGCCAGCCAGATGACCATGGGCTTAGCTCCACAGGCAAAGGCAGCCCTCGCCGTCGCCTCCACAACCCTCTCATCGGATTCTGTGTCCGCCGTTATAACGAAGACCTCCCCCTCCTTCAACTTGAATAGCTCTCTGGTTAGAATATCGGCAGCCTTACCTAATTCAAATTCATACCACTTGGGCATCTCAATACCCTCTCTTTTTATGGATATATATGTTAGTCTAAGTGTTTTCCTCTCGGCTATCGGCAAAACTCCGAGCTTTAATGGAAATGCCTTTAGAGAGAATGGCTTCAAATCACTTGATCAACCTTGATTAGGGTGCTGGGGATATCGGGTTCGCCTCGGGGTGGGAAAAATACTGAGGTCCTGCTGAGGATGGCCCTGGAGGCCGCTGAGGAGGCTGGGGCTGAGACTGAGCTTTTAAGGCTCTCGGATTATAGGATTAAGCCCTGTGATGGGTGTAATGTCTGCCTTCGGGAGATGCGTTGCCCCCTCGATGAGGGGGATGATATGGCTCATATCCGTGATCGCATGCTCTGGGCTGATGCCATCATCTTCGCTGCTCCAAGCTACTTTGGCTCCGTTCCAGGGGTTTTGAAGAATCTCATGGATCGGAGTAGACCTCTGAAGATGGCGGGTCACAAGCTGGGGAATAAGGTTGCCTCAGCCCTTTCGATTTCAGGGTTGAGGCATGGAGGCGGCGAGCACGTTGTCGAGGCGATAATACGATTCGCCTTGACACATGGGATGATCATCGTCGGCTGCCTCGGCGACCCCCTAAGCCAGGGGTGGCTTCCCATAGCCTCGCTTCAAGGCGATGAGGGGTGGCGGAGAGCGGGAGACGACCGCCTCGCCGTTGAGGAGGCTAGGCTGCTGGGCAGGAGGATCGTAGAGGTGGCTGAGGCCCTGAGGAGGGGGGGCCTCCATGGTTCGTAGAGCATCGGTGAAGGATTCACCCTGGCATCTATGCGTCGGAGGCTTCAAACTCAAGGCTCCATATGATGTGGAGTCGCTGCTGGGGGAGGTTACGAGGGCAGTCTCACCTCATTTAGCTCAGCTTTTCGATGCCGATATGGTGGCGGGGTGGGAGCATCTATATCTAGCGACGGTTAATGCCGTTAGGGCTTTTCAATCGGGCTATAACATCGCTAGAAGCCTATCCATGGAGGTTCTCCTCTACGTCTCCTGTCGAGACCAGATAGCTGAGGCTATAAGGCTGGTGGGCGTCTCATCGGAGACGGAGAGGGCTGCGCTATTGGTATTGGCCGAGGATGAGGAGGAGTGTCTAAAAGCCTATGGGAGAGCCTCCAGGCTGCTTGGTGAGGAGGATGACTCCCTCCTAGAGGTGGATGAGGCGAAGTTGAGGAGGCTTATGGAGCTCCATGAGATCTCGGAGGAGGAGGTTGAGGCCATTGGAGGCCCGAGAGCTGAAGCTGTAACGCTTCTACTCGTGGAGAGGGGCGCCCTAATACCGGCGATGAGATAGCATCCCTTTTAAAAGGCCTCAACCCCTCCCCTATGATGCCCTGATGAAGGTTAAGGCTCGCTGCGGCTACTGCCTCCTACATAGGGGTTATAAGGAGATTTTGAGGGCGACGGAGGATGAGGTCCTCCGCCTAAAGGTGATGAGGGAGCTCCTAAGACTCCTGGGGAGGCTTCTAACACCTGAAGCCGTCCCAGCATGGGTAGGGACGGAGAGAGATAGGTTGATTAGGCGGATGACTGGATGCCCAGACCCGTATAAGGGGGAGAAGCGGAGGGCCAACGAGCTGGCCCTGAAACTGCTGCCGAGGGTTGAACGGATCATCGAGGAGGCCGAGCCTGGCGATCGACTTCGAGAGGTCTGTCGAATCGCATGTCTGGGAAACATCATCGAATACGATGTTCCAGGTCACAGCCATGACATCGAGGAGGCCTTGGATAGGCTGAGGGGGGAGCGCCTATACGTCGATGACACGGATCGCTTCAGGAAGCTCATCAGACCTGGATTGAGAGTTCTACTGCTGACCGATAACGCTGGTGAGATAGCCTTTGACAAGCTTCTGGTGAGGGAGCTTCGCATGCATGGATGCCATGTGACGGTAGCCGTTAAGGGAGGCCCCTGCCTCAACGATGCGACGCTTGAGGATGCCGAGGCCGTGGGCATGACCCAAGAGGCTGACAGGGTGATTACGACGGGGGTCGACGCCGTAGGCATCAATCTCTCCGAGTCCTCCGAGGAGTTCAGGGAGGCCTTCCACTCCGCCGATGTCATAGTCTCCAAGGGGATGGCGAATTGGGAGACCCTCACCGAATATGAGGCTCCAGCCCCAATCCTCTTCCTCCTCAGGGCAAAATGTGAGCCTGTAGCCGACTCCCTAGGGGTTCCGTTGAGGAGCAACGTGGCGAAGCTCGTCGATAGAGGATGGAGCCTATAGCTCCAAGGCCTTCTTAATATCCTCAGCCTTAATTGGTCCAGGCCTTATGATCCAGAGCTCGTCGCCGCTTAGGTCGAGGACCGTTGAGGGCTGCTTCAATGGCGCCGGCCCAGCGTCGAGGATGAGATCCACCTCCTCCCCGATCTGCTCGGCGGCTTCTAGGGCTGTCTTAGGCGGCGGCTCACCGGATTTATTGGCGCTCGTTGTCACTATGACGCCTCCTGATAGCTTCGCCAATCTCCTCGCCACGGGGTGGCCTGGAACCCTTACGCCGAGGGTTCTGGCTCCATGGGTCACCCAGATGGGGTAATCGACTTTAGCTGGCAGCACCATGGTTAGGGGGCCTGGCCAGAACCTCTCGGCCAGCCTCTCGGCTATGGGGTTGAACTCCACTATTCGCTTGGCAGCCTCCACATCGGAGCAGGCGAGGGGAAGCGGCTTATCGGCTCGCCCCTTGATCTCGCAGATGCGTCGAGTGGCGTCGACGTTAGCTGGGTCGCATCCCAAGCCATAGACGGTGTCCGTGGGATAGATGACGACTCCTCCAAGCCTTATGATGACGGCTGCCCTTCTGATGTTCTCCTCTGACGCCTCAACGATCTCCATCGCCTCTAATCACTCCTCAAAGGGCTTTAAGCGTGGTGATGCTCCCTATATTGCCTCATAGCCCATTCGATGAGCTCTCTAGCCCTCTCCGCATCCTCCCAGGCCACTACTTGGGTCTCCTTCCCCTCAGCCCTCTTATAGTTGTTGAAGAAGTAGGTGAGCTCCCGCCTCACGGAGGCGGGTATATCCCCCAAGCCCTGGACATGCCTGTAGAAGGGATCCGTCGTTGAGACGGCGATGATCTTATCGTCGGGGATTCCCTCGTCGAGCATCTTTATGTTGGCGACGGGTCTCGCCTCCGCGACGCAGCCTGGGAAGGTCGCCTCATTTATGAGGAGAACCGCATCTAAGGGGTCTCCATCATCGTCGAGGGTTTGGGGTATGAATCCATAGTCGCAGGGGAAGTAGGTGTAGAGAACCCTATCAAGCTTGAAGACACCTCTCTCAGGGTCGTATTCATACTTGTTTCTACTCCCCTTCGTCATCTCTATGACCACATATATACTCCATGGGGGATTCGGCCCAGATGGGAGGCCACGCCAATAGTCGACGATCATCGAGAAGAATGAAGCCTCCTCCACTTTTTAACTCGTTTGAGCATCCAGCTCCTCTAGGATCTCCCTCCATAGATTTAGGGTCTTCTCAGCCTCCTCCTCATCGAGGGTTTGGATTACGTAGCCGGTGTGCACTAGGACGTAGCATCCAGGTTTCACCTCCCCCTCCTCCATTAGGTCGAGCATCACCTCCCTCCGGACTCCTCCGAAGTCAACTATGGCCCTGCGACCCTCGACGGAGACGACGAGACCTGGGACGGCTAGACACATCCCCTCATCTTCCCCCTCCAACCTTATATCCCTTCACATGTCGAATCCTTTATCCATCCACAGCCCCTAACCCCTCTGGGCTGAGATTTTGAAGACTCTTAGGGAGTATGCCTACTCGACTATTAAGCCCCTGATCGAGTGGGGTATAAGCGTCTTCAACCCTGGCGACACCGTCTCCAAGGTTCTGGGGGAGCTCATAGAGGCTGGGCGATACGAGGCGATAGTGGTCTCTGGGCGTAAGATGGGAATTATAACGCTGAGGGATTTCCTCGACGTTGTTCAACCCTCGAGGAGGAAGCTGGAGGGTATGTGGAGGATCACCGGCGCAGCCCACGTGGATGATAGGGTTATCGACGTGGCTGAGAGGCTTAGGAGGGAGGGGCTTAGGGCCTTACCCGTCATGGGCGGAGAGTCCATAGGGTTGATCTCCCACGTGGATCTGGCTAGGGGCCTCTGCGACGTCGCGGAGCTTTCAGCTGTTAAGGCTGGGGAGGTGATGACCACGCCGATCCACACCCTCAGCATCGAGGAGGAGGTGTCCAAGGCGAGGCGTATGATGTTGGAGATGGGGTTCAGCCATCTACCCATCGTGGAGGATGGTGAGCTGAGGGGCGTCGTCACCGCCAGGATGCTCGTCGAGGATTTCATCGCCCCCCTCTCCAGGGCGACGGTCGGCGAGCGCATCGGGGAGCGCATCGCTAGGATGGAGGGAGCCGTCAGAGATGTGATGGATCGCCACCCCTTGACAGCTCATAGGGAGACGCCGCTGCTGGAGGTGGCTGAGGATATGACGCGGATGGAGGTGGGCGCCTGCATCATCGTAGAGGGTCGTAGACCTATAGGCATCATCACCCCGATGGAGCTGTTGAAGCCGCTGTTGAGGCTGAGACCTGAGAGGAGGCTCCCCCTCTACATCATGGGTCTAGGCGATGAGGACTTCTATGAGCGTGGTCTCGTGGAGGAGAAGCTTAGAAGGGTTGTGGAGAGGGGGATGCGTATTCATCCCTGGATAAGGGAGGTCTCGGTGAGGGTGAAGCAGACGGGGGAGCGGGGAGGCAGAACCCGATATGAGGTGAAGGCGAGGGTTATGGGGCTGAGCGAAAGCATATCCGCCGAGGCGTCGGGATGGGATCTACTGAGGGTCTTCGATGAGCTGGCTGAGAGGCTGGATAAGGCTCTGAGGCGATCAAAGCCTGAGACGGGTAGGAGGAGGCGGAGGCGTTAATCCCAAACCTTTTAAAGATGTTAGGGCCTCCTATTGTGCGTCATGTCCGAGGAGAGCGCTATCTACATCGGCAGGAAGCCCGTGATGAGCTATGTCCTCGCCGTGATAAGGGCCTTCAACGACCTTGGGGCGGAGGCCGTAACCCTCAAGGCCCGTGGCCGAGCCATCTCAAAGGCTGTGGACGTCGCGGAGCTCTCTAGGAGGAGCTTCTTAGAGGACGTCGAGGTCTCAGGCATCGAGATCGGCTCCGAGCAGGTCTCCACCCCAGAGGGTGGAAGCCGAGGGGTTTCCACCATAGCGATAACCCTGAAGAAGAAGGCCTAAAAAGCGAGGAAAAAGGAGGACACTATCTCCTCCGCAGGGCCGCCTCAGCCGTCGCCTTTGCAACCTCCAGTGGAGGCTTCAAGTCAGGTGGTAGAGGAGACTTGTAGGTTCTCCCCGCCCTCCGCCTCTTGAACTCATCCCAAGCCCTCTTCAGGAGCTCCGGATTCGTGAGGAAGTCTATGGCTGCGCCCGCTATGACCTTAGCTGCGAAGAGCATCGACTTGTGGCCTATGCTCATACCGGCGCAGGCGACGTTCTGCCATGAATGCCCTGGGGAGCCGAGGACGAAGGCTGTAGTGCTGAACTCCATCGTGGGAGCCTGCCAGCTGACGTCGGCGACATCCGTCGAAGCTGGATAGACCTTCCCCTCATCCCAGGGGTCGAAGATGTCCCTGACGAGGTTGACGTCCACATACCGCTCCCAATTCGGCAGCTCGATCCTTCGCAGCATCCCTATCTTCTCCTCCTTCGGTATCGTCTCGGCGATCTTCGCCGCGAACTCCAGCTCCTCATCGGTGTACTCAGGCGCCCCGATCTCCCGCATATTCTTGATGACCACCTCGCTCAACACCTTATTAGGCAGCAGGTTGTAGGATCCCCCGAGAACCTCAACCTTCATCTCAGTCTCCGTCATCAGAGCTGCGCCCTCAGCGATTTTCAGGATCCTCTTATAGATGGCCTCCACCTGATCCCACTCCGGCGCCCTGATGTAATACCAGCTCCTGGCGTAATCCGGAACGATGTTCGGCTGGGTTCCGCCGAACTCGATGATGTAGTGTATCCTCGCCTTATCGATTACATGCTCCCTGAGATAGTTGACGCCTATGTTCATCAGCTCTACCGCATCGAGGGCGCTCCTCCCCATCTCCGGAGAGCCGGCGGCGTGGCTTGACTTACCGTAGAAGTGGAACTTGACCGATGTGATGGCGTTGCAGCTGCTCAGGCCAGCGGTGTTCAGCTGGCTTGGATGATGGCTGAGGACGATGTCGACATCCCTGAAGAGGCCCTCCCTCACCATGTAGACCTTTCCGCTATAGTTCTCCTCCGCCGGTGTGCCGAAGAATTTCACCGTCCCCTTGAGGCCGAGCTGCTCCATCGCCACCTTCAGCGCTATCGCCCCAGCGGCTCCGGAGGTTCCATGGATATTGTGTCCACAGCCATGTCCCGGAGCTCCCTCCTCGATGGGCTCCCTATAGGGAACCGGCTTCTGTGACAGTCCAGGCAGCGCATCGAACTCGCCCATGATTCCTATGACCGGTTTTCCCTCGCCCCATGTGGCTACGAAGGCCGTTGGCATCCCCGCAACTCCCATCTCAACTTTGAAGCCATGTTCACGGAGGAGGTCGGCCAGCAATTTAGAGGATTTATACTCCAGTAATCCAAGCTCGGCGTAACTCCATATCTTGTCGCAGACCTC
Source organism: Candidatus Bathyarchaeota archaeon (assembly GCA_937898665.1). Lineage (GTDB taxonomy): Archaea > Thermoproteota > Bathyarchaeia > TCS64 > B23 > B23. Next base: position 22,823 of record CALEIY010000141.1, on the reverse strand, counting down.
TATTAGGCGGCCCTTGTTTTCATCGATCCAATTCCAGGCTATCTCCTTCGCCTTTTCCATCTTAAGAAAGATGGCCGAGGGCAACTTAAGTTGGTCGGTGGGAAAAGGGGAGGGGATGTTATCTAAGCCTGTAGCCGCAGTTGGAGCAGAATCTATCCGTCGGCGCCACCGTTGCACCGCAGTTTGGGCATGTCGCCAGGCCCACAGCCATCTCCGGAACCGGCTTTCCAGCTAGGAAGCTCTCGGCTCTGCCCCTCAGTTTCTCATAGATGTCGGAGTTGTAGAACTCCTCCAGGTTTTTAACCCTCCTGATGCCGAAGGGGTGAGTCATCAAGAGTTCACTCCACTTCCCAATCTTCTCCTCGTCCAGCTCCTCCAGCTGCCTCATATACTCATCGAGGTTGAGGGAGTCGAAGAGTTTCTTGGAGCCGAGGCATAGCTTTATCATCGCCCTCCTCGCGGCGTCGAGGTCTCCGCAGACGAGGAGACCCGCCCTATCGGCTGTATACTCCGACTTCCTAAACCATGTTAGCAGCGCGATGTCCAATCCCCTCAGTAGTAGGGCTGTAGGCCCTGCGAGGAAGGTGGAGGCCGCCTGTCTAAGGGCGACGAGAACGGTGTGATAGAGGACGTGATTGCTCTTCACATGCCCCATCTCATGGCCGATGACCATCATCAACTCATCCTCATCCATCTCATCGACGATGGCTGAGTGGAGAACCATCACAGGCTCCTCATTAGTCCCCAGGGTGAAGGCGTTCATCACGGGGCTATAGACCACATAGGTCTTCGGAAGCTCCTTAACCGCCAGTATCTTCCCCGCCTTAACCACCATCCTATATAGGTCTGGGAACTGCCTTGGGCCGACTCTCACTGCTCCGCCGAGGAACTGTGCATCTATCCAGGGAGTTCCCAGCTTGTCCAGGAAGAGCCTGACGGCGATGTTGAGGGGCTTCATCTTCTTCACAGCCGATAGGGCCTTCCGATCATCTGGATGCTCGTAGATGGAGGAGTCAACCTCATACCCTGGATTGAGGTTCAGCCGGCATTCATGGCAGAAGTCCATAGGCTCCTCCGAGGTGTATCCACATCTCGGGCAGACTGTTAAACCCATCTCCCACCCACCTTGATCGAATGATTCAAGGTTTCTCTCCCTTATTTTATCTAGATGTTTCGGTGGAGGTCTCCCTTCAGGATTGGATGTGACATCTGCTTCTATGGAGACCCTGTGAAGACGGTTGAGTATGCCGTGAGGGCTGAGAAGGATGGATTCCCCGTTGTCAGCGTTCCGGATCACACCTTCCATAGACCTGGATATGGTGAGCCGCCGCCCTTCGACGCCTTCACGGTTCTGGCAGCCATAGCCGTTAGGACTAGGCATGTAACCCTCATGCCCGTCGTCTCCGAATGTCTTAGACGTCACCCCGTTATGGTTGCCCAGGCCTTCAGCACCATGGATCACCTCTCGGGGGGAAGGGTCGCCCTAGGCCTGGGGGCCGGTGAGGCCTTCAACGTCGATCCCATAGCTGAGATAGACTTCTCCAAGCCCTTCACGAGGTTGAGGGAGTCCGTTGAGTTGATTAGGAGGCTTTGGACGAGCGATGAGCCGGTCACCTATAAGGGTGAAACCTTGGAGTTGAGGGATGCGCCCCCTATCATTAAGCCCCTTCAGAGGCCTCATCCCCCGATCTACGTCGGCGGCATGGGTAGGCGGGTGAGGCGCTTCGTCGGGGAGGCCTGCGACGGCTGGATGCCCTGGCTCTACACCCCTGAGACCTATAGGGCTGACCTGAAGGAGATCGAGGCTGGATGCCGCGCCGCCGGTAGGAGCCTCGACGAGATCGATCTCGGGCTTAACATCCGAGCCGTCGTCCTCGAAGATGGTGATGAGGCTAGGAGGGTGGCTGAGCCAGGTAATCGAATCGCCCTCGCCTTGAGGCCGCGTCTTCTAGAGGCGCTGGGCTATCCGGAGTTGGCGAGGATGGGTGAGATGATCTGGTCGTCAACCTTCACCGATGATCATATGGCGAGGATTAGGGAGGTGGCGAGGCGGATTCCCAGCGAGATCGTCGAGAGGGCCGCGATAGTTGGAAGCCCTGATGAGGCGATAGAGCAGATAGAGGAGTTTAAGAGGGCGGGGGTGAAGCTGCTGGCCCTGACGCTGATGACGGCGAGATTCGAGGAGACTGAGCGTCTCTTTAGGGAGCGGATACTACCCTACTTCGCCGAGGAAAGCTAACCTTTTTCTCCCCTTAAGGGAGGGGATGAGAGCGTCTTCTCCAACTCCTCGATCCTCGGCTCTATCCTCATAACCCTATTAGCTAGATGCGGCTCCACACCCTCTATCTCCCCCCTATGATACTTGACTGTCAGCTCTGGATCTTTGAGGAGGTTTCCAGTGAGGATGCAGACAATCTCCTCCCCAGGGTCTATGACGCCCATCTCCACCAGCTTCCTGGCTCCGGCGACGCTGGCCGCTGAGGCTGGCTCACAGCCTATTCCACAGCGATCCACCATCGCCTTGGCGTCCATGATCTCCTGATCCGACACCTGCTCCACTACGCCGTCTGTCCATTTAATAGCCTTAAGCGCTCTCCTCCAGTTCACAGGTCTTCCAATTCTAATCGCAGAGGCTATAGTCCATGGCTTCTCCACCGGCTTCAGCTCTCCCCCCTCCCGCCAGAGCCTATAGAAGGGGTTGGCGCCCTCCGCCTGTATCGCCGCGAGGCGGGGTATCTCATCGATGAGATCCAGCTCCCACAGCTCCCTCAGTGCCTTGCCGAAGGCGGAGGTGTTCCCTAGATTCCCCGCGGGTAGTATGATCCAATCCGGAGGCCTCCAATCCCTCTGCTGTAGGAGCTCCAGGATTATGGTCTTCTGCCCTTCCAGCCTCCAGGGATTTATGGAGTTTAGGGGGTAGAGGCCGAGGGCCTCAACGGCCTCCTCCAATAGATGCATGGCAGCGTCGAAGCCCCCCTCCACCTCCACGACTTTGGCTCCATAGGCGATGGCCTGAGCCAGCTTCCCATAGGCTACTCCCCCCTCCGGTAGGAGGACTATACATTGCAGCTCAGCCTGAGCAGCGTAGGCTGCGAGGGAGGCGGAGGTGTTCCCCGTGGAGGCGCAGATTACGGCATCCACCCCTAGACGTCTAGCCTCGGAGATGCCGACGGTCATACCTCGATCCTTGAAGCTTCCCGTTGGGTTCTCCCCCTCATGCTTCACCCATATACCCTCCAGGCCTACGTAGGCTGAGAGCCTCCTATGCCCATAGAGACCTGTGTTTCCCTCGCCCCTTGAGAGGATGTATCGCTCATCGATGGTGGGGTGGATCAGCTCCTTGAATCTCCAGACGCCGCTGTTGTAGGGTGGATTCCTGGCGCCTAGCCTCCCATCGAAGATGGAGGCATCGAGATCCTCGGGAAATTCATGCTCCACCTCTAATAGGCCTCCACAGCCACATCTAATCCTCCTGCCTAATGGGTAGCTCCTGCCACAGAGGCCGCATCTAAACCTGGAGCTCATCTAGCATCCTCACCCCAGCACAGCTAGGCTTAGTATAATATAGGATGCATTCAACCCCCGCCTCCTTAAAGGCATTGGCCATCGCCCTCCCCACCTCCCTGGAGTCGCCGCCGACGGCGAAGACCGATGGCCCTCCCCCCGCTATGGAGCATCCCAAGGCGCCGGCCTCCAGGGCCGCCTTCTTAACGCCGTGGAAGTTTGGGATCATCCTCGCCCTATGGGGTTCGATGAGTCTATCGCAGATGCTCTCGGCGAAGAGCCTCGCATCGCCGAGGGCGGCGGCCGCAGCCATCTTGGAGGCGTAGGCTAGATTCGCGACTGCCCTCTCCAGCTCCACCTCCCTTGGGAGGAGCTCCCGAGCCAGCTTCGTCTTACTCTCATAATGCACCTCCGGAACGGCGATTGTGATCTCCACCTCCGGCGGATCAAGCCTCAGAACTCTGTAGTCTCCAGAGACGATGGTGAAGCCGCCGAGCAGGGATGCGGATACGTTGTCGGCATGGGGGCTTCCGGAGACCGCCTCCTCCCCGAGGGCTGCGAGCCTCACCAACTCCCTAATTGGAAGCCTTAAGCCTAGAAGTCTAAGAGCCGCATAGGCAGCCGCAGCGGCCGATGCCCCCGAGGAGCCTAGCCCCTTCCCCGGGGGAATCCCCTTCTCTATCTCCACGTTGAAGCCGTAGGTTAATCGAAGCCGCCTCGCTAAGTGCCTCAGCACCGCCCCCGCACTGTTAACTCTTGGGTCTCTGGGAATAGACTCCGCGTCTACGCCTCTCACCGATATCGATATTCCCGGCTTCTCCCTCAGCTCTACCCTCAGAACGTCGCCGAGGCCCTCCAGGGCCAGGGCGAAGATGTCGAAGCCGGGGCCTAGATTTGCTATGGAGGCTGGGGCGTAAACCTCAACCTGTTTCTAGACCACCTCTCATCCCCGACACCCGGCAGCGGCTTCAACGGCTTAAAATCCATATAAATTTTCTGGTTTATCGAAAGAGGTATAGGGTCGACGGCCTATCCCATCATGATGGTTAAGGCTGCTGTTCTCAAGGCCGTTGGGAGACTTGAGGTGGAGGATTTCCCCAGGCCTGAGATAGGCTCAAAGGCCCTATTGATGAGGGTGGAGCTCTGCGGGATCTGTGGCACCGACATCCACCTATACCACGGCCGACTGCGGGTTCCACTGCCGATAATACCCGGCCATGAGTTCGTCGGCAGAATAGAGGAGATCGACGATGAGGCGAGGGGCCTAGAGGTTTTAGGCCATGAGCTCTCTGAGGGAGACCTAATCACCGTTGTCCCCGGAACTAACGCCTTCTGCGGCACCTGTTACCACTGCCGCTTCACGCCTCAGAGGCCGACGCTCTGCCAGAATCGGAGGGTTCTGGGAGTCAACATGAGCTGCCGTGAGCCGCCACACCTCTATGGAGGCTGGTCTGAATACGTCTACGTGGATGCGGGGCATTGGTGGGTCTATAGGGTGCCGGAGGGGATGCCTCCAGAGGTGGCGGTGCTGACTGAGCCTATGGCCGTCTCAACGAGGGCGTTGGAGAGGGCCTTCGAGCCGGGTTTCCCAACCTCCGATGAGGGCTTCAGCTTAGGCTCAACGGTCGTAGTTCAGGGCGTCGGCCCTATCGGGCTGCTCTGCGTCGCGGCGGCGAGGTTGATGGGGGCTGGAAAGATCATAGCCATCGACGCCCTCGACCATAGGCTTAGGATGGCTGAGCGGATGGGTGCTGATCACACTATAGACCTAAAGGCCTACAGGACTTTGGAGGAGCGGGTGGCCGAGGTTGAGAGGCTGACCGGCGGTGTGGGAGCCGACGTGGTCATCGAATGCGCCGGCGTCCCCGCGGCCTTCCCTGAGGGTATAGCCATGACGAGGCGTGGAGGCCGCTTCATAGAGGTGGGACACTTCACAGACCCCGGCGGCGTAGAGATAAGGCCTCACATCATCTGCTGGAAGGATATTGACATCCTGGGCTGCTGGGCCTACCCCCCAGCGCAGTTCCGGAAGGCTCTCAAGGCCCTGGAGATGGGGATGAGGGAGCTCCCACTTAAGGAGCTTATCACGGATCGATTCAAGGTGGAGGAGGCTTCGGAGGCCCTGAGATATGCAGAGCAGCGGAGAGGGCTGAAGGTTGCGATAACCCCCTAGCTGCGAAAGCTTAATACGGCTTACACCCCTTAGATTCACGGCCCATAGGCCCAGGGGGAGGCACATCCACATAGTCCTCCGCCGGGGTCTCCTAGTCTGGTAGGGAGCAGGCCTGCTAAGCCTGTGGCCCATCGGGCCGCGTGGGTTCAAATCCCACCCCCGGCGCCACCCTCCTTATGGATGCCTCCACCTGAAAGGGGGAGTCGACATGGATGTGAAGGGTATTGGAGTCTCGGCGGTGGTGGCGGCGCTCTACGCCGCCTTAGTCATCGTTTTGGCTCCCATCTCCTTTGGCCCTGTTCAGCTTCGGGTGGCCGACTGTCTCATACCCCTCTCAGCCCTACTAGGCTGGCCTGGCATAGTCGGCGTCACCCTTGGCTGCCTGGTGGGTAATGCCTACTATATGCTGGGCGTCCTCGACGTCCTCCTCGGCCCCCTCGCCAATCTCCTGGCTGCATGGGTCATCTACTATTTTAGGCGTAGACTTCTCTCCGGCTGTGTTCTGGCATCGCTGATCATCGGCCTAGTGGTTGGAGGCTACCTCTGGCTCTACTTCCCCCCTCCAGGCTTGTTAGCCGTCGCCCTCCCCCTCTGGGCAGGCATGGTTTTGAGCATCACCCTCAGCAGCCTCGTCGCCGTCGGGGTGCTGGGCTACCTCCTCGTAAAGCTGCTCATCAAGTCTGGAGCCTTGAAGGCCTTGAGATCCATGGGGTTGAGGATCGACGTGGAGGGGGAGGATTGACCCGAGGGTGGATTAAAGCTGCGGCGCTACTAGGCATTTCAGCTCCCATAGTCGCCTTTACCTCCATCTTCACAGCCATAACGCTCTCACCCTGGTTCAGCTGGACGGGGAACGCCCTCAGCGACCTCGGGGTTGGAGAGGCTGCGGCCATCTTCAACTTTGGCCTCATCGCATCAGGGCTGATGCTAATCCCCCTCCCCATCGCCCTATACACCGCCTCCGAAGACGGATTGGAGAGGCTGTCAGCCCTCCTCCTACTCCTCTCCGCGGTATTCCTCTCCTCGATAGGTTTCTTCCCAGAGTCCTATGGCTGTTTGCACTACTATGTCTCCGTCGCCTTCTTCCTCACTCTACCCCTCACCATCTACCTATACGCCGCCGCAGTCTTAGAGAACTCTAGGGAGAGGGCGCTTCTCTCCGCAGCGGCGGCCACCATAGCCCTAGGCGTATGGCTTTTTCCCTGGAGTAGTCCAGCTATACCTGAAGCCCTATCGGCTCTATCGGCAACCCTATGGATGGAGGGAGTCGCCTTCGATCTCCTGAGGAGTTAGGGGAAGACCCTTCTCACATCTCTTGGGAAGGGTATGGCATCCCTGATGTGGTCTAGGTGGCATATCCACATGATGAGCCTCTCGACGCCGAGGCCGAAGCCGCTGTGGGGGACTGAACCCCACTTTCTAAGGTCGAGATACCAGCTGTAGTCCTCGGGGTTTAACCCCTCCTCGACGATGCGGGTGAGGAGCTCATCATAGTCGTCGATGCGCTGTCCTCCCCCTATAATCTCGCCGTAGCCCTCTGGGGCCAGCATGTCAGCCGAGAGGGTCACCTCAGGCCTCTTCGGATCCGGCTTATGGTAGAAGGCCTTAACGCCGATGGGGAAGTGGGTCACCCAGAAGGGTGTGTCGAAATGCCGTGTCAGCGGCTCCTCCTCCCTCCAGCCGAAGTCGTCCCCCCACTCCAGCTCTATACCATCCTTACGCAGGATCTCGAGGGCCTCATCATAGGTGATTCTTGGATAGGGTGGCTCAAGTCTTAGGAGCTCCTTTGGGTCGCGGCCGAGGCTTTTAAGCTCCCGTGGCATCTCCTCCGCCACCCTGTGGCAGATGTGGGTTACGAGTTCGTCGCCGACCTTCATTATGCCCCATAGGTCCGTCCATGGCTCCTCGACTTCGAGGTGCCAATACTCTGCGAGATGCCTCCTGGTTCTACTCTTCTCAGCTCTAAAGCTTGGGGCGATGGTGTAGATCTTGCCCAGCGTGTAGATGAGGGCCTCAGCATATAGCTGCCAGCTCTGGGTTAGGTAGACATCCTTCCTGCCGAAGTAGTCGACGCTGAAGAGGGTTGCACCGCCCTCGCAGGCGGCTGTTATGAAGCTCGGCGAATGGGTCTCCGTGTAGCCATGCTCCCTCAGCCAGTCCCTCGCCGCCTCCAAAACCTTAGACCTGATCCGGAGGATGGCCTGCATCTTCGGGTCTCGGATGTAGAGATGCCTGTGATCTAGGAGGAATTCGACTCCATGCCTCTTCCTCGTGATCGGATATCCAGGCTGAGCCTCCCAGAGATTTACGACCTCCGTGATGGAGAGCTCCCTCCCATTTGGGGCTCGCTCATCAACCTTCACGACGCCCCGTAGCTCCACGACGGATTCGAGGGGGAGCTTCTCCACTCGTTTATAGGTCTCCTCAGGCACCCTATCCCTCGGCAGGGTGCACTGGATTACGCCGCTTCCATCCCTCACCATCAGGAACTGGATTCCGCCGCTGCTTCGATGGTTATACATCCAGCCCCTGATGGTGACCTCCTCACCGTCGTGTTCACCGTCGAGTATCGACGCTATATCTACGAGGGGCATCCCTAACCACTAAACCTACCCTGTGGACGATTTATAAAGGCTTCACCCACCCCTGAGGAAGCTGTCGAGGGTTGTCGCCCGTGGTCGGCCCACAAGCTCGTCGAAGTCTATGCCCAACGCCTCCAGGAGCTGCTCGAACATCGATTCGAGATACTCGATGTATTTGTCGACATCCACGTCGCGTTTAGATGCCAGCTGAACCGGCTTGACGCCTCCCCTGGTGACGACGTAGCTTATGATGTCACCGGCTCCAAGCTCTACGCCCTTCTCCTGTAGCATCCTAGCCGCCTTGACGTGCTGGGGGCTGGTCTCATAGCTCTTAAGCTTACGGCCTAGCATCACCCTGAAGGCGACCTCATCGAGCTCGAACTCCCTCTCCCTCAACCTTCTATACACCGATTGGACGAGCTTCTTGATCTCCTCCTTCGCCTCCTCCATATCCTCAGGCCGTTCAACCCTCCCGAGGATTCGAGTTAGCTCCTGGAAGGCCCTCTTCAACAGCGGCGGAATATGCCTCTTCTTACCGGTCAACCCCTTAATATCGACGCTTCCATCGGGGTAGACGCCTAGGTAATTCTTCTTCCTCCTGGAGAAGATGACGTATCGATAGACCTTATCGACGTCGAGCTCTATGCCCAGCTCCTCGTCAGCCCACTTTATGAGGCTCTCGATCTGATGCTTTGAGGGATGCTCGAGGAAGACGCTGTCCGTGTCGCCGTAGACGACTTCTATGCCCAGCTTCCTGGCGGCCTCGACGGCGCTAACCATCGCATAGCGGCCTATGGCTGCGGTGCTCTCAGCCAGCGGAGGACAGTATAGGGGGAAGGCCTCGGAGCCGAAGACTCCATAGGCGGCGTTTAGGAAGACTTTCAATGCGCTCTGGACGACGTTGTAGTAGGCCCTCTCCTCCTCCGGTATCTCAGGGTTCTTGGACAGCGGCTTATACCATCGCACCCTGAGGTCTCGGAGGCTTCCGATGATGAGGCTCATCATCCCACGGCGCTTAGTGCAGACCCAGTGCGGCGTCCCTGGTATGAGGTTGTCTCGGCACTCCTTGTGGGGGCAGAGGATGGTCTCATAGCTGAGGTTCCAATTCCTTATGGCTGAGGGGTAGAGCGATGCGAAGTCGAGGACGGTTACGTCGAAGTGGACTCCAGGCTTCGGCGCCGTGACTATGGCTCCGAGATACTTCTTCCCCTTTATTATGGCCTTCGTCGCCGTTACGCCTTTAACCTCTATTATGTCCTCAACGTTCGGTATCAGCCATCCCCTGCGTCGATGCTCATATTCGAGGAGGGTTAGTATCCATCGGCTGACGCCCTGCCTGGTGACGTCCTCAAGGGTCATCTTGCTGATGCGGCTTAGGAGAACCATCAATCTCATGACGAGGTCGTCGTTGAAGGCTGTCAGCTCATAGGTTAGCTCCGCATCCCTTAGACAGTATCTGGCCAGCTCTCGCTCAGTGAGCTTTGAGATCTCCGTGACCTCTATTTTGCCCTTGCCGAGGATTGTTGAGGCCACCTCGTCGAGGGTGTTCTCCCTGTATCGGTCTCCGAAGGCGTAGACTTGGATGGATTTGTTCTGGAAGAATCTGTATAGGTCGATGTGGAGTCCATAGCGGAGGGATGCGAATCGTCTGCCTATCGATATTGGTATCGCCTCCCTTGGGAAGCCAAGCCTCTTAGCCCTGTTCCTTAGGTATCTCAGGTCGAAGTCGTCGCCGTTGAAGGTGAGGATGATGGGGTAGTCATCCAGCACCTTGAAGGCCTCACGGATGAGCTCCTCCTCCGGCATCAGCTCGACCTCAGCTCCATCCACCTCCAATCTACCCCTCCTCTCACCCCGTAGGAGAACCCTCCTCACCCCGTCGCTGGAGACTATGGAGACGGCTATGATGGGATCCTCAGCCTTCTCTGGGTTTGGAACCCTCTCGGCGACGGCTCCTCCAACCTCTATGTCTATGGCAGCCCTCCTAATCTTGGGGACGGGGCACTCCAGCAGCCTAACCCATTCAAGCATCTTCTCCCTGAATTCGGGTTCAACCTCGTTGAGGAGTTCCCCCAATCGATGTTTAACATCCTCCGACAGCCTATAATCCTCGACGAGTTTACCGTCCACGATCCTGTAGGGCATTCCAGGGATGAGGGCATTATCATAGATGTAGTTCTGGTAATACCTTATGTGGCTCTCCCAGCTCTCGCCGAGTATATGCCTGATATCGTTCTTGCCCTGCCCTCCTATGGCGAGGGGGTTTGAGGCTACAACCTTAGTCACCTTTATCCACTCATCTCTCAGGGCGTCGTATCGCTTGATCTCTTCCAATCGTAGGAAGCCTGGATGTTTCACCAGCTCCTCGATTCGCTCCAGCTCCTCCTTCGGCTTCTTGGATATGCAGTAGGGGAGATGCCCCGTGTTGTCATACCAGAGGTAGATGCGCTGCTCCCTCGGCTCATAGAGGCGGAGGAAGGCCTTCTCCGCTTCTCCATCGTAGCCCGCTGAGAGTAGGTAGCAGGTTGGCATGTTTTCGGGGGCTATCCTCCCCTTCACCTCTATACCTCTCACCCCTACTACTGAGGGCTTCCCCACTAATAGGCCTGTCTCCCCCTCTCCAGTAGGCAGAGGAGCTCCAGGACGATGTAGGCGGCTAAGAGGCTTGTTCCACCGGAGTCGTAGTGGGGGGCTACCTCCACGACGTCGACGCCCACAACTCGGTGATCAAGGATCTCAGCCAATAGGTCTAGGAGAGTCGACGTGCTCCATCCCTCTGGAGCTGGATTTCCAACAGCTGGAGCCTCAGAGGGGTCTAAGACATCCATATCTATGGTGACGTAAACCCTTGACGCCTCCTCCATCCACTCCCTTAGGGTTCTCAATACCTCCTCTAGGCCCTTAGAGGCTCCGATCCATCTCACCCTCTCGGAACGCTCCTCCGCATATTGGAGCTCCTCCCTCGATATGGCTCTACATCCCAGCACCAGGAGGCGGTGCTCCAACTCCTCGATGGCTCTACGCATGAAGGTTCCATGTGAAAGCCTGAGGCCGAGGAGGGTGTCCCGTAGGTCGAGGTGGGCGTCGAGGCTGACGACCACCTGAGGCTTTAAGGCTCTGAGGGCTGCGAGGGTGACGGTGTGCTCCCCTCCAAGCATTATTGGAGTCTTCCCATCCTCTTTGATTCTCCTTATGGCCTCCTCTATCAGGCTTAGATTCTCCACGAGGCTTTGAGTCTCCATCTCCACGTCGCCTACATCGGCCACCTTTAGGTCTTCGAGGAAGAGGCCTGTTCTTGGGCTGTAGGTTTCGAGGTGTATGCTCTCCCGCCTTATAGCTTGAGGCGCGAATCTGGCTCCCCTTCTATAGGAGGCCGTCTCGTCAATGGGGGCGCCGAGGATGATGTAATCCGCCGCCTCATAGGCTGTCTCAGCCTCTATGAAGGGCTGGATCGGCGGCCTGAATCTAGGAGGCTTCATGGCTTCAATCTTTCTCGACGATGACTTGATCCACGCTGTGGATGACGGCTCCCTGCCTCTCCATGTGAGCCTTGAGCTCCTCGAAGTCTATCTCGACGCCATGTAGGACAACCCTCAGGCTCTCGGTTCTCTCATCCATCTCCACTAGGCTCACATCTACTTTTGTAACCCCCCTCAGCTCCGCCAGGTAGGCGGCGAACTCTGGGAGGGGGGGTGCATGGGGCTTTAGGACATCTAAAACTAGATATCTAACCCTGGGAGACTTCAAACCCTTCATAGACCTCCGAGGGACGCATCCCTCAATTATCCTTCTACATTAGATTCATAAAGTTTAATTATCCCCGGGTTCCCCACTAAAATTGAGTGCCGACCCTATGGGAGAAAACTCCCAGACTTCTCGTAAGGAGGAGTGCAGTGGTATTTGAGGGCTTCTATGAGCTCGGAGGGGGAAGGTGAAAGTAGGCTAAGGAGGTTGAGGCTCTGGCTCTCCGAGTGGATGGGTGACGTAGGGGAGTATATTCGGGTTACCAGGGCTCAGGGCATATTGCGTAGATACTTCGCTGTGAACGCCTTTGACGGGGCTATGACGAGCCTCGGCGTCGTCATGGGAGCTTACATCACCGGCCTCAAGGAACCCGCGCCTATACTTGGAGTCATCCTCATGAGTGGCTTCGCCATGGCGGTATCAGGCTTTTCAGGAACCTATCTCGCTGAGAGGGCTGAGCGTGAGAGAGACCTAAACGACCTGGAGGGGGCGATGCTCATCGATTTGAAGAACACGATCCACGGTGAGGCTTCGAGGTATATCTCCCTCTTCGCGGCCCTCGTAGATGGGGCGGCTCCCTTCCTCGCCTCGGTTCCATCGTTGATACCCTTCGCCCTCTCCCTCTATGGTTTGCTACCTCCAGGCATCGCCTTTCCATCCTCCATCGCTTCGTCGCTGCTCACCCTCTTCCTCCTAGGCGTCTATCTTGGAAGGGTCAGCGGTGAGAACCTCATCTACTCTGGGCTTAAGATGGTGGCCGCTGGAGTGGCCGTAGCCCTCATAGCCCTCCTGTTGAATGGGGGGCATTAGATCAATCTGCTCAACTCGTCGAAGAGAACTATGCCTAGTAGATGGGCTAGAAGTATTGAGACGCCCTCGTCAAGGGTGAAGCATCCATCGTCGACGATGGCCTTCTTCACCATCCAAAGCGTCGTCGAGATGGCTAGGAGCTGGTAGAGGACGTAGCCGTCAAGCTCTATGGGGATGAGGATGGATAGGAGGGGGAAGATGAGCATGATGCTTTGAACTATGCCTGAGAGGAGATTTGAGACTCCAAGCTCGACGTGCCCTCTCCTGGCTCCGAGGAGGGCTAGGCCATGCTCAGGTATGCTCCCAGCGAAGCCTATCAGGGTGGCCGCGATGACGATGTGAATCCTGAAGCGTTCGACGAGGAGCTCCAGGGAGCTGGATATAAGCTCCCCGCTGAGGATTATGCCGATTAGGCCTAGGATGAGCATCCTTATCCAGCCACTCTCAGCCTTAGCGCCCTCATCCCTCCTGGCTCCTCGGCCTATGAAGTAGAGATAGCTGAGATAGGCGAGGAGGAGGAAGGGGGGCACCTCCCTTGGGAGATGTGGCTCGCCGTGGAAGAGGTTGATGATGACGCCTGCTCCGAAGATGAGGAGGGTGAAGGCGACGGTTATGCGCATAACCTCCACCTCATGCTCCATCTCCCTCCTCGGGATCACTATCCTTCCACCCTCCAAGGTGAGCATGATGATGAGCAGTCCCAGGAGTAGGCCGTTGAAGGCTGAGGCGAGCATAACCGTCAAGACCGCCACCTCCCTAAGATGCGGTGAGAGGGCCATGAAGACGGCTAACACTGCCTCCGGCAGGTTTGATGCTAGACTTGAGACGATGCCGGTTATATACTCCGATAGGCCGGTGTGGAGGCTTAGCCCCTTGAATCCCTCGACGACGGGATCGCTGGATAGGAAGACGAGTAGTAGGCCGAGGATCAGAGCCGCGACGCTGATGGGGATTCCGCCTCCATCGGTGAGGCGGAGGGAGAAGCCTAAGAGGATGAGGATGATGAGGGCTGCCTCTCTGAGGGTCATCAACATCAGTGAGCTTAGAGGCCTATAAGAGGCCTCCCCTCCTCGGGAGGATTTATAGGTGCGGCTTATCTAGTCGAGCTGGGATGAGTTGAAGCTCACCATCTTCACCGATGAGCCAGCCCTCCCCGAGGCTAGGCTGATAGCTGGGGAGGCGAGGCGGAGGGGCATAGAGACCAGGATACTCGCGCCATGGGATGTCAGTCTACCTCCAACCCAGGAGTTGGAGTCTGATGTCTATTATATTGGAAGCAACATCCTAAACAGGGTTTCAGCCCTGGAGCTCCTCCATCGTCTTCAGATCCTCAGAGTCTTCGATGAGATGGGCGTCGTCGTCAACCCCGTTGAGAGCATACTGAACTACTCGAAGGGGCATCTAACCCTCAAGCTCAGATCCCTTGGGCTGCCTCATCCCGAGACGCTGATCACCGAGAATGTGGAGATGGCCTATGAGTTCGCAGCCCGTCTCCTAGACTCTGGGAGAAACGTCGTCCTCAAACCCCTCTGTAGGGGTAGAGGCGTAGGTGTCGTCATGCTGGATAGGATCCGAAGCCGCAGAGACCTGCTTCAATTCCTCACCTGGTATAATAGGGTGCATGGCCAGGGCGTCTTCTACCTCCAGGAATACATACCCAACAGGGGATATGACATCCGATGCTTCATCATCGACGGCGAGGTGGTAGGCCGCGAGAAGCGGTCTAACCCAGGGGACTTCAGGTATAACGTCAGCCTCGGTGCTAGGGCTGAGGCCTTCACGGAGCCGATCTACGATGAGCTGGCTATGGAGGTTGCTGAGGCTGTGGGCCTCAAGATCGCCGGCATCGACATCCTCCCAGGCCTCGATGGCAGGGCCTACATCCTGGAGGCCAACTGCTATCCAGGCTTCACAGCCCTCATGGAGGCGACGGGCATACCCATACACGAGAGGATCGTCGACTATCTCCAGAGCCTAAAGCGGTGAGCCGTTATAAGTAGCTACCACTTATAACGGAGATCATTCTCTTAAGCTCCCCCGCCTTGAGGAGTCTCCCAAGGCTTTGAAGCCTCAGATATCGTGTGAGGATTTCATCCTCGAATCTCCTTGCCTTCTCTAACAGCTTGAGATGGGTGTCGGAGTAGAAGTAATTCACCCGTGTCCTCCTATCCCTCCGCTCTAGGGCTTCCATGAGGGCTTTGAGGGCGTAATGCCTAGCTGATAAGAGGGCTAGATCGGCGCTCCCCCTGGCAGTGGCCTTCAAGACTTCCCTGAAGGCTCTCTCCGTTGTTGGGCTCCAGGCCCTGAATCTGGAGTGTATCTCGGCGCAGAGGTTTAGGGCCTCCTCCGTCGACGTCTCTCCATTCAGGCCCATCGCCTCTCGATAGGTCTGGAGGTAGCTTTCTCCCATCTCCTCAGCGGCCCTGTAGAGCTCCTTTGGTCTAAAGCTGGGGATGTCGCCCCTCGACATCAGCCTATAGACTGTTAGGAGGTTTAAGGCGTCTCGGAGGCAGAGGGAAGCCTTCAGGTTATCTCCCTCCTCTAGGAGTCTCTCAGCCATCTCCAGGTCCCCCTCCACGCCTCCATGGGTGAGCTTCAGCTCCCGTCTACTCCACCTCCATCTGAGGGCTTTCTCCCTATACTCCTCCATCAACCCCTCCCTGTCGTGGAGTATCACTCCGCCTCTGAGGATGTTGAGCCAGAGGCAGGCTTTGATCCATGTGTCTCTCCTATCCCTCAGCTTTCCATCCTTGAGGAGCTCCTGGAGAGGTTTCATCGGATACCAGAGGAGCTCCGCCCTTACGCCGTCGATGTCGACTTCACGATAGACATTTAGGTTTCGGTTCCAGAAGATGGCGATGTCTATGTCGCTGAGCCTGTCAGCCTTGGAGTGAGCTGTGGAGCCGAAGAGGATGACGCCTACAGCCTCCCCTAGGTCTATATGTCTCAGGATTCTCTCCGTCAGCCTAATACCAGTCTTCGGATGGGACATAGGTTAAGTCCTCTAAGGCCTCGGCGCACTCCCTCTGGATGATCTCGTGTATCGCTGGCTTTTCCCTCATCCTCCTCGCCACCAATTGGCTCAGCCTCTCAGCCTGGGGTTCATAGAGCCTTATGTTCTCCTCCCTCTCCACCGTCGATCTGAATTCCCCTGGGATGAGGAGCAGCTTATCTAGGAGCGACCTCTTCACCCTGCGAACCCTCTCCTCGTAGAGGAAGTTCCAGGTCTCCCTCGTCAGGTCGTTCTCCACCACCAGCTCCATCAGACGTGAAATCGGGTGCTCCGCCATCTTCCCTGCCCTTTTCACCAAATCATATACGTTGATGCTCTTACCTCTCTTCAGCTTATGTATCTGCTTCGAGAGGTAGCCGAATCTCCCAGGATCGAAGTCCCTCAGCTTCCTGATCTCCACCGTATCATGCTTCCTAATTCTCCCCCTCTTAGAGGGGATTAGGGCTACACAGCCCTCCGCCTCTAGGGCGTAGAGGGTGGCCGCCACCGCCACATCAGCCCTAAAGGAACTCTCCGTCTTGAAGTATTTGTCGTAGAAGAGGTGGACGAGTATCCCTGGGCTTAGGGTCTGCTGGACGTGGGGTGGAAGCTTGGGAGCCGGCTTAGGGGGAGGCTGAGCCGCAGGCTGTGGAGTTGATGGCTGGGCGGCTAGAACTCTCCTGGCAACCTCTCTCAGTGAGGTTCCACACATGGCGCAGAAGTTGTTCTCTATCTCGTTTCTGGCTCCACAGTTTGGGCAGTAGATGTATCGCCTACCACCCATTCCCTCCTCATTTAGTCCCAGCGTGGTTTAAGATTTAAGTCTCCGGCTCGGTGAGGACATCATTCCACCGAGATGTCGGTTAATCCTTCAAGTCCTCTAAGGCTCTGTGGCACTCCTCCTCGATGACTTTATGCATCCTTGAGTCGGCGTTCACCCTTTGTTTCAGCAGTTGATCCAGCTTTCTGGCCTGGGATTCATAGAGCTTTATGTTCTCACGTCTCCAGATGCGCAGTCGATAGCCGCTGTCTACCTCCAGTAGCCTGTCGATTAGGGATGGCCTCTTCTCCTTCACCTTGAAGAGGAAGTTGAATGTCTCCTCCGTCGGATCCCTCTCCGGAATCAAGACCTCTGTGAAGTAGTATGCCGGATTAGGGCATTTCACGCCGGTCTCCTTCACGAGATCATAGACGGTTATGGCCTCCCCCACCTTCAGCCTGCCGATCCTCTCAGAGAGGCTGCCGAATCTACGGGGATTAAATTCTCTAAGCTTCACGATCTCCACCGTCTCCCTCTTCCTGATCCTCCCCCTCTCCGAGATTCTTAGGGTTGCATAGCCCTCCGCCTCTAGGGCGTAGAGGGTGGAGGCTACCATCAGCTTCACCATCTCCTCCTGCGTCATCCCCCTCTTGAAGTAGTGGCCGCGGAAGAGGTAGATCAGCAGAGCTGGGCTAAGGGTCTGTTGGACATTAGGGGGAAGCGTTAGGGTTGGCTGAGGCTGGGGAGGGTGAGCCGCTAAAACCCTATTCGCCACACCCCTCAGAGAGGCTCCACACATAGCGCAGAAGTTGTTCTCCACCTCATTTCTCGCTCCACAGTTTGGGCAGTAGATGTATCTCCGCCTCAACCCAAATAGAAGATGGGAGGGAGGAGATAATTAATGGTTCCCAGGATTTATATCTAACATTGTTACATATAGCTGAGTTACATGGAGATAGACGCCGATAGCTGTCATCCAGGGAGGTGTTGGCTCACCCTCCTTCTCCTCCGCCTCCTCGCGGAGGAGCCGATGCATGGTTATGCCCTCATGGAGGCGTTGAGGGAGAGGGGCTACATCCCAGAGGGAGGGATCGAGACTGGAACCCTATACACGATGCTGAGGAGGATGGAGAGGCGGGGTCTCCTCAAATCGAGTTGGGATGAGGCCGGCTTGGGGCGTCGGAGGCGCATCTATCGGATAACCAATCGAGGATTGGAGTTCCTGAGGTCGGGTCTAAAGGCGCTGGCTGATCGTCAACCTGTGATCGAGGAGCTCCTCGACTTCTATCGTCGACATCTCAGGGAGATGGGGGGTGATGGGGAAGGCGATTAGGGTTTCGGGGCTGACTAAGTTTTATGGTGACCTCCTCGCCGTCGATCACATCAGTTTCGAGGTGGAGGAGGGGGAGATATTTGGGCTTCTCGGCCCTAATGGGGCGGGGAAGACCACCACGATAAAGATGTTGACGACGCTTCTAAGGCCCTCAGATGGGACGGCGGAGGTCTGCGGCTACGACATCCAGAGGGAGCCTGATGCCGTGAGGAGGGTTATTGGAATAGTCTTCCAGGAGCCATCCCTCGACCTGGAGCTGACGGGCAGGGAGAACATGGAGTTCCACGCCAGGCTCTACGACGTCCCCAAGGGGGAGATGGATGCCCGCATCGAGGAGCTCCTAAAGCTCGTGGAGCTCCAGGACTGGGCCGATAGACTCGTCAGAAACTACTCTGGGGGTATGAGGAGGAGATTGGAGATCGCCAGGAGTCTACTGCATCATCCAAGGGTTCTCTTCCTCGACGAGCCAACTCTTGGATTGGATCCCCAGAGCAGGAGGCATGTCTGGAGCTACATCTCAAGGATCAACAGGGAGGAGGGGGTGACCATCATATTGACGACGCACTACATGGAGGAGGCCGACCAACTCTGCGATAGAGTCGCCATCATCGATAAGGGGCGCATCGTCGCCCTGGACACCCCTGAGAAGCTGAAGGGCATCGTCGGAGGCGACGTATTAACCCTGGAGGTAGGCCCAGAAGCCAAGAGGCTGATGGAGGCCATCCGTCGAAGAGGCCTCGCCAGGAACATACAGATGTTGAGGGGGCAGATCACCTTGATGGAGAAGGATGGGGAGGCTCTAATACCAGTCCTGCTCAGACTTGCGGAGGAGGTCGGCGTACCCGTGAACTCCGTCAGCCTTAGGAAGCCGAGTCTCGATGACGTCTTCCTCTACTTCACCGGCGAACGTATTCGATCTCAGGCTCCGGAGCCGATGATGATGTGGAGGATGCGTATGATGAGGAGGGGGAGGTGAACCCGATGGGGGAGCTGAAAGCCATATACACCATCTGGCTGAGGGAGATGTTGAGGTGGAGGAGGGATCGAGCTGGCCTCCTCTCATCGATGATGCAACCCCTCTTCTGGCTCTTCATCTTCGGCGTTGGGATGGGACGCTCTGTGAGGCTTGGACTCTCAGGGGTCTCATATCTCACCTTCCTCGCCCCAGGGGTCATCGCTCAGAACATCCTCTTCACAGCCTTCTTCGGAGGCGTCTCGGTTCTCTACGACCTGGAGTTCGGCTTCCTCAAGGAGATTCTCGTCGCCCCCATCTCCAGAGGCGCAATAGTGACGGGGAAGGTTCTGGGCGGAGCCACATCAGCCTTCATCCAGGGCCTCATAGTTCTATGCCTCTCCCTCCTATTGGGGGTGAGGTATAACAGCCCCCTCGGCCTCGCAGCCTCCCTCGGGGTGATGGCTTTGCTGTCGATGGCCTTCATGGCCTTGGGCCTCGCCTTGGCCTCGGGGTTGGAGCGGGCGGCCAGCTTCCAGAGGATCGGGCGCTTCACAACCATGCCCATGTGGTTCCTCAGCGGCGCCCTATGGCCTCTGGATCAGTGTCCAACATGGCTGAGACTCCTCATCCTGTTGAATCCCCTCACCTACGGCGTCGACGCCCTCAGAACCCTCCTCATAGGGGTGAGTAAAATCAACATAGCTCTGAGCATAGGGGTTCTCACCGTCTTCACCCTCCTCATGCTGGGCCTTGGAACCTACCTCTTCAGCAGGAAGGAGGCCTAAGCCTTCTTCCACAGCTCCTCCTGAGTCGACTCCTCGAAGTATCGATGCAGAGACCTCGGCAATTCATGGTAGTCAGCCCCCTCGATTAGATGGGTGAGGTCTATGGAGTTGTAGGTGTTCCAGAAGAGGGCCACCTTATCGCTTAGCCCATGCCTCTTCAACCAGTCGACGCCTCCGCCTAAGGCTTTACCCGTGTAGGTGTGTTCGAGTTGTATACCCTCCAACTCCCGCATCAACTCCACAGTCCTCACTCCCTCCTCAGTGAAGTAGGCGTAGCCCTCGCCGAGATAATCGGTTATCAGGATGAGATCATCCTCCGAGACCCTCATCTCAGGTATGGATTCATCGTATCGACGCATGAATCGCGCGGTCTCATTCACCAGCTCCGCATACTTCTTGAGGTTTGTGACGGATGGCATAGCCACCTGTATCGCCAGCACCCTCGTCTTCAGCCCCGCCAATCGGCATCCAAGGTATAGTCCCGCAGCCGTTCCAAGGCTGCCAGCTGCGACGATGATGTAGTCAGGCTCCGGCAGCAATCCCTCCTCGATCTGGCTTCGAAGCTCGAAGGCGGCGTTCACATAGCCGACGTTTCCCAGGGGACTGCTCGCCCCAGGCGGAACAAGATAGGGCCTATGGCCTAGGAGGAGCTCCTTTAGGTAGATGCCGAAGAACTTGATGTAGGCCCCCGTCATCGAATGTGTATGGTGGAGCTCGACGCCGAAGTGATGATCCAGCAGCAGGTTTCGGCGGACATACTCGGCGTTGGGCTGATCCATGACGATGCCGATCACCCTGAAGCCGAGCTGCCGCCCATAGATTCCGGTGGCCAAAACCTGGTTTGAGCCGACGGCTCCAGCAGTTATGAGGGTTCTACGCCCCCTCCTCTTAGCGTCGGCGAGTATGAACTCCAGCTTCCTAACCTTATTCCCGCCATAGAGCCTGGAGCTCCTATCATCCCTCTTTATGTAGAGGTTTTCGAGGCCGACGGCCTCCCCGAAGCGTTTTAGATGCTCCACAGGTGTGGGGAAATCCCCCAGCTCCATCCAGGGGAGCTTCTCCAGCCCTGGATACTCCTCGAAGATTATGGGCTTCAACCCTATAGAGGTTAGAGGCCTCCACCTCTTAACCCTTAGCCCATCATTAGCCCTATAAGGGTGGTTTACGGAGATGTTTATGGCGATGTTTATGGCGAGGAAGACCACGATCCTCCTGAGGGAAGACCTATATCAGGCCTTAAAGGAGAGGGCTGGCCCAAGGGGGATTTCAAAGCTTATAAATGAGATACTCGCCGAGCACTTTGCTAAGGGTAGGAGCATGTTTGGAACTATGAGGCCCACAGACCTAAGTGACCTGAGGGATCACAGGGATCGGATATGAGATACATCATCGACTCCTATGCCTGGATAGAATATTTCATGGGGACGGAGGCTGGGAGAAGGGTTAAATCTATAGTTGAGGGCCTGGAGGAGAAGATAACCCCAACGATCTGCCTCGCTGAGGTCTATGCAAAAACCCTGAAGGTTGAGGGTGAGGAGATGGCTGAGGCTCAGAGGGTCTTCATAAAGGAGCGGAGCGCCCTCGCACCATTAACCGAGGAGATAGCCGTCGAGGCGGCCAGGATAAATGTGGAGATGAGGAGAAGGATCAGGGGATGGGGCCTCGCCGACTCCATAGTATACGCAACGGCGAGGGTGAAGAAGGGCAAGATAGTGACGGGGGACAACCACTTCAAAGACTTGGAGGATGTCATCTTCATAAAATAGCCCCTTAACCCCTCGCCCACTCAACCTTCGGTGAGGCCCCAACCTCGACGAACTCCTTAAGCTCCTCCACCGTCAGCCCCTCCAATCCAAGTCTTCTCATCGTTACACCCTCAGCCCAGTAGTCCACATCCATCAGCAGTGAGGCGAGGTTTATGAGGGTGTCCATAGTCGGCGTCTCTACGCCTAGTAGATCGCCCAGCGATGCGTAGGAGACGAGGCCGTAGGGTATGTCCTCGGTGATGTATCGATGCTGCAGAGTCTTAGGAGCCTTGATCCTGGAGAAGGGCCTACTCCCCACATAGGCCTCATAGAGGTTGTCGGTGTCGAAGTCTATGTAGCCCAGCATCCTCAACCGCTCTATGACGCCAATCTCCCGTAGGCCCAGCGCCCTGCAGAGGCTTAGACGCTCCTCGTCAACCCGCTGATTTATCCATGCTATCGAAGGCGTTATGCCTTCTCTATAGAAGAGGAAGTCCTCGCCGGCCTCGATCCTCGCAGCGTTCAGCAAAGCCGGAGCGGGATGGGTGACGGGATTCCCATTGTTGAGGCTCGTCTCCAGGACGCTCTCAGCCCTCACCACCTGGGGGTAAACCCCCTCCAGGATTTCCATGAGCTCATCGGTCTTTGAGGCCGGAAACACCGCGAAGAGGAGGGTCTTGACGACGAGGTAGACGTCGACGACTCCAGGTTCTATTAGTCTGGCGGCGTAGGGAAGTGTAGGTGTTCCACCCACCGCTGAATGGTGTTCTCCTCTCTCCCTCAGAGTCTTGGCGAGGTGTATGGCGCCGAAGGTGGATTCGGGCAGCAGGATTATGGGTCTCCCCTTTAAATGGGGTGCTAGAGCCTCTGCGAGGGGTTGATGGGCATACCTTGGGACAACGGCCACGGCGAAATCCACAGTTCTCAGGGCCTCAGACAGCTTCGCGTAGGCTTCGACCTCCTGGAATCCCTCGATTTCCCCCCTCGTCTCCACGCCTCCTCGCTTTCTGATCTCCTTGATCCTCGCCTCATCGACATCATATAATGAGACCTTGAAGCCCTGCTCCGCGAAGCGGTGGGCAACGGCGCATCCACCGGCGCCAGCTCCGAGGACGGCGACCCTTGTCATTATGGTGTTAGAGGGGAGCAAAAGGATAAAACCGATGCGCCCCCACTCTCCGATAGGTGTCCAACCTTGCTGTTGAGATGCGGTGAGATTCTGGCTAAATGCCTCAAGAGCTATGGCATAGAATACGTCTTCGGACTTCCAGGCCATGGGAACATCGGCCTAATAGATGGCTTCATTAAGGAGGGTATCCGCTTCATCACCTGCCACACGGAGACCATCGCGGGGATGGCCGCCGACGGCTACTATAGGGCCACCCGTAAACCTGGAGTCGTCTGCCTAACCTGCACCCCTGGAGCTCTCAACGCTCAGCT
>CALEIY010000140.1 GCA_937898665.1 Candidatus Bathyarchaeota archaeon | reverse complement strand
GGATAGTGGTCGACTCCTGCCCAGTCAATCTCATACACGCTGCCACCGTAGTAATCGCTCCACCGGTTCCCTTGACTCACTCCATCAACATATAAAGTAGCCGTTAGTCCGTTAACAGTAATAGCAACATAATGCCAAGTATTATCATCTAAAGCATAATTCCAGAGAACTTCTTCTCTTGCGCCATCATAGTAGAAAAAATAGACGACATCAGCCTCCCCTCTACTGTATATCGCATATAATCTCTTACTATCATTAGCGGTATTCTTTATAATTACATATCCGTTGTTATCTTTAACTTGTTTCACCCATGCAGCTAGGGTGATCGCACCAGTAATATTCAAGCTTTCATCATTCCCACAATCCACATAATCGTCCACTCCATCGAAGCTCAGCGCTCGATCCCTTTCAGTATCCACAGGCGTCGCACCGTAGACCACGCCATCATTGCCCTCTCCGCTCAGGTCTTTGACGAGCCAAACCGCCTTCTGATTCCAACTCCTCAGCTTATCGCTTGAATAGTCCGCTGGCAGCGCCAGTCGTGTAGCCGTGACATTATAGTCTGAGGGGCATATCCTATACTGGAGATAGCTTCCCTGCTGAACCTCTGCGGAGAGTGGTGTAGAGTATTGTATGAGGATTATGAGAAGTATGAGGGTTACGACTCTAAGGGTTTTAAGTCTCGACAAGCTCCTCGAACCTCCTCCTCTGAGCGTTTACATATAGCCATAGGATTCCTGCTATGATTATGATGAAGGGCCACCAGTTCCATAGGGCTTCGATGAGCTGCTTCTCTGGGCCTCCGAGGTATTGACTCCAGTTGGTGAGCATGGCTGTGAGGGTCTCGTCGTAGACTTGTAGGCCTATCCACCAGAAGACTGCGGTGAAGAGGAGGAGGAAGAATCCCACGTATAGCCACAGCATCTTAGAGGCCTCCCGTTATCACCTCCTGTCTATGAGCCCAGAGTAGGAGCCAGATCACTGTTCCTATTGCTCCGAGGGCTATGAGCCATCTCCAGCTCAGCTTGGCTATGGTGACTATTAGATGGAGAGTTGAGTAGGCTTGACCTGAGAGCTGGGGGCTCATCGTGGAGTTGAATTGGTCGAGGGTTTGATAGAAGGCGGGTGTGAAGGTCACCCATAGGAGGCTTACCGTGAGGAGCATCCAGATGGCGAAGAGGCCTGCCCAGAAGATGTTCATCTCTTCCTCCGCCTCCTCTTCCTCTTCGCCTTACGCCTGGACTTGGCTCTTCTCTTCCCTGGGCTTTCAAGGAGGGAGAAGGGCTCGGGAATGGGATACTCTCTGAACTCCCAGCCGAGTAGGGAGGGCCTCCTCCTACTCTGCCTTCTTCTCCCCGATGGAGAGGTCAATCTGATGATCGGTGATAGAGGCTCCTCCAATCCTGGGGGTGGAGGTATGTCGAAGTCTGGTGTGGGCGTGGTCCTCTGTCTCGGCCTTGGCTTAGGCTTCTCCTCTAAGATGGGAACTGGAATCTCCTTTACGATAGGTGTAGGCATCTCATCTAAGGATGGTGTCACTATCTCCTCTACCTCTGGAACCTCTTTTATGATGGGCTTGGGCTTTCCTCTACTTCTCGGCCTAGATGGGATAGGTGTGAACTCCTCTTGAATCGACTTCTCTATGTCTATCGGAGATGGCTTCCTCTTGATTCCTCTCCTCCTCTCTCTCAGTTTTAAGGGTGGAGTAATCTCCTTGAAGGCTTCCTCCGATACGCTGAGTTCTATGGGGACAGTCTCAGCTTTAGGAGTGGGAACTATATCCTCTAGGATTCCCATTTCCACCTCGGTGATCTTTGGAGACTCAGTTAGGCTGATGGAGGGTATAGTGGGTGGAGATATTGGTTCAGGTGGGATTTGAACTTCTGGGAACTCTGCTATGCTAGGCGTGGAGATGGATTTAGTCTTCTTGGTGCCGATGCCTCCTAGAGCTGCTCCTCCAACTATGGATGGCTGAGTGGAGACTTCTTTAAGTGTTGTGAGAGGCAGTATCTCGGCTTCGATATCGACGAGTTCCTTGGCTATTGCGATCTCCGTCTCCGTGAATCCAGCCTCTTTCATCGCTGCGGTCTTTATCTCCTCAGCTGGAGGTAGGGCGGGGGCTTCCTCCGTTTTATATAGGAAGTCCTTCATGAGCTTCTCAGCTTCCTTCACAGCTTTAAACTGAGATCTACGGCTGATATCCACGCCTTCAACGCCGAAGTGTTTGCTGAGGGGAGTCTTGGGGCCAGGCTCAGGCTTGACAGGTTTAACTCCCTCAATCTTAGAGGTCTTCTTAACGGTTTTAGTCAATCCAGTCTTCACATCTAGGGTTATCTCCTCCTCGATGGGAACTGTTGTCTTAGTCTCTTCCTGGATGTAGCGAGTGATCTCCTTGTATTCAAGCGGGAAGATTTTCTCCTCTTTCAAAACATGAACCGTCTTCTCAGTGAATCTTGAGGGAACCTCCTCAATCTCAATGAGTTTTCCTCCTCTCTCAAAGCCGATGACCTCAGCCTCCAATTTACCGCTCTCCATCCTCATCTTTCCCTCTTCGACAGTGAGCTTCTGTATGAACTCAGTTCTACCCTTCTCCACGAGCTCATCAACGGCTTTCTCACCCATCTTCACCCTTATGGCGAGCTCCTCATCGGCGATGCCTGCAAGGGTGTCCACCTTGGGCTTCTCCTCCTCTAATTCCTTTAGAACTCTTGTCACCTTGCTGGGAACCTTCTTAGTCTTCTTCTTAGTCACCTTAACCATGGTTTTCTCTATGGTTTCGCCCTCAACTCCCTCGATGAGCTTGGGCTTAACCTTCTCCTGAGTGCGCTTTATCTTCACCTCCTCAACTCTCTCAATCTTACCAGGCCTTCCAAGGGCTTTATCTATGGCCTTGGCGGCGAGCTCCTCGGCTATAATGCCTCCCGCTATCTGCCCCGCCGTGTAGGAGACGAGGAGGGGTTCCTCAGCTATGGCTTCACCCATCTTCTTCATGGTTTCAGCAGGCTTCTCTATGAACTCCTTCACACCCTTCACGGTTTCAACCATGCCCTCTACAGCTGCTTTAGGCCTCACCGTTAGGCTGGCTCCCTCTATGATGCCTGCCCCCGTGGCCACGGCTCCAGCTGCAGCTCCGAGGGCTGCAGCCTTTAGGGTTTTCCCCTCTATCTGAGCCTTCTCAGCCTTCTCCGCTATCTCCCCAGCCTTAGCCATGACGGTTCCCGTGACACGGTGGAAGAATTGCTCCTCCTTTTCCATGGCCCCTGTCAGGGCCTTCTCGATCTTATGTCCTAGAGATCCTGGCTTCGCCCCCATCCTCTGGGGAGGCGTTACAATTTCAGGTTTCTGATGGAGTCTCTCGGCTTCGAGAATCCTTTTCGTCATCATTGCAGAAGCTCCAGATTTGATTGCCCTCTCCCTTCTCTTCGCCGCTTCATACTCTTCATATCGCTTTCTGGCGAGTTTGCTCCGCATTTCAACTTGTTCTCTTGTTTCTTCAGCATATTTCTGGAGTGCGACAATAGAGGACATCACTTCTCCTTTAGCCTTTGTATACTCTCTGAGGACTTTGGGAACTTCCTCCTTGTAACGTTTGAAACTTTCAGGCTCATATAATTCTGGATGAGATAGAATTTCTTCAGCTTGAGAGGCGATTTCCTCTCGTCTTTGTTCTATTTCTCTATAAGTCTTTTTCAGTTCCTCAGCCTTCCTCTCAGCTTCAAACGCCATCTGAAGAGGAGGCTTATGCTCCTCACTCCACCTCTGGAATTTGGCTCTCTCCTTTGCTTCATGGGCATCCATCGGGGAGGGAGGCTTTACGACGGGTTGGAGGTCTTCTCTTCCACCGGTTTTAACCGGAGTCTTCTCAACCACTTTCTTTGAGGGAGTGGATTCAGCCTTTTCCGCTTGAATTACAGGTGGAGGAGGCTGCGAGATAGGTGAAGGTGAAGTGGGAGGAGCAGGCTTTGAGACCTCCTTTATCGTCTTCGAAGTCTTCCTTCTCTTTGTCCTTCGCTTCTTGGGGAATCTGAGCTGTGTGATGCGCTTCTGGAGTTCTCTCGCCCTCCTAGTCCAGCGTATAGCGGCCTTCTTATTTCCCTTAGCTCTGGCCTCCGCAGCCTTTCTGAGGGCTTCCCTATGTAGTTTCTGGAGCTCTGCTAGGTTCAGGGTTAGCCCTCCAACCCTAAATAAATCTTTAAATCAAATAAAATTTTCTCTTATTTAGCTAAATTTCATAGCTTTACACCAATTCAATATGTAAAAGTTTTAAAAGGATTATAATTTAGTTAAATTTTGATGGGAACCGGAGAGGAATTTGAGACTAAAATTCCATCTGACGTGAAAAACTTCGTGCTATATCAGATTGAGAGCCTTATCTTCGAGACTGCGCTCAGCATATATAATGGCTCTTACCTTGACGCCCTTCGATTGTTGGAGGTGGTTGAGCCTCTATTGCCTCCAGATACTAGACGTGATGTGGCTGATGCCTATGAAAAGCTGTCTGAGATCCGCATGAAGATTGCGAGGACGTGGGGTGAGACGAAGCTGGAGAGGTTTAAACGCCGTATGGCGAAGCTGAGACGTTATCATCGACAGCTCCTCTGGATTCTGGGGCGTATTCAGGAGAGTCTCTACGACAGCTATCTGAGGATTGGCATGCCATGGGTTAAGATTGGAGATGATATCAAGAATCCGGATTATGAGGTGTCAGCTTGAAGATTAAATGGGTTAGGGGGAACGATTACATCAGCTTTAAACGGCCCAATGTATGGTTTGTTCAGGGAGTCAGGGGTAGCGGTAAATCCAGCTTCCTAGAGCACTTAGCTAATATTCATCTGAAGTTGGGGAACTCCATTCTCGATCTATTCGGTTCAAGGGATGGAGAGGGCTTAGCTTGGTTGCGGAGTCCATGGGCTGAGGAGAAGCGTATCCTCTTGTTGAGAGGATCCAATGTCCTGGTGGATTGTAGCTATGATGTAAAAACTGTGGGAGAGGTTTCCCTCAAGGATTTCGAGAAGTATGATATCATTATCTCAGCTTCTCCTCTTTACAGTAGCATGGATCAAGAGTTTCTAGAAGTGGCGAGGCTTACGGATAAGATCTATAAGCGGGTTCACTGGAGAAGGATGATGTTTGTTATAATGAGAGAGGCAGCCAACTTCCTCTATAGCAGACTTAAATTGCTGGATGACCAGACAGAGGCGAAGACGCAGACTGTCTATATGCTGAGGGAAGGGCGTCACTGCGGTATCAGCTTCGGCCTTGACAGCGTGAGACTTCTCAGCATAGATGTAGATATTCGAGGATTATCGGATTATCTCGTCCTGAAGACTCAGGGAATAGATGGCTTAAGTAGAGAACTACGCTGGCTTTATCGCTATTTCAATCCAAATGACCTACGTAAATTAAAGCCCCACCAATTCATTATAGTAACCCGTAAGGGCTCAGTAGGCTGGGGAGTCTTCAAGAAGATTCCATGGCATAAGAAGGAGAAAGAGGACATCCTTAGGGATGTAGGAATAGATATAGAATACCTTGAGGAGCCGAAGAAGCCTGAATATCGAGGTAAGTATAGGACAGTTGGAGATGAAGAACACGCTGAAATTATACGTCTCTTTCTGGAAGAGGGAATGGGATACGATGCCATCGCAGCGAAACTCGGTCGAAGCAGTAGAACTATCTGGAAACACATCAAGGATCATAACAATTACGTAGAGAAAATGGGTCTCTGCCCCGCCTGTAAAAGAGTAGGAAGCCCATTAGCCATTAAAATTGCAAGAAGAGAGGACCCTCCCCTCAAACTACCTCAACCTTTAAACACAATTTAAGCTTTTCTTACTTCTAAGGAAGTCTCCGCTCTCCTCCTAGATAAGGACTCCTAAATTCACTTCCTCTTACGAGATGATACCACCTTACGTATTCTTTCTAATTGTTTGATATACCACTGCGTATCCTCCTCCACCCATTTCTTAACGTCGAATCTCAGTGGTTTGCCGTCCTCGTCGAGGATTATGA
>CALEIY010000139.1 GCA_937898665.1 Candidatus Bathyarchaeota archaeon | reverse complement strand
TTTTTTTTTTTTTTTTTTTTTTTTTTTTTTTTTTTTTTTTAATATAAATCATTATATCAAAAGATAGAATAATGGAGTTTTAACTGGAAAAGGCGGATGGCGAGAGTTGTTGTATGTCTTTAACCTAGTCTTTATGCCTTGGATGAGAGAGTGTGCCTCTTTTCTAGTCTCTATGTTGCATATGGCTCTGTCCCATGTCAATTGCTTCCGTAGATTATGAGCTAGCACAGGTTAAAGCCACGGTCAAGGAGCTCTAGAGGGACACCTTTGCTCTCGTATATGGGCCTCCAGCCCTAATTCCAGCCATCAAAAAGAGGAGCTCTCCAGGCTGACCTTATCCTAAGCTGGATAAAACATTTGGAATCCAGGGGATGTGGAATCACATCTAATATAGGTTAAGGCCACTCTAACCCTCTACCCTTTATTTAACTTACAGCCCCCTGGATTCCCCTCAGGGCTGAGTATATGTTTCAATCCTATGAGCGGCGACATGAAGTATGGACGTGACTGCAGCTGTCATATCTCTCCTAGCCTCGTCGCCGAGTGGAGAGTCAATGGCCCTGGTAGAAACTGAAGACTCCGAGTTCACGGATGAGGCTCAGATATACACTCGGTGAGTCGAGCTTTATATAGGGATGCTCCTCCAATATGAGGGGCGTCGAGGGCTGGATGTATCCCAGGGAGTATGATGAGGCCATCACCGTCTTCTCCCCTGAGGGCCGCCTCTACCAGGTTGAGTATGCCATGGAGGTTGTCAAGCGAGGCTCCACAATCGTCGGCGTCGCATCACCGGAGGGAGCCGTCCTGGCGGCTGAGGAGAAACCGGAGAACAAGCTGCACCTGACGAATCCCTCGCAGAAGCTCTTCCAACTCGATGAGCATATAGGCGTCGCGGTAGCCGGAATGAGGGGGGACGCAAGAGTCCTGGTGAACTATGGGAGGATAATCTGCCAATATCACCGGCTCCTATACGATGAGCCAGTGGATCTAGAGGCCCTCGTGAGGTCGCTAGGAGACCTCGTCCACGCCTATACGCAGATGGCGTGGGTTAGACCCTTCGGAGTCGGCCTACTGATAGCCGGCGTAGATCACGGCGGGGTTAGGCTTCTATCCCTCGATCCCAGTGGCAGCTATAAGGGGTATAGGGCAACAGCCCTGGGAAGGGGTGAGAGAACGGCTGTGGAGCTGCTGGAGAAGCGCTACAGGGATGGCCTCACACTCGACGACGCCATCAGGCTAACCCTGGAGGCTCTTAAGGCATCCTCCGAATCCCTCTCACCAGCCGACGTCTCCCTCGCCATTATACCCCGCGAGACCGCCTCCCTGAGATGGCTCAGCCCCGAGGAGCTCCAGGGATATATGGCTTAACCCCTCCTCTTCGGGACGGTTATCGAGACCATTATGGCGCATAGAAGGCAGAAGAGGCCTCCGACGATGAAGGGCGTCTTCAAGCCGTAGAGATCCCAGATGAGGCCGAAGACGAAGGGGCCTGGGATGTCGCTGAGGCCGACGAGCATCTTATAGGTTCCTATGACCTCAGCCCTCTGCTCCACGGGTGCTAGGTCGGCGACCCACGCCTGTATATTCGGCCTATAAAGGCCCTGATATACGCCGTGGAGGAGGAATAGTAGGCCTACAAGGATGTAGGTTGAGGCATAGGCGAAGCCCATGGTTAGGACGCCGAGGACGATCATGCCGAGGATAACGGGCGTCTTCCTACCGAAGCGATCTGAAAATCTCCCCGCGAAGTAGGCTGTGGGGGCGAAGCTGACGTTGATCAGCCAATAGAGCAGCACCGTCGCCCAGAAAGCCTCTTTGGGTATGCCGAGAACCTTAGCTCCGCAGACGAGCATGAAGTTCTCGGAGACATTCCAGAAGGTGAAGAGCATCGTCACCAATGTGAGGGGAAGCAGTATCCGGTCTCTGAGGAGGATGGAGAATCCCAATCTACGTCGACGCCTCTCGGGGGGCCTCTCCAAAACCTCCCTGGTTCCGAAGAATATGAGGAGTATGCTAATCGTCGTCGGGGCTGCTGCGCAGAAGAATATCCATCTATAGGCCTCATCGATGTGGACTCCGACGTTGAGGAAGAGCTGGAAGAGGCC
Source organism: Candidatus Bathyarchaeota archaeon (assembly GCA_937898665.1). Taxonomy (GTDB): domain Archaea; phylum Thermoproteota; class Bathyarchaeia; order TCS64; family B23; genus B23. The sequence continues at coordinate 1,519 of CALEIY010000139.1, read as the reverse complement.
TATGCCCAGTAGAGGCCCTAAGACGGCTCCGAAGGTGTCCATTGAACCCAATAGGCCGAAGGCGCGCCCCCTATAGCTGGGTGGAACGGAGTCGGCCAACAACGCCTCCCTTGGCGGATTCCTTATGCCTCGGCCAACCTGGTAGAGCATCTTCGCCGGTATGAGATGCTGCCAGATCCTCGCCAGGCCCTGGGTGACCCTGGAGATGAGGAGTAGCAGATAGCCGATCCAAATGAGGTGGCGCCTCCCCTTTATATCGGCCAATCGGCCTACGAGGGGCATTATGAGGAACCCAGTCAGCAGCGCTAGGGAGTCGACGAGGCCGAGAACCTTCATCTGGGCTACGCCGAGAACCTGGACGAAGAAGATGGGGTAGAAGGCGAAGAGCATGTCTGCCCCCATATCGTTGAAGAAGGCTGCGAGGCAGATGGGGAGAACATTCGTCATCTCCGTGAGCTTCACATCCTCACCCTCGGTCATGACGCTGAGACTAGGATTGGAAGGCTTATAGCATTTTCCCACTAAATTTCGATTATAGTGGTAAATAAATGGAGGCAGGCGTGCTTCAGAACATGAGAGTCCTCGGCTTCACCCCCTATGAGGCGAGGGCCTACCACACCCTGGTGAAGTATGGGGAGATGACGGCGAGGGAGCTGAGCAGCCTAAGCGGAATACCCTACTCAAAGACGTATGAGGTGTTGAGCCGGCTGCAGGAGAAGGGATTCGTGGAGGTTCAGAAGTCTAGGCCGATGAGGTTCAAGGCCGTCGCGCCGAGGGACGCCCTCGGGAGATATGGGATGCATCTATTGAGGAATCTGGAGGAGGAGCATAGGGAGCATATCAGAAGCCTTGAGGAGCGATTTAAGACTCGTGTTGAAGCCATAAACCAGGCTCTCAGGATTCTAGGTGAAAGGCTTCAAACACTCTATGAGGGGCGAGGCGCCCTGGAGGCATCTAAGGAGGTCATCTGGACGATAAAGGGGAGGGAGAACATACTATGCCAGATCAGGAGCCTCATCAGGGGATCCTCCCAGATAGAGATGATCCTCCCAGGAAGTCTACTAAACGAACTCTATGAGAGCCTCAGAGAGGCGAGGGGGGAGGTAATCATAGATGTGGAGGATGAGAAGATGCGGAGATTGAGGGGTATCGCCCTCTACAGGATGGAGGAGACCCCCTTCAAATGCCTCATCCTCATAGCGGATGGGAGGAACACCATCTTCACCTCCGAAAGCCTTGAGACGGCCTTCAAATCCTCAAACCCAGGGGTTGTAACAATCCTCAAGCACTTCTTCCAGCATGAACGGGAGGAGGCGAAGCCTCTATAGGTCTCCCCTATTCATAATGGCCTTGCTAATATGATGTTGTGTTTGTTCCCTATGATCCTCACCCTCATCTTCTCCCCTATATTGAGGGCCTTGACTCCGACGATGGTTATGGCCCTCTCCCTCCCCATGGCGAGGGCCTCCCCCCTCCTCCATCCTGGGGCGATAACCTTCACCTTGGCTATCTCCCCCCT
>CALEIY010000138.1 GCA_937898665.1 Candidatus Bathyarchaeota archaeon | reverse complement strand
ACTATGGGCGTCGAGGGATCCTCAAGGCCTCCAGCTATGGGAACCCTCACCTTGCCGTATTCCCTCTGCATTAGGCCTCTCAGCTCTAGGCGTTCTACGAGTGTAAGCTCCAGTCCGTCGTAGCCTAGTATGATGACGCGCGGCATCGAGTAGATGGTTGGGGAAACGCTTTTTATCTTGTCGGTGGTGGATTAGAGAGGCTGGCGAAGAGTCGTGTTCCGGAGGAGTAGAAGCCTAGCTCCCTTCGTCGCCTCCCCTATGAGCGTCGTGAGGAAGATGCTTCAATACGCGGAGGTTAAGCCTGGGGAGGTTGTCTACGACCTCGGATGCGGCGATGGACGCATAGTCATCACGGCAGCCCAGGAGTTCAAGGCCATAGGTGTGGGAGTCGAGCTTAATCCGAAGCTGGTGAGGGAGGCCAGGGCCAAGGTGGAGGCCCTAGGCCTCGGGGATAGGGTTCAGATAATCCTCGGAGACCTCATGGAAGTAGACCTAAGCCGAGCCGATGTGGTGACGATGTATCTCACAACCGGTGCAAATGAGCGTGTGAGGCCGAAGTTGGAGAGGGAGCTTCGGCCAGGTGCGAGGGTTGTAACCCACGACTTCTCGATCCCTGGATGGGATGCGGAGAAGAATATGAGATTCAAGGAGGGCTATAGGACGCACACCATCTATCTATATAGGAGATGAGCGCCCTCCCTTTTCTACTTCTTCTCTCCACCTTCTGGATATAGGCCTATACGCCTGAGGAGCTCCACTAGGGTTGGCGACATCCTGAACCTTGGAAACTCCTCGGGTTTAACCCATCTCGCCTCTAGGGCGTCGGAGGATGCCTTTAGGTTTCCGCCCTTAACCTCCGCTAGGTAGTCGATGATGACGAAGTGGAACTTTACACGCCCCTCCTCATCCCTATCGATCTTATCTACGACGCCTAGTAGATCTGTGATCTCCACCTCCAATCCAGTCTCCTCCAAGGCCTCCCTCACAGCGGCCTCCTTCACCCGTTCACCCAGCTCCACCAATCCGCCTGGTATAGACCAGAGGCCGGCGTCAGGCTCAGCGGCCCTCCTAACCAGCAGGTAGCGCTCCCCATCTCTGATTAGGACGCCTACGCCGACGAGGGGCCTCTCAGGATATAGACGCCTCCTGGACAACCTAATTATATGTCTATGGGAAGCCTTAAGGGTTTGATCCTCCACTCAAAACCTGCTTGAAGATCATCGTCTTCACCCAGGGCCTCTACGGTGAAAGGATCTATCGAAATCTGTCACGGCGCTCAGATTGGACTCTAGGCGAGGTGAAGATGCCGCGAAGCCTTCCACCCCTACCCGAGGAGCCAGAGGAGATCCTTGGAGGCTTAGGGATCTCCGGAGGCTGGGACATACTCCTCTTCCTTGGGGAGTCTCCCTCGGCGGCGATGTTGATCCCCGACGCCGCCAGGCTCTGCGACGTGGAAGCCGTGATAGCGCCGGCCGACAGGTATTCCTGGCTACCCCTAGGCCTGGAGCATCAGCTCGCAGCTGAGCTTAGGGAGATGGGGATTGAAGCCATCTTCCCAAGGCCCTTCTGCTCCCTCACACCTGGGGGAGATGGCATTATAGATAGATTCGCGGAAAGATTCGGAATGCCGAGGCTGAGGATCGAAGTCGAGGAGAACATCATAAGGCATGTAGAGGTCTTAAGGGGAGCTCCCTGCGGCTCAACCTGGTTCATGGCGGAGAGACTCCCAGGAACTAGGGTTGGCGAGGCCCCTGAGAGAGGCGGATTGCTGGTTCAGATCTATCCCTGCCTCGCCTCTAGGGATATCGAGCCGCCCTTCGATGACGCCCCCATACACATCTCCGCCCGCCTAGCCATGGGGGCGGTTGAGAGGGCGTTGAGGGAGACGCGGTCAGGTGTGGGCCTCTAGGGAGGCGAGCTCCATGCTCATGAATCTGCTCATAGGCGTGGTCTCAGCCGATGCTGGATAGAGCTCCGGTATGACCTTAACCCAGATGGGGAATCGACATTTCAGCGCTGTCCCCTTGACGATGGCCTCCCCTGGGGGTAGGTCTCCCAGCAGCTGGATGAATTCGTCGCCGACGATCTCGCCGAGACGCTGCTTATCCAAGTCTTCGAGGGAGTGGCAGATGATGTTGTTGGCGCACTGCGTCACAACGGTCTTCTCCACCGTCGCCAGGCGTTGGGTGACGATCCATAGGCCCACCCCGTTTCTGCCTCCGTTCGTCGCGATCTCCTTCACTATACTCAACAGCTTCGCCCTGCTCTCCTTAGACCCAACCTCGAAGAGACCTCGTTGAGGGGCGTAGTACATCGCCTCCTCCAATACGACGACGCATCCGAAGCGTCGATTCTCCAAGGCCTCCCTGAATATTCGTCGCAGAACCTGGGCGATGACTATGTGCTTCTGCTCCCAGGTGTCCACCCCCTCGCTGAGATCCATGATGACAACCCTCCAATTCATCAATAGTCTCACCGGATCTAGGGGGTCTAAGTCTCCCTCAGGTATCAGCCTCGACGTGTTGACGGCGTTGATGACTTGCTGCCGATAATTCTCAAACTCGTCGAGGCGCTTGTTAAAGCCCAGCCGCTCTGGGTCTACGGCCCTAACCGCCTCCCTCAGCGACTCCTTCGTCACCATACGGCCTTCGGCGTAGAGCCTCCGCAGAGCCTTCATCAATATCTTGGCGTTCCACCAGGTCTTCTGCCATCCGAACTCTGTGAGGTAGTCCTCCCAGTCGACCTCTGAGGGCTGGAAGAATCGGCTCCAGGGAACCCTCAGGACGTTCTCGGGGCCGAGTCGATCTATGAGGCTCGCATATTCGCCGTCCTTGTCGACGATGAGGAATCTCACCGGCGGATTTAGGGAGGCGGCTCGGCAGATCATCGTTATGGCCGTCGTCGTCTTCCCCGTTCCTACTGCTCCGCAGATGAGGCAGCTCTGCCTGATCAATGGATAGACGCCTAGCTCCACCTCCAGCTCCGTGCTGGGGTCTACGCCCAATAGAATCTTCCAATCCCCCTCGGGCCTCGTGAACCTGGCGACTATGCCCCTATCAGCCTTGAAGACAGGCGTATTCGGCGGGAGGGGGTGACGTAGGGGTCTTAGGCTCCCCTCCTCATCGATCCAGCCCCACTGATAGGCCTCGGCATGTATCGATGAATCCTCGAAATCCCTAATGATCCGACCCTCGCGTAGAAGGGCCTCCTCATAGCCTCTAACCCGCCTATGCGGATAGACCCTACGAACCTGATAGACGACAGGTGCCCCCGTCTTTGGATGTATGACGTAGACTAGGTCTCCCTTCGCCACCTCACGGCCTCTGAGTAGTATGAAGGTGATCTCATCGAGGTGGTACTCCCCCGTGGGGCTGTAGGTATGCCCTAAGAGGTTCCCATCCACCGTCCCTCACCCCAGTAGGGTGCTAGATATGAGACGTCTCCGAGAAGTCTTCCAACTCGACCTATGATCTCGGAGTATATGTCGGCGATCAGCCTCTTCGAGATTCTGACCTCCTCGTCGGCTCTGAGGATGGGCAGCGGGATCCCCCACCACATCGATGACCAGTAGCAGTGATCAGCTATCTCATCGATATGGCTGAGGGAGAAGTCCGGTACATCGATCCTGATTGGCGGGATGGCCCAATCTGAGGTCAGTCGACAGTAGAAGGAGTAGATGGAGGCCTCCAAGGCGTCCATTAGGGGGGCTGATCTCACCACCCTTCGTAGAGCCTCCCTCGGTGAGAAGAGGCTTGTCCGCTCCCCAGGTCTCAGGAGGTGAAGCAGTAGGAAGGCGTCTGGAAGCTCCGTCTCCTCTTTAAGGCCTAGATGGTAGATGAGGTATCGGGCTGAGGGTCTCTTCACTATGGAGGCCACAGCTATGCCCCGCTCCCGACAGATTCTTAGAAAGCCGTTGACCGCGTCGATGAGCCTCCGACGATCAGCCCTACGACCCCTCATGCTCCACCAGTTGCTGAAGGCCAGAGGCCCATCTACGAGGATTAGCTCCACAGGGGGATCATGGCTGAGGTATTCGATGAGCGTCTCGTAGAGGAGGGCCTCCCTCCTAACGGCGACGATGCCCCTAAACCTCTCATCGGAGATGGTGTAGGGAAACGCGAGAGATAGGGGTGGGAGGAAGAAGCGACTGCCCGATGGGGCCTCGTAGACGAGGGCGTCCACGACGGCGTATCTCCTCGAAGCCAGGGGGAGTATCTGGCTTCCCGCATCAGCCCCAGCGACGGAGGTGAAACATTCCCTCCTCTCCAAGCTGTGGAGGGTGAGCTCCCCTCTAAGCCTCTCCACCAGCCTTCGGAGGGCATCGAGGCTCTCCTCCACATCTTCAGGTATCTCGTTGAGGAGGAGGTTTCTTATGGCTAGGCAGAGGTTGGGGTTTCCCTCCCCCACTTCCGCCTGTTCCAGAGCTAGGGAGCCCACCCTCAGAACACCACTATAACGTCAATCCTTTCTTCGATATTTAAATGCTGCGATCGCTCCGAGCATAATTTCCGATTTTGGCCATTTTATTTATATATGGAGAAATTAATATGCTCGCTGAAAATTGAGTTGGGATTCATTTAGGTCTTGAGCCAAAAGTAAAGTTAATTAATGGATTAAGCGTCATCGATAGTTGAAGATGGAGAAAGGGGGAACCCTGAGAGAGCTTGTCTTCAAGACCTTCCTCAGGAATCCTGGACTGGGGCCTTCTGAGATGGCTGAGAGACTCGGCGCGAACTACAACTCGGTGAAGGCCATCTACGCCAGGCTCTGCGAGGAGGGGCTGCTCAGAAGGGAGGGAAGGGGAAACTACTCCGTAAATTATGAGGGAATCCTGCTACACCTCCTTGAGAGAATAGAGGCGCTTGAGCGGGGTGGTAGCTGATGGCTGAATCCATCCTGGACAGGGCGCTTGAGGAGCTGTCGCCGACGACGAGCCTCTTCAAGATCTTTCTACACCTCTCCCTCAGGGGAGCCATGTCTCCAAGTCAGATCGCCGAGGAGACGGGTATCTCACCTGGAACCGTGAGGCCTGCCCTGAGGACGCTGCTGAGGAGGGGGTTTGTCACCCAGCGGGAGGATGGATCCTACGCCGCTGTGAAGCAGCTCCCCCTCGTCGAGGTTCTCTCCCACCTCTACGCCAGGCTATTGAAGGGTTAGGCGTGGGTTGCCTTGGCCTCCGATGCCCTGGAGAGCCTGAGGAGGGCTGTGAGCCAGAGGGAGGTGCTACTCTGCCTAGTGGAGAATGGGGAGCCTATGTCGTCGCAGGAGATCGCTAAGAGGCTGTCTATGACGGTGAACGCCGTCAACATCGCGCTGCACAACCTCCACAATAAGGGTCTGGTGGAACGGGTGGCGAGAGGAGTATATCGATATAAGCTGGGGGCGATCCTCGCACCTCTATTGAGGGAGTATCTGGAGAGGGGAGGATGAAGGGGAGGATTAGGGGGCTGGAGGATCTGAGGCTTGAAACCTCAGCCTTCAAGGTTCTCTGCTACCTCTCCTTCAGGGAGGGCCCCCTAAAGCCCTCGGAGATAGCTGAGAGCCTGGGAGAGAAGCCCTCAACTGTGAGGGCGAGGCTGGCTGAGCTCAAGGAGGCTGGCCTCGTCTCCTCGACCCCCCAGGGATACATCTCCAGGGTCACCCCCTATGATATACTCATGAAGCTCTATAGGGTTTTGAAGGAGGAGTTGGGAGGTGTCTGAGGAGGTTGTGAAGGAGCTCCGAGAGCTGGGTGAGGCCCTTCTGAGGCTTAAGAGGGCCCCAAGTCAATTTGCCGTCTTTCATCACCTCCTCCGGAGTGGGAGGGCTATGACCATCAGGGAGTTGGCAGGTGAGCTTGGCCTAACGGCCAAGGCGGCTGAGAGGGCTGTGGCCAAGCTTTTGGAGAAGGGTTTGATACAGCGAACCCCCTTCAGGAATGGGGCCTACACCTGTGATCATAAGTTGATAATCCTAAGCCTACTCCAATTGGTCTCAGACCTCTATGAGGCCTCAGGGGAGAGGGGCTGAACCCAGCTCTAGACGTGGACAAGGAGGCACGATTCAGCCTGGGATGGCGGATTCGGGGTCTCCAGAAGCCTTTAGAGGCCTATTTCAAACTCCCCTGGCATGACCCCTCCCTCTATCCCTGGTCACCTCTTCCTCAGCTGTGGGAGAACCTCCTCCTCTATCCACTTCACACCCTTGGTTGATAACTTGTATATCGGAGATCTCTCAGCCGGTTTGAAGATGTATCCCCTCCTCCTCATCTCATGGAGCCTGGCGGGGACTGTGACCTTCCTCCCACTTGCGGCTAGGCATCTCTTTATCTCCCCACTCGATGCCTGGTGATCCTTCATCGAGTAGAGTATGAGGCCTATGGCCTCATAGTGGGTGAGCCTCTTCTTGGTGACGATTATGGGGCCGTCACCCCTCATCTCCACTATGCCCCTGAGGCTGTCTCTAGCCCTATTGACCATCAGAGATGAGATTCGGTTGTCAACCTCTCTGAGGAAGACCTCGTCGATCTCCTCTAGGGCCTTCAGAACCTCCTCAGCTGTCTCGCCGCTTACCTCTATCTCACCGAAGGTGGTTTTGATTCCAACCCTTATGCGTGGCAATCACCCCTCCTCCTCATTGAGGACGTATAGGTAGCCTCGCTTCTTATCCCTCCATCGTCTGAGCTTGCCACGCTTCACCAGCCAGACGAGGACGCCGGAGAGGGTTGTCTTCGGGAAGAATATCGCGTTGGCCTCCATCGCCTCCCTCAGCTCGGAGAGGGTGCGCGGAGTCTTACCCCACTCCGTCGATAGAAGCGATATAACGGCTTCACTACATCGCGATGTCCAGGGTATCCTCGGATACTCCCCCTTCCCCTCCTCCACCTCCAGGGCCTCTGGATTCCCCCGCGCCTCCTTCATCCTGAAGGCCCTTGAAACCTTATAGATGATTCCACCGAGGTCTTCGAGGGTGGAGAGGACTTCCTCACGTTCCCCTCCCATCTCCACCTCCATGTCGCCGATCCTCACCCTCAACCTGAAGGCGGGCCTACCCATGGCTAACCACTGAGAGGGGTCTTCGACGTAATTATTATGGATGGGGTCTATAATACTTGCCACGTCTTATATGGGTGAATAAATCCCAGAGGGAGTGAACACCCCTCGATAATTGACTCCTTTGAGATCGTCCCCTTCACCAATCAATTAAATCTTCCTCCGCTAAACCCGATGAAATTTAATAATCTATGAATTGGGGGACTCAGAGAATTATAAAGGGGTTTAGCCCTCCAACCCCTTCAGCCGCTCACTTATAAGGGTTCTAAGAATCTCCTGCACCTCAGCTGGGTTGGCTCGACCCCGCACCTCCGACATCACCCTCCCCATCAGGGGGCCAAAGGCCCTGGGGCCGCGCTCCTTAAGGAGTTTGATATTCTCCTCTATCTTCGCCTTGATGATGGCCTCAAGCTCCTCCCTCGAGAGGAGCTCCAATCCCAGCTCTCTGAGGGCCTCCCTAGCCGTCGAGTCGGGATGTTCAGCTAGCCATGTGAGGACGTCGGGGATGGCCTCCTTCATCATCGCCCCCTCCTCGATTAGTTTGAAGATCTCTCTCAAGGCGTCGTCGCCGATGAGGTCGACCCTCACCCCCTCTCTGGATAGGCTCTTAAGGGTCTCGGTGAGTGTCACCGCTATCAGCGTCGGCGAGACCTTTAGGCTTCTAGCTATCTCCTCGAAGAGGGCTGTGTATTCGGAGTCTATGATCTGCCTGGCGAGCTTCTCATTCAGCTTATACTCCTCCATGAATCTCCTCAGCTTCTCCTCGGGCATCTCGGGGAGGTTCTCCCTCAGCCTCCTTAGACGCTCCTCCGTAATCGGAATCGAGACGACATCGGTCTCCGGATACATCCTTGCTGGGCCAGGCCTAGGCCGCGTGTAATGCGTAGTCCCATCTGGATTGGCGGCCCTCGTCTCGCTTGGCACGCCCTCCAGGGCCTCTACGGCTCTCTCCAGCACGGCCTTTAAGGCCCTCCTACACCGCTCAGCCTCCCCCGCGACGATGACGACGGCGTCTCCAGGCTCAGCATCCACCCGCCTGCGGAGGGCCTCCACCTCCTCAGCTGTTATATCGTAGCCTGGAAGCTCATCCGTGTGGAGTATCCCCTCCACGCCTCCCCAGAACTTAGCCCTGTCAGCCATCTCTGTTCCAAGGCGCCTCCCAGGGCATAGCTCCCTGCCCAGGAGGCCCCCGAATCTTGGAAGCCTCAAGGCGTAGATGCGCCCCTTACGCTTCAGCTCCCTCCGCAGTATGCGGCATCTCGTCTCCCTGAAGAGGTCTGAGACATCAACCGGCTCCAGGCCTTCGAGATCCTCGGGCTTTAGGCCTCGACTTCTAAGCTCCTCGGCGATCTCCAGCAGCCTCAGCTGCCTCATCGCCTCGTATTCGACGACCTTCTCGACGAGGTCTAGCTCCTGAACCCCCTTAATCTCGATGAGGGCGCCGCCCCTTATGGAGATGTTTAGATCCTGCCTTATGGTTCCGAGGCCTCTGCGGACTCGCCCCGTGGCTCTTAGAATTCTGCCTATGGCGTGGGCCACCTTCCTCGCCTCTGAGGGAGACCCTATCTCGGGGGCCGTCGTCACCTCTATGAGGGGGATGCCCAATCTATCGATGCGATATCTTACGACTCCACCCTCCTCAGCGATCTTCCTCGCCGCATCCTCCTCCAGGCATATCTGCTCCAGGTGGATACGCTTCCCCTCCACCTCTATCTCGCCTCCGAGGGCGACGACGCAGGTTCTCTGAAAGCCCGTCGTGTTGGAGCCGTCGACGACGATCTTACGCATAACGTGAACCTCGTCGACGGGCTGGGCGCCCACCATCAGGGCGAAGGTGAGGCAGATGTCGAGGGCCTCATCATTCAGCGGCCCTGGAGGCTCCTCATCCATCTCCACGAGGCAGCTAGTCTCCCTATTAGCCTCGTAGACTATGGTCTTACCCTTCAGGAACTCGAAGAGGGCTGCCGGGTCAACCTCCCCCAGCTCGCTCTGGCTGGGCCTCAGGCGGCGGACGAAGGTGTATTCAGGCTCCTCCCTGAAGAGCTTAGGGGGGCAGTGGCAGAAGAGCTTATGCCTGGTGTCCAGCTCCTGGTGAACCTCCAATCCCACCTTCAATCCTATGGCCTCATAGTCGATCTTCATGGCCTCACCTCCTCGTAGAGGGTGCGATCCGAGTATTCTCCAGCGATGTTTCGCCTCATCAGCTCTAGGGCCTCCTCCCTCGAGGAGGAGACGCCGAGCGCCCACATCAACTTCACCAGGGCCGTCTCAGGCAGCATATCGCCGAGGGGCTCGACGCCGATCTGCTGGAGTTCACGGCCCGTCGTATAGACGTTCATATTCACCCTCCCCCAGAGACACTGAGAGGTCATACCCACGATTAGGCCCTCCTTGACGGCCCTTCTCAGAGGCCCATAGCATTTGGAGCTTACATGGCCGAGGCCTGTCCCCTCGAGGATTATCCCCCTATAACCCTCGTCGACGAGCCATTCGATGAGGGATGGATTAAAGCCTGGATGGAACTTGATGAGGGCGACCCGTTCATCGAAGCGATCTTGGAGCTCCAGCTCCCCATCCCCCCTAGGCCTATAATCCTCAGCGATCATCTCAACTCGGCCCTTGACAACTCTCGCTATGGGCCTGGCGTTCACAGACCTGAAGGCGTATCGGCTGCTGGTGTGACACTTTCTCACCTTCGTCCCCCTATGAAGCGCTATGCTGGTATCCGACGTGGTCTCATGCATCGCCACGACCACCTCGGCGAAGGGGGCGTAGGCCGCAGCCGTGACGGCTCCTATGAGGTTTGTAGCCGCATCGGAGCTTGGCCTGTCGGAGCTCCTCTGGGAGCCGACGAAGATCACTGGGACTGGGAGATTTCTTAGGGCGAAGCTGAGGGCTGCGGCTGAGTATCCCATCGTGTCGGTTCCATGGGTGATGACGACTCCCTCGGCTCCGGATTTGATCTTCTCAGCCACCTTCCTCGCCATCCCCGACCAGTGCTGAGCCTCTATGTTCTCGCTGAAGAGGCTGTATAGGATGTCGGCCTCGACGAGGGCGATGTCAGCCAGCTCTGGGACTATGCTTAGGAGGTCTCTGGAGGAGATGGCTGCGTGGACTCCTCCGGTGATATAGTCAACCCTACTGGCTATGGTTCCACCTGTGCTGATGATGCTCACCTTCGGTAGGCCACTCCTCTGCTCCGGAAGCGGTGGAGGCCTGAATTCGGGTTTGACGGCGGCTCCCAGCCTCGTGACCCTCATCGAGGGCTCGTAGGCGACGCCTATGTTGTATCCACTCCTCAGCTTCAAAACGAGATGCCACTCATCGGCTGTCTCTAGGCGGGGCATTAGATAGCCCTCATAGATGCGGCCGCCCTTCTCAACTCTGATGAGGTCTCCTACGTCGACGCCGCTCCTCTCCAGAAGCTCCCTGAGAGGCCCCCTATAACCCTGGAGGTTTGGCATCATTCTCACCTCTCACAGCATTCTGAGGTAGATTCGCTTCTCCGCTTCACAGCGCTCCACGTCTATTAGATTGGTGAACTCCTCATATAGGCGCTTCATGCGTTCATCCCCCTCCACCGCCTCCCTAACCTCCAGATAGTGTTCCTCATCTCTGAAACGCTCTATCTCCATCCAGTGGCTTGGGTCTTTAGCATCCCTATATAGCTCTATGCCTAGGCATCCATGTTCGAGGCATATCTCCATCGCCCTCCTCTCCAGGAGGACATACTCCCTAGCCTTCTCAGGAGGCACTTTATAGTGGTATACGACGATGAACAAGGCCCTCCGAGTATTGAGGGTTCTAGGGTGATAAAGCTCTAACTCAGCGGCTTAGACATATAGACGCCGTCTCGATGATAGCCCAGCCTTGCGTAATATGGCTTGGTTCCTAGGGCGCTCATCACCGCCAGCTTCCTGGCGTCATACCTCTCCAGGGCCACTCTCTCAGCCTCCTCCATGAGGATCTCGCCCCAACCCCTATGCTGCCAGGCCTCTTTTGGCTGCTCCCCGACGGGAACCATGGGGCCGTATACGTGGAGCTCCCGAACTATCGCCGTGCGACCCCTAAGCTCAGGTCTATGAACATGCTCGGAGGGGATTCTCAGCCTCAACAATCCGATGAGGACATCAGCCTCGGGATCCTCCACGGATATGAAGTCCTCAAGGCCCCCTGAGGCCTCATAGACCCTATGAATCACCCTGATCCTCTCTGGGTCTGGCTCTACGCCCTCCAGCCGACGCTGGCCAACCTCCCTGCATCTTATACATCGACATCTCAGCCCTAGGCTTCGCATACGCCTCCAGACCAGCTGCCTTAGATTGCTCTTCTTCACGCCGGCTACGATGAGCCTTGAGGGTATATCCCGTTGAACCCTCATGATCCTAATCCACGGCGGAACTAGGGCCTTCACCCGGGCTAGGAGCTCCACAGCCTCCTCCGTCTCCAGCGGCCTGTATAGGCCCTGACGCCACCACTCATAGAGCCTCGTCCCCCTCAGGACGAGGGTTGGATAGATCTTCAACATATCCGGCCTGAAGTCTGGATCCTCGAAGATGCGTCTGAATCCCTCCAAGTCCCGCTCCGGCGTTGAGCCTGGAAGACCAGGCATCATGTGATAGCAGACCTTAAGCCCAGAGTCCTTCAGGATACCCGTCGCCTCGATGACATCCTCAACGCTGTGACCCCTATCCACGAGTCTGTAGATGTCGTCATAGACGTTTTGGACGCCGATCTCAACCCTGGTGACCCCCATCTCCAGCAGCCTATCCACAACCTCACGGCCAGCCCAGTCGGGCCTCGTCTCAACGGTGATGCCGACGTTTCTTATGCCGACAGCCTCCTCCGCCAGGGCTTTAACCTCCTCAAAGCTTCCCGCTCTCCGACCCACGAGGGCTTCTAGGCAGCCCTTGATGAACCATCTTTGATAGCTCAGCGGCGCGGCGGGGAAGGTTCCACCCATGATGATCAACTCAACCTTATCGACCCTATGCCCTATCGACTCCAGCTGTCTAATCCTGCTGGAGACCTGGAGATAGGGATCATACCTGTTCTGGATTCCCCTCATCGATGCTGGTTCATGCCCCGTATAGCTCTGGGGAACCCCCTCCTCTGGGCCTCCAGGGCAGTAGGCGCATCGTCCATGGGGGCAGGCTCGAGGCTCGGTCATCGCTGCGATGACGACGACTCCGCTTAGGGTTCTCACAACCTTACGTCTCAGAACCTCCCTGAGATGCTCCTCACCAGGCCTCAGGGCTGCCAGAAGCTCAGAGTTTCCAGGTATGCGTCTAAGGCCCCGCTCACGGCATACCTCAAGCTTAACCCTGTTGACATCCTCCTTAGTGAGCTGTGGGATCTCTAGAAGCCTATCGATGATTACCCTGAGGGCCTCATAATCGGCGGCCATAACCCCCTATCTGCCCTGCTCCTCCTGGCCGTAGATCATGGGGTAGAGGATCCTCACCTTATAGTTACGTCTATTCCTACGCCTTGGAAACGGCCTGGTGCGGGGTATGGGCTCGATCTTCGGCGTCTGAGATCGAACCTTACCCGCCTTCGTCAGAGACCCATGAGTCGGCATGGCAACCGGTAGGGCTATGGCTTTGACTTCTATAAACCTTTCTAGGGTTGAAGGGGGCGTCATGCCCTGGAATGACCAGTGATGGATCCAGATCTCTAATCCTCCTTAGACTTTCAACGGCCATCTCCGGATCGTAGTTTAGGGAGACCACTCTCGGCGGTCGGAGCTCCAGTAGATCCTCCTTAACGATGATGGCGTCCCCAGCGCAGATAACTCGGCCCTCAGGGGTTTCGGCGACCACGGAGATGCTTCCAGGCGTATGTCCAGGGGTTTCGATGACCTTAACGTCGCCCGTAAGCTCCTTATCGCCCCTGATGGCCTCAACGTCCATGATGCCTAGAAACGCATCGGCGAACTCAGGCCAGTAGAGCCTGCGGAAATACTCGATCTCAGCCTCATGGATTATGAGGGGCTTACCCCTGAAGAGGTAGTTACACTCAACGTGATCATAGTGGCAGTGGGTGTTCACAACTATGTCGATATCCTCAGGCTTAAGGCCCAGCTGGGCCAACCTCTTCTGCATCGCCCCATATCGACCCAGCTGCAATATCCCAGGGTCTACCAGGATGTTTAGGCCCTCATCTCTGATGAGCGCCGTATTCGTGGAGCCTATGTTGAAGACTAATCCCCCATAGGCCTCAGAGATCTCAGGCTCAGGCATTGGGGTCAGGGGCCATCGGAGGCTGAGGATCGGATGACCCTCATAGACGCCGAATTGGAGGTAGAAGCAGTGGAAGAGTATCTCAACCTCCGCCAAGATCTACACCAGTTATGGATCGAAGGGATGACTGTTTAAAGCCTCCCAATCCACGGTGGCTATGAAACGCCTCCTCTACTCCTCTAGGGGTGTAGACCTGCCGGAGGGGTCTAGACGGCGGCGGCCGAACTCGTCTAAAACCCTGCGTAGCATCTCGCCATTGAAGACTGGGCCGTCTCGGCATACCCTATAGGGGCCGATGGCGCAGCTGCCGCAGAGGCCGATGGCGCACTTCATGTATCGCTCAAGACTCACCTGGATAGGTAGGCCACGTCGCTCGGCGGCTCTATAGAGGGCTGCCATCATCGCCTCTGGGCCGCAGGCATAGACGGCGTCGAAGCATCCCTCATCTAGGAGTCTCTCGGCATACTTTGAGGCGGGGCCGCTGAAGCCTAGGGAGCCGTCATCCGTCGCGATGTGAAGCTTGGAGCCGAGGAGCCTCCTAAGCCTATTTAGGAAGAGGAGTCTATCCTTTGTTCTGGCGCCGAGGATCAGCGTAGGCTTCAGGCCTCGGCTCAGCATCTCCTCCACTAGGGGTTTAATGGGCGCTACCCCTGTTCCACCGGCGACGAGGAGGGGTTTCTCACCCATCAGGGTGAAGCCTCTTCCGAAGGGGCCTCTAATCATGATGAGATCCCCCTCACCGAGGGATGTCAGCCTCCTCGAAGTTGGGCCTACGGCCTTAACCGTTATGGAGGACTCCCCGCCGATGGTGGAGAGGGACATGGGAACCTCCTCCGCCCCAGGAGGCCAAACCATGATGAACTGCCCAGGCTGGGCTTTCCGGCAGAGGGCGTCGCCGAAGTAGAGGGTTGAAACCCCCTCCGCCTCCTCGACCACCCTTAGAATCCTAACGGCCCTATGGGCCTCAGCTCTCATGCGCCAATCCGACAAGCTCTGAGACCTCCCTAAAGCCATTCTCCTCAAGGTAATTCCTCAAACCCATGTTGATCTCCCTGAAGACCCTTAGACCTCGGGTCATTATGGCCGTCCCAACCTGGAGGGCTGAGGCTCCGGCGAGGAGATACTCGACGGCATCCCTCCAAGTGGTGATGCCCCCACAGCCTATGATGGGGATCTCAACCGCCTCGTAGATCTCCCAGACGCATCGGAGGGCGACGGGCTTCAAAGCCGGCCCTGAGAGGCCTCCGGTGACATTTGACAGTATCGGCCGGCGGGCCTCGATGCTGAGGGCGATGGCCCTCAGCGTGTTGACGGCTGTCAATCCATCTGCTCCACCCCTCTCGGCGGCCCTGGCGATCTCGGTGATGTCGGAGACATTCGGCGACAGCTTCACGAAGAGGGGTTTGTCGACGCATCCCTTGACGGCCTCCGTCACCCGTTTTACAGCCCCTGGGTCGCTGCCTAGGATGCCGACGCCCTCGACGTTTGGGCAGCTACAGTTCAGCTCCAAGGCGTCGACGCCGGCCTCCGACAATCTTGAGGCCACCTCCACGAATTCGTCGAGGGTTTCTCCGAAGAAGCTGGCGACGACGGGTATACCTCCAGCCTTCAGCTTCTCTAATTCCCCTAGGAAGTATTCAACACCTGGATTTGGCAGTCCCATGGCATTTATGAGGCCTCCCTCAACGATGGCGACCGTTGGATTCGGATGGCCCATCCTGGGTTTTAGGCCTATGCTCTTGGTGACGACGGCTCCAGCCCCCTCCTCGTAGACCCTTCGGAGCAGGTCGGCCGTCAATCCAAGTATTCCGGCGGCGTTCATCACCGGATTTCTCAGGTTTAAACCCGCGATTTCTATGGCTAACCTTATCTCAGCCATCCCCATCAAACTAAGCGTGTATCAAGATAAGCCTTCGGAGACCATCCACCTCGTCGACACCCTCCTAGGCATCTTCGCCCTAGATGAGAGGGGAGAGATCATCGATTATGTCCCCTATCCCAAGGAGGTGGAGGCGATCGCCGAGAGTCTTGAGGGGCATCTAAGGGGAGAGCCGACCAGATGGCTTGAGGAGCTCCTCAAGGGGCTTAAGGAGAGGGGCATAAGGAGGGTGACCACCTCGAATAGGGGTTTAGCGGAGGCCTCCGCGAAGCTGGGGTTCAAGGCAGAGTTCAAGGTCTCCGAAGCTGAGAGGAGGCTTCGAGGACGACTTGCCGAGCTGGGAGTGGAGCTAGGCGTCCTGGATCACCCTCTGGAGCTCCATCATCTAAGCCACAGGGTATCCAAGCATCTCACCAGGAGGAGGGTGTCCAAGGCTCTAGCTGAGAGGGAGACCCACATCTCCCAAGCAGTCCACCTCCTAGCCAACCTCGATAAGGCTCTCAACGCCCTAAGCAGCAATCTCCGAGAATGGTATGGAATCCACTTCCCAGAGCTCAGCCGTCTAGTGGCCGATCACGAGACCTACGCCAGGATAATCGCGGAGCTGGGTGGCAGAGGGAATATGGAGGCTGAGAGCCTGAGGCGTATAGGCATCTCAGCTGAGCGCTCCGAGCGGATCGCCTCCTCAGCCCACTCCTCCCTCGGAGCCCCACTTGGAGAGGGCGACCTGGAGGCCTTGAGGGAGCTGGCTAGGGGAATCCTCAAACTCTACGAGTATAGGAGGCATCTGGAGGATTACCTATCAGCTTTGATGGAGGAGGTGGCTCCAAACCTCTCAAGGGTGGCCGGATCGATCCTGGCGGCGAAGCTGGTGGAGAAGGCTGGGGGGCTGAGGAGGCTGGCTATGATGCCGAGCAGCAAGATACAGCTCCTAGGCGCCGAGAAGGCCCTCTTCAGAGCCTTGCGGAGGGGGGCGAAGATGCCTAAGCATGGCCTAATCTTCCAGCATCCCCTCATCCATAGAAGTCCGAAAGCCCTGAGGGGGAAGGCCGCGAGGCTGCTGGCCTCGAAGCTCGCCCTCGCAGCCAGAGCCGACGCCTTCACGGGGGCCATGATGGGGGATAGACTTCGAGATGAGTTGGAGAGGGAGTTGAGGGATTTGAGAAAAAATCGTTGAAGCCTCTACTTCTCCTTTGACAGCGTTATCGCTATCGTGGAGACGTTTCTCGCCTGATCGCCCTCGCCGACGGTCTCTGTGCCGATCTCGATGTTCTCGATCTTCAAGTTCTCTATGAAACTCCTCCTGGCGACCTCCACCACGTCGACGGCGCTGCTTATGGCCCTCCCCCTGGCCAGCACCTTAACCTTGTCAGCTCTCTGGAAGGCGTTTATCACGGCGAGGACGTAGGTCAGGATCGGCTTGGAGCCGACGTAGACGGTCTCAGCCTCCTCAGACATCTCCGCACCCCAGAGCGATTACTCCGATAGGATTAAAATATTTTCCATCGGGTGGACTCCTATTCCGAATCCCTAAACCCTGAAAGATTTACATATCAGAGGGAGCATATCTTATCGGACTCTGAGAGATGGAGACGCTGATGGAAGCTCTGGAGCGGCGGTTTCGAAGGAGGGACTGCCCCTTCATAAAGGATTGCACCGTCGAGGTGACGAAGGACTATTTCACCAGGGTTTGTAGCACTCCCGCCTATGTCAACTGCCACCATTATGCTAGAAGGGTTGGAGAGCTTAGAACTCCCCTCGGCTGGCTTCAGAAGATCGCCGTGGATCAGGCTAAGATGATGGAGAGGGATATAGAGGCGAGATAGGAGTTCACGGCATGGAGCTATCGCAGCCCTATCCAGGGGTTTATAAGCTGAGGATCGATGGCCGAGAGCATCTGGCAACCCTAAACCTCGCCCCTGGCATAAGCGTCTATGGGGAGAGGCGAGTCATCCTCGACGGAGACGAATATAGGGTCTGGAATCCCTATAGGAATAAGCTGGCCGCAGCCCTCCTGAAGGGTTTAAGCGAGATGCCTATAAGACCTGGATGTAGGGTTCTATACCTCGGAACCGCGACGGGGACGAATTGCTCACACGTCTCCGACATCGTAGGCGTTGAGGGGCATGTCTGGGGCGTCGACATCGCCCCAAGACCCATGAGAGACTTCCTGGAGAGAGTTGCTAGGCATAGATCTAACGTCTCACCGATATTGGGGGACGCTCGGAGGCCGGAGGCCTACTCCGCGCTTATACCCCTCGTCGACGTCATCTACGCCGATGTAGCTCAACCCGATCAGGCGTCGATAGTCGTTAGGAATGCGAGGCTATTCCTAAAGCCAGATGGATGGGCGTTGATGGCGATAAAGTCTAGAAGCATAGATGTGACGAGGCCTCCGGAGGAGGTATATGAGGAGCAGATCGGGGAGCTTAAGGCGTCGGACTTCGCGGTCTTAGAGGTTGTGGAGCTTGAACCCTATGAGCGAGACCACGCCATGGCCCTCGCAAGGTATCAGCCCTGAAAGAGGAGTTTACGCCTAATCCTCTTAACCGTCGACCAGCTACCCCTTATGAAGGGGGGTACCTCACGGGGATTTCTACGAAACCAATCCTCTAGGAACTTAACCGTCCTCGAGTCGTGGGGGTATCCCGATCCGAAGTCGCCGTAGCGCCGTTGAAGCTCCCTTATGATGCTATCCCTCCTCACCTTCGCCAATATGGAGGCCGCGGCCACCACGGGGTATCGGGCATCAGCCTCATGCTCCGAAACTATCTGAGGCTTCTCCCGTAGGGCGCTTAGGATATGCCCCTTGAATCTCTCAGCGTCGATGTCTGATGCGTCGACGTAGACGATGTCAGGCTTCAGCCTCCTAATCACCTCAGCCATCGCCAGGGCCTCTAGATAGTTGAGCCTCCTAAGCTTCACACCCCTCTCCACAACCCTATCTATAGCCCTCGGAGGGATCTCGAAGTAGGTGTAGTCTAAGGCGATCTCCTTGATCTCCGCAGCTAACAGCTCCCTCCTACGGGGTGAGAGGGTCTTGGAGTCGTGGACGCCTAGAAGTCTAAGCCTCTCAACGGCCTCCTCATCGACGAGGACTCCCGCTATGACGAGGGGCCCTATGACGCAGCCCCTCCCAGCGTCGTCGACGCCTGCGATCCTCATAGCAGCTCACCCACTATATAGGAGACCAATCGATCAACCCGCTCCCTCGTCACCCATAGGAGCTCCCCATAACGCCTATAGGCTTCGGCGTAGCGTCTATGAACCACGGCGATTACCGGCTTGACTCCATCTAGTATACGCCTAACAACCTCCTCGAAGGCCTTGGAGTATAGCTCCATCCGGCCGATCTCATCGATGCAGATGACGTCGCAGCTCTCCTCTGCGTATCTCAAGGCTGGGAGGGCTACAGCCTCGAAGCCCTCTACATCGACGCCGTATCTCCCAACTCTATGGGGAGACTTGATGTCCACCGAGGCCATTAGGCCTCTCCGGCCTGTTGCCAGGTCGACGACCTCGAAGGCGACTCTACGGCCTCCCCTCCTCACCTCGGGGGTTGATATGCCCCCGACTGTTAGGCCTCTCGCCCTCAGCCTCTCAACGCATCTCCTGACCACCGTGGACTTCCCCGATCCAGGCATGCCGGTTAAAAGGAATCTCCTCCCCACCCTCAGCCTCCACCCCTTAGATTACGCCCTCCCTCCGAAGCTCCTCCAACTCCTCTTCGGATAGGCCTAGGAGACGGCTGTAGACCTCCCTGTTATGCTGACCTAGAAGTGGGGCAGGCCTAGAGATGTCGCCTGGCGTCTCTGAAAGCTTTATGTGGAAGCCGGGTAGGAGGATCTCGCCGAGCTTGGGGTGGACGACCTTGACGAACATCTCCCTCGCCCTCGCCTGCTCGTTTCGCATCACGGCGTCGAGATCATTGACGGGGGCCACGGGGATTCCAAGCTCGACTAGGGTGTCCACCACCTCCTTCACGGTTCGCTCCGAGACCCAGTTGGCGACAGCTTCATAGGTGACCTCCTCGACGCCCATAAGCTCCCTCATGGCATCCTCCATCCTACCCGTCTGAACAGCTATGGCTACATAGCCATCCCTCGCCTTGAAGGCGTCGTAGACTCCGAAGCCTCTGACAGCCCTATCCATCGTCGTCTTGGCGAGATGCCAGAAGGAGAAGCTCTGACTCACAGCTATCATCGAGTCCATCTGGGCGACGTCGATCCGCTGACCACGGCCAGTCTTCTCCCTATAGATGAGCGCAGCCAGGATACCTATGAGGAGGGAAAGCCCAGGTATGGTGTCCGCTATGGCCTCGGGAGCCAGGTGTGGAGGCCCCTCAGGGTCGATGCTATCCCTCATAAGCCACATATATCCACTGGAGGCTTGCGCTATGAGATCGAAGCTTCGACGATCCCTCCAGGGACCCGTCTGCCCGAATCCCGAGATCGACGCCAATATGATGCGGGGATTCAGCTCTTTAAGGGTCTCCCACCCAATTCCCAATCGCTCCATGGTTCCAGGCCTGAAATTCTCAACGACGATGTCGGAGACCTTCACCAGCCTCTTGAAGAGCTCCACGCCTTTAGGATGTTTGAGGTTGAGGGTTACACCGAGCTTACAGCGGTTTATAAAAGCGAAGTAGGGGCTTACCCCCTTAACCAGCGGTGGAAACATCCTCGTCATCTCGCCCCATGGAGGCTCGATCTTTATGACCTCAGCCCCCAGAGCTGCGAGGAACATGGTGCATATCGGCCCGGCGTGGGCGTGGGTTAGGTCTAGAACCCTTATGCCCTCTAGAGCCTTCATCCCAGATAGAGGGGTTTGAGGGTTGAAAAGGGTTTTTCCATGGAAAAAGAGCTGTTGATTAGGGCCATAGATGGCTGAGGAGCTGCCTACGCTCCGACAGCTCCGAGCTGGCTTCGAGGACTCCCTCTATGGATAGGAGCCGCCTCTTCAACTCCACCCCCGAGCTGAATTCGCCTATATCGCCGTTGGATCTCACAACCCTATGGCATGGGATGACTATGACTATGGGATTTCTCGCCACGGCGTTCCCCACAGCCCTCGCCGCCCCTGGACGGCTAACCATCTCAGCTATCCTCCCATAGGTTGAGACCCTTCCATAGGGTATGCGCCTCATAGCCTCCCATACAGCCCTCTGAAACTCCGTCCCCCTTAGGTCTAGGGGTATATCGAAGTCGACGGGATGCCCCTCGAAGTATTCCCCCAGCAGTATCGAGAGCTCCTCAAATCGCTCAGGCTCCTCCACCACCTCAAATCCTTGAAGGGACTCAAGGAAGACCTCCCTCGGCCTTGGGAAGGCGAGTCTCAGAAGACCCTCATCCGTAGAGGCGGCCCATAAAACCCCTATAGGCGTCTCTATGCCTGTATAGTAGGCCCGTTCCATCCCTCAAGCTTAAAGCCTAACAGTATTTAACCCTGGGGGATGAGGGCTCGGCTGATCCTGGCATCTAGATCCGAGGCTAGGAGATGGCTT
Organism: Candidatus Bathyarchaeota archaeon; assembly: GCA_937898665.1. GTDB lineage: Archaea > Thermoproteota > Bathyarchaeia > TCS64 > B23 > B23. Next base: position 21,214 of record CALEIY010000138.1, on the reverse strand, counting down.
CTAAGGCGTCTGGGCATACCCTTCGAGGCAGTAGACCCAGGCGAGGTGGAGGAGGCCGTGGGAGAACCCAGGGAGATAGCCCTAGAGAACGCTAGGAGAAAAGCCCTAAGAGTGGCTGAAACCCTTGGGGAGGGCCTCATCATCGGCGCCGACACCCTCATAACCCATGGCAGCCGCATAATAGGGAAGTCCAGAAGCAGGGAGGAGGTGATGGAGACCTTGAGGCTGCTGAACGCCTCAAGCCATAGGGTTCTAACAGGCCTCGCCGTGGTGGATGCATCCTCCCGACGATTGGAGCAGGGAGTTGAGGAGACGATAGTCCACATGAGGAGGCTCAGCGACGAGGAGATCAGCCTCTACGCCTCCATCGGCGAATCCATCGGCCGAGCCGGAGGATACGCCATCCAGGGCCTAGGAGCCCTCCTCGTCGAGCGCATCGAGGGATGCTTCTACAACGTCGTCGGCCTCCCCCTGAGACTCCTAGATGAACTCCTCAGACGCTTCGACGTCAGCCTACTGGAGCTGGCAGCTGACTATAGGGAGCTCTAAAATCTATATAGATTAGATAAATTAACTTTTAATTCTAGAGTTTGAACCTCAATTAGATGGCTGAATCGAGGGTTGGAGCCGGTGTTTCTAGGGGATCCCAAGGCCCCCTTAAGAGTAGGCTCCTCCTCGTAGCGATGGTTGTCCTCGGCGTCTTCCTCTTCATCACCTCCCTGGAGGGTGTGAAGGCGAGTTTCAAGCTCATCTTCGCTGAGTGGCAGAGGGGCATACTAGCGATGGTTAACGCCCAGACGGCTCCGATAACGGGTTTGGCCATAGGGATATTGGGCACATCGCTGGTTCAGAGCAGCAGCGCCGTCGTTGCAACCACCATGGTCTCTATGTCGGGGATGGTGGCCGGAGGCCTCTCCCTCACATCAGCCATCAGATTCGGGGTTCCCATAGTCCTGGGGGCGAATCTCGGAACGACGATTACGAATACGATCGTCGTCTTCGGCCTCCGCCGAGGCATCACAGATGAGGAGTTCAGATCGACGATACCTGGAGTCATCGTCGACGATGTCTATGAGGTCTTAACCATCACCATCTTCTTCACCTTGGAGATCACCATGGGCCTCCTCAGCAGGATAGTCCTCGCCCTCGGCGACTTCTATAATAGGGTTCTGGGATTCCAGGGCTTCTTCTCAGCCTTCGAGAGAACCATCATCGACATCCTCATAAAGGAGCCGATAACGAATCCGACAACCAGACTGATGACGAATCTTCTAGGCCAGAGAATAGGGGGAGTCCTACTCTTCATCGTCTGGTTCCTCCTCATCGTCGCAGCCCTCAGCCTCATAGAGAAGGGGCTGGACAAGATCGTCGAGGCCGGATGGGAGGATAAGGTGACAGCCGCCTTCGAAAATCCCGTTAGGGGATTCCTCACGGGCTTCACCATCACATGGCTGGTGGGCAGCAGCTCCATAGGAACTAGCCTCGTCGTCCCCTTCCTAGCGACGAGGATCGTCAACCTGGAGAGAGCCTATCCATATCTCGTCGGATGCAACGTGGCGACAACCCTAGACCTATCGCAGATCTATGGCTACTTCGCCGGAGGCCTCGTCGGCATGATGCTGGGATCGGCTCATGTCATCCTAAACCTCCTAGCCTTCCTCATCTTCTTCGTCTCACCGCTGAGGATCCTCCCCATTAGGATAGCGGAGGAGCTGGGCAGACGGATGATCAGGGGGCGCCACGCTGCGCTGGAGCTCCTCTTCTGGGTCATCCTCGTCTTCTTCATCGTCCCCATCCTCATCATCTACCTCTCATAGAGGCTAAGAGTAAAATAGGGGCTTCACACCCTATTGATGCGTGGTCACCCTAGGTAGAAGGCGGCTGCTGAGATGGTTCGCGGATAAACGGATGGAGACCGTTCTAAATATGGTGGAGGAACATCTAGAGCTGACAAGGAGGGCCGTCGAGGAGCTCTATAGGATGGTGGAGGCAGCCTCGGAAGGGAGGCTACGCGAGAAGGAGAAGCTCTACAGAGAGGTATCGGAGATGGAGATGAAGGCTGACCGGCTGAGGAGGGAGATGGTGGAGGAGCTGACGAAGAGGGATATCTACCCCTCAGAGCGTGAAGATCTCATGGAGCTGGTGAGGGCTGTAGACTGGGTGGCTGACTGGGCTAGGGAGGCGGGGAGAATCCTCAGCATCATACCTTTTGAAAAGGCTCCAGAGGAGATGAAAAAGGCAGCTCAGGATATGTGTAAGGCGGATATAAACGGCGTCTCAGTTCTCTCCAAATGCGTGAAGGCGCTGCTTAGAGAGCCTGATAAGGCCTTAGAGCTGGCGAATGAGGTTGAGATGATAGAGGAGGACATCGACGAGCTATACTCCATAGCTAGAAGACATCTAGCATCCCTCAGCTTCGAGAACTTCACCCCAGGCTCCCTAATACTGCTGAACATGTTCCTAGACGCCCTTGAAACCATAGCGGACTGGTGTGAGAACACGGCTGACATCGTCAGAGCCATAACGGTTAGACTCCACTAAGCATATCTCTTAAGCTCCCCATAGATGGGTAATTACGATTTTTAAAGGTTTAAAGATTAAATGGAGAGATTAGGCATAGAGAATGGTCTGCATCGGCATCAAAGATGAGACGATATCCTTTCTGATCGGTGGAGAGGCTGGGCAGGGCATTATGCGGAGCGGCTCCCTCCTCGGGAGGGCGTTGATGCGGGGCGGCCTCCACATCTTCGGGGTCAACGACTATCCCTCCCTCATAAGGGGTGGACACAACTTCTATATCCTAAGAGCCTCCGAACGCGAGGTATACAGCCAGGGGGATGGCGTCGACCTTCTCATAGCCCTAAACGATGAGAGCATAGAGCTCCACATCAACGACCTCTATCCAGGTGGAGGCGTGATCTACGATGAGGAGGGCAAGCTAGATCCGAGGGAGCTGAGGGGCGATGTGAAGACCTATCCGACGCCGCTGACGGGCATCGTCAAGGAGATTGGAGGGCCGAGGGTTGTTAGGAACACCGCCGCCCTCGGGGTAGCCCTCTCCCTGATAGGCTTCAACCCCGAGACGATGAGGGGCGTCATCAGGGACACCTTCAAGGGGAGGGAGGGAATAATAGAGATGAACATCAAGGCCTTGGATAGAGGCTACGAATACGCTGAGAGGAATTTCGAGGGTTTAGGATGCCGAGTGGAGACCTCTAAAAGCCGTGATGAGAGGATCATGGTGACTGGAAACGAGGCCATAGCCCTGGGGGCCATAGGGGCTGGATGCCGATTCTACGCCGCCTATCCCATGACGCCGGCGACGCCCATACTCCACTACCTCGCAGCTCACGACGAGGAGGCGGGTATGGTCGTAGTGCAGCCGGAGAGCGAGATAGCGGCGATAAACATGGTCATCGGAGCCGCCTATGCGGGGGTCAGAGCCATGACAGCCACCTCCGGTGGAGGCTTCTGCCTCATGACTGAGGCTCTAGGCCTAGCGGCGATGACGGAGACCCCCATCGTCGTCGTCATCAATCAGCGGCCGGGGCCGAGCACGGGTATGGCAACCTACACCTCCCAGGGCGATCTACTGTTCACCATCCACGCCTCCCAAGGTGAATTCCCAAGGGTTGTGGTGGCGCCAGGAGATGTCGATGAATGCTTCTACCTAACCATGGAGGCCTTCAACCTCGCCGAGAGGTTTCAGATACCGGTCATAATCCTAGCTGACAAGTATCTCGCTGAGAGTCATAGATCGACGAGGCCCTTCGACCCCTCTAGAGTCGGCATAGATAGGGGGGAGCTCCTCACCGAGTGGAGCGGTGATGAGGAGTATCGGAGATACAGGTTGACGGAGAGTGGCATCTCGCCGAGGATCATTCCGGGCATAGAGGGGGCGACGATGCTGGCCAACACAAATGAACATGACGAGTATGGCTTCGCGACGACAAATCCCGAGATGGTGAAGGCGATGATGGATAAGCGCTTTAGGAAGCTTAAAGCCCTGCGGAGGGAGATCGAACGCCTCAACCCCGTGAGAGTCTATGGCTCCGAGGAGGCTGAGGCCACAATAGTCGGCTGGGGATCAACGAAGGGGCCGGCCCTCGAAGCCCTGAGGATGCTGGAGGGTGAGGGTATAAAGGCGAGATTCATCCAGGTGGTCTACCTAGAACCCTTCCCAGCTGAGAGGGTTGAGGAGCTCCTAAGCGGCGATGAGCCGAAACTCCTAGTGGAGATGAATAAGACAGGTCAACTCGGCTCCCTCATCAAACTCCACACGGGTGTCACACTGGAGCACAGGCTTCTACGATACGATGGGCGACCCGTAAATCCAGGTCAGATATGCAACGCCATACGGGGGGTGATGCGATGACGACGATGGAGGAGCTCTCAACGCCGGCCAGGATCACCTGGTGTCCAGGCTGTGGAAACTATGCCATATTGACGGCAGTTAAGAGGGCCATCGTCGAGCTGGGCCTCAGACGAGAGGAGGTGGTGGCCGTCACGGGTATAGGATGCCATGGACGCATGACGAATTATATCAGGGTGAATGGGATCCACGTCCTCCATGGGAGGGTGCTGCCCGTCGCGACGGGTATAAAATTGGCGAATCAGAGGCTGACGGTTCTCGGCTTCGCCGGCGATGGGGACGCCTACAGCATAGGGATGGGGCATCTAAGCCATACGGCGAGGAGGAATGTCGACGTGAAGTATATCGTCCACGACAACCTCGTCTACGCCCTAACAACGGGTCAGACTTCGCCGACGAGTGAACCCGGCTTCAGAACCCGCTCCACGCCTAGGGGAGCCTATGAACAGCCTATAAATCCGCTGCTTCAGGCCCTCGCCAGCGGGGCGAGCTTCGTCGCGAGGGGCTTCGCCGGAGACGTCCGGCATCTGACTATGCTGCTGAAGGAGGCCATCAGGCATAGGGGCTTCGCCCTCATCGATGTGCTTCAGCCCTGTATAGTGTGGAACAGGGTGAACACCTATGAGTGGTATAGGGAGCGAGTCTATAAGCTGGAGGAGGAGGGGCATGACCCCCACAGCCTGGAGGAAGCCTATCGAAGGGCCGTAGAGTGGGGTGAGAGGATACCAATAGGGATACTCTACAGGGAGGAGAGACCCCTCTACCATGAACACTTCCCACCGCTGAGAAGGGGATCCCTAGCATTTCAGCCGTTGAAAACCCCCGATCTAACACCCCTCCTCGAGGAGCTCTCCTAGCCAGTAGGGTAATATCCCCGAGAAGCCACTCCATTATTGAGATGTATCGCTTCGAGTGGTATCAAAGACTCTGGGAGCGCCGCTTCGAGATCCTCTCCGAGGCTAGGAGGGTGGGAGAGGAGCTCGTCGGCGACTTGAAGGGTCGGGTGGGCCTCTATCCAGGGAGCTCCTCCTGTCCAGGGCCTCTCCCCCGATATGTGTTGGAGGCGATGGAGGAGGCTAATAGGGTTCCAGTTCTCCCCATGCGCAGGGTTGAGGATGAGCTTCGATGCGTCGTCAAAGACCTCTTCGGCGACGAGTATGACGCCGCGGCCACCAACACCTGTGAGGCGGCGCTCCGAGTCGTCTTCGAGGTCCTCTTCGCCCCTCCAACCATGAGGCGGGGCGACGCCTATAGAGCGAGGTTCATCGCCCCCTACGGCGAGGACTACGAGTTCATGGCCGGCTATGGCAGGCCCTATCCACCGAGGTATAAGGGGCTATATGCCGATAGAAGCTGCACGGGCGGCGAGTTGGCTGTAGAGGGGAAGAGCCTCCACAACTTGGATGCGGTCTTCGTCCGCCTCGCCGGAGCCAGATATGAATGCCATGGCATAAAGTATAGCGTCGTCCCCCTCCTAACCGACGTGGAGGCTGAAGGCTCCATAGAGCGTATGAGACGGACAGCGGAGAGGCATGCCCCCTACCTCGTCGGCATAGAGAGCATAGGCTACGACACGCCAGGCTACGGCTATGGGGAGAAAGACCCCGACGGAGTTCCAAGGCTGAAGAGGTTGATGGGGAGGCTGGCGGAGGAGTATGACATACCCTACGTCATAGACTGCGCCAGCGGAGTCCCCAGCTTCGGCTATCACCCCAGAGACGTGGGGGCGCATGTGATGATGTGGAGCATGGATAAGGTTGTGAGGGCGCCGACGAGCGGCCTCATCGTCGGCCACGAGGAGGTGATGAACCCGATTAGAAAAAGCCTCGGCCTCGGCGGAGAACGCTATGGGGAGGTCTCATCGCATAGCAAGGCCCTCTTCTCCCTCTGCGACCCTGGGAGAGACGCCGTCGTAGGCATGACAGCCGTCCTAAAGGTCTTGAGGGATGAACCCGAGAAGGTGAGAAGGCCCATCGATGAGATGCATAGGGTCATAGAGGAGGAGTTTAGGCTGCTGGAGCCAGACTGGCTGAGGGAGGGCCTCATAATAACCAAATCCTACACCATGGGCGGAACCGAGGTCAACTATGAGAAGACCTGGAGCGACGGGCGATGGGGCCTACCCATCTTCTCAGCCGAAGACCTCTTCGCAGGAACCAACCTCATAATGGAGGCAACAGCCATGATGGGAGTCTACCCAGCGACGATATACAGCGGAAACATCTTCCTCGCCCCAGGCCTAGGAACCCTCGACGAGGAGGGAAACTTCATAGAGGAGAACGCCCGAACAGCCGTCAAGGCGCTGGTCAAAGCCATAGAGATCGTCTATAAACACTGCCCCAGGGCCGGAGAATAACAACCACCGTTATTCCAAATCCCTGAGAAAGGCTAAAATCCGCCCCTACTCCTATTTCTCATGCCCGCCGAAGCCGACACCCATGTAGACGGACTCCCCTGAGGCAGCCTATGAGGGGTGGGTTACCCATACATGGGACAGGCGGGCAGGGCGGGCGTCAGAAAACCTCGCATCCCAGAGAGCTCAGCTGAGGGGGGCGATGACCCCAGCTGTGAGGCTGAGGGTTTGTTGCGAGGGACAGGGGCGCCCGCCCTCAAACCTTATAGGTTCCTCAAAGCTTTTCGTTGATGGGATTCAGCCTTGGACCTGGAGAAGCGCTATGAACTCTGCGTACGAAACCTCCAGGAGATCATCACTCCAAGCGAGTTGAAGACATTATTGGAGACAACTGAGCATCCAAAGGGCTATGTAGGCTTCGAATGCTCAGGCCTCATGCACATAGGGACGGCGTTGATCGTCGGCCGGAAGATGCTGGACTGGGTGGAGGCCGGCTTCGACTTCACCATCTTCCTCGCAGATTGGCACAGCTGGATCAACAACAAGCTCGGAGGAGTCATGGAGAACATAAGGATCGGCGGAGAATACTTCAAGGACTGTTTTAAGGCTCTGGGCCTAACCGAGGATCGGGTTCGATACCTCTGGGCCTCAGACCTCGTCGACAGCAGCGACTACTGGGCCATCGTCGTGAAGGTGATGAAGAACTCGACGCTGCGCAGGATAAAACGGGCGCTGCCGATTATGGGGCGCAGCCTCGAAGTAGGCGACGTGGAGGCCGCATGGCTGCTGTATCCTGCGATGCAGGCGAGCGACATCTTCGCCATGGACCTCGACTGCGCCTGCGGCGGGATGGATCAGCGGAAGGTTCACATGCTGGCCCGTGACGTGGCCCCGAAGCTGGGATTCAAAACACCCGTCTGCCTCCACTCGCCGCTGCTTCCAGGTCTCCGAGGTGAGGCCGTCTCAGGGGTCTTCGATGAGGATGAGGCCGTAAACAGGAGCATCAGGACGAAGATGTCTAAGAGCATAGCTCAGGGAGCCATCTGGGTCAACGACGAGCCCGATGTCATAAGGGAGAAATACCGCATGGCCTACTGCCCACCCAAGCAGGCTGAGGGAAACCCCGTCCTGGAGCACGCCAGGCTCATAGTCTTCCCCCACCTCGGAGTCCTCGACATAGACAGACCCTCAAAGTACGGAGGCCCAATAACCGTTGAGAGCTACGCTGAGCTGGAGAAGCTATACACCAGCGGTGAGCTCCACCCCCTAGACCTGAAGAACGCCGTCGCAGAGGCGGTCATAAGGATTCTCGAACCGGTCAGACGCTACTTCAAAAACCATCCGGAGAACCTGGAGAGGCTGAGGGAGCTTCAGATCACCCGATGAATTCATCAGCCTTCCCCTCGATCTCATCGTAGGTTAGTCTGGGGTCGGAGTATTTCCCCGCCAGCCGCTTGAAGGGATTCCTCCGCACCCTCACCCTCAAGGTCTCATCTTCGATCTCCCAGACTAATTCATCGCCCTCCTCCATCCCCAGGGCCCTTCTAATCTGAGCCGGTATCCGCGTCCTCCTCGATAAACCCTACTAACAGCCATCCCCTTTGAAGATGGTTTGGGGAAGAAAAGGGATGTGCCTATAGTCCCTCCCTCTCAGCCATGTATTCCAGCATCCACGCCAGCCTGTTGCAGTAGCCCCACTCGTTGTCGTACCAGCCTACGACCTTCACCAGGCTGCCTATCGCCATAGTTGATAGGCCGTCTATGGTCACCGAGTGGGGGTCGTGGATGAAGTCCGACGAGACGAGAGGCTCCTCAGTGTAGGCCAGTATACCCTTCAGGCTGCCCTCAGCTGCCTTCCTGTATGCCTCATTCACCTCCTCCACCGTCGCCTCTCGACTCACCTGGGCTACCAGGTCTGTGATGGAGACGTTTGACACAGGAACCCTCATCGCCATGCCGTTTAATCTGCCATCCAGCTCGGGGAGGACTAGGCCGATGGCCCTCGCAGCCCCCGTCGTCGTTGGGACGATGTTTATCGCCGCAGCCCTCGCCCTCCGTAGGTCTCTGTGCTGCATATCCAGGAGGCGTTGATTATTCGTGTAGGCGTGTATCGTCGTCATCAAGCCCCGTTCTACGCCGAATTCTTCGTGGAGAACCTTCACCATAGGCGCCAGGCAGTTAGTGGTGCAGGAAGCCAGGCTGACAACCCTATGCCTCTCAGGGTCATAGGTCTCATGGTTTACACCTGGAACTATCGTGGCGTCAGCCCCCTTGCTGGGAGCCGTCACCAGAACCCTCTCGGCTCCGGCTTCTAGATGCCTAGCGGCATCCTCCCGCTTTGTGAATCTCCCCGTCGCCTCCACCACGGTGTGGACATCCAACTCAGACCAAGGGAGCTTTGAGGGTTCGGGCTGAGACAACACCTTCACAGCCCTATCTCCGACGACGATGCTCTCCTCAGTGTGGGAGACCTCCAGGTCGAGTCTGCCGTGGACGCTGTCATATTTCAGTAGATGGGCGAGGGTCTTAGCATCCGTCAAGTCGTTTACAGCTACCACCTCGATGTCATAGCCTCCCTCGAGGATGGCTCTGAAGAGTATTCGGCCTATACGGCCGAATCCGTTTATACCTATGCGGATCGTCAACGAGGCCACCAGAAGGAGTAGGCCTAGGCATCGGATAAAGAATTTGGGTCGGGAAGGTTTTTATTGCCTTGGAGAAGTGATAAAACGGTGCGGAGGGCTCCTCACGCTCAAGGCGGGCGGAGTGGTCTTCAACCCTTACGGGGAGAACCCTAGGGCTCCTAGGCTTATGGAGTCTACTCCCCCGCATATGGGTGTTAGGAGGTGAGTATCATGGTTCAGAAGGAGAAGCCTGGCGGAGTTAAATACGTGATAGAGGCTAAGTTTGTGGTTGAGGGTGTAGTTGAGAAACACGACGTTATAGGGGCCATCTTCGGCCAGACCGAGGGCCTATTCCCAAAGCAGCTGGAGCTCAGGGAGCTCCAGAAGTCTGGTAAGATCGGTCGGATAGACATCATACTGAAATCGGAGAAGGATAGGACGACGGGGAAGATCATCGTCCCCAGCAGCCTAGACCGCGTCGAGACGGCCATTATAGCGGCGGCTATGGAGACCATCGACCGTGTAGGCCCCTGCGAGGCGAAGGTTGAGATAGAGCGCATCCTCGATGTGAGGGAGGAGAAGCGGAGACGCATCGTGGAGAGGGCTAAGGAGCTCATAAGAGAATGGGTGGTGAAGGAGACCCAGGATTTGGAGAAGCTGTTGGAGGAGGTGGCGAAGGAGGATCGCATCGCCCAGCCCATCCAGTATGGCCCTGAACGCCTAACGGCCTCACCTGATATAGCGAAGAGTAGGGAGATCATCATCGTCGAGGGGCGGGCGGATGTCATAAACATGCTCCGCAGCGGCTACGGCGGCGTCATAGCCCTGGAGGGAGTGAAGGTTCCCAAGACCATCATAGAGCTGACGAGGTCTAAGGTGACGACGGCCTTCCTCGACGGCGATAGGGGTGGAGACCTCATATTGAAGGAGCTGCTACAGGTTGCCAGGCCAACCTACGTCGCCAGGGCGCCACGGGGGAAGGGAGTCGAGGATTTGACGCCGGAGGAGATCAAGGAGGCCCTCGCCAACAGGATGCCGGTGGAGGAGGTCATACTGCTGGAGAGGGTTTCTGACATCGCTAAGGGCCTTAGGGGAACCCTGGAGGCGGTGCTGCTCTCAAGGGATGGGGGAGAAGTCATGAGGGTGCCGGTGAGCGAGCTGGTGGAGAAGCTTAAGGATGCGGAGGGCGTCTACGCCGTCGTCTTCGACGGCATCGTCACAGGCCGACTGCTGGAGGTGGCGAGGGAGAAGGGCGTCGGGATGCTCATAGCAGAGCGGGTTGCGGAGGGCGTTGAGCCTCCGGAGGAGATTAGGGTTAGAACCTTCAAATCCCTCGGCCTAGTCTAACTCCCTAAGTCGACGTCTCATCGCGGGCTTCAGCCTCAATAGCTCCTCCAAGACCTCTCCGAAGCTCTCATCGGGGGAGAGAGATCTCTTCACGTAGACCCCCGTCCGCCCTATCTCCCGTCGACGGGTCAAAGTCCTCACCCTGTCGAGAACCGTTGAGACGCTTACTCCCAGCAGCCTAGCGACATAGCCCTCCCGACCTATGATCGAGGTCTCCCTATGCCCAAACTCCGTCGGCTCTATGAGCATCAACCGCTTATCCACTCCTGGAACCCTGAGATCTCTGCGGAGCTCCTCATAGGTGATGGAGCCTGCGAATCGATAGAACTCCCTTTCAACTGGTCTCATGGGCATAAGCGGAAAGGAGTAGCAGCGCCTCTCATCGATGTAGATGTATCCCTTGGCGGCGTAGCTAGGTGTAGCCTGAATGATCTCCCTCGACTCCACCGTGTAGCCAGCTCCCTCTATGAGGGCCTCGAGGATGCTCGGCGCCGGTGGGCTGGGTATGAATATGTCGATGTCACTCGTCGGCGATACATCTCCCCTCGCTATGCTGCCATAGACCAGTGCCCCTATATGCCTCTCGGCGAGGGGCCTCATCATCTCCACGGCCTCGCCCCTCAGGGCCTTCAGGAGACTCCACCGCTCCCCGTCGTAGAGAACCTCCATCAACCTCAAACCCTTATATGATGTGGAGTTTTAATACTCCACCTAGCCGAGATTGTTGACCCAACCCCTCTTAGGCCTATTGATCCTCGCCGCAGCCTGGACGGCCTTCTACACAGCCTCAAAGCTCTTAGACCTGGAGAAGCACGGCGTCGAGGTTCACCCCCTCTACGCCCTCTACAGGTCTAAGAGGCTGAATGGATTCATGGAGCGTGTGGCGCTTAGAACCCCAAGGCTTTGGAGGGTTCTGGGCAACATGGGGGTGGTAACCTCCCCAGGACTCGCCATCTACATCTCCTATCTACTATTGATGAATCTCCAGAGATTCTTCTACGTCCCCGAGAAGGCCTCACCGGTTGTCCCCATAATACCAGGCGTCACGGTGAGGTTTCAAAGCCTACCCTGGTTCCTCATCGCAGCGGGCATCGTCATCCTCATCCATGAAGTATCCCATGGGATTCAATGCATCCTCGAGGGCATACCCATCAGATCCTCAGCTCTAGTCTTCGCCGTCATCATCATCGGGGGAGCCGTGGAGCCTGATGAGGAGGCGCTGGAGGCGACGGGCGGCATCTCCCAGATGAGGGTCTACGCGGCAGGCTCCTTCTCAAACCTGGTCATCGGCCTCGCAGCCCTCACCCTCCTAATAATCTACGCCAGGACGATGCCGCCTCCATTGCTATACCTACTCAACTGGACATACTTCCTCTCACTGAACGTGGCGATGGTGAATATGCTGCCGATAAAGCCTCTCGATGGATGGAGGATGCTGAAGATCATAACCGACGCAAAGGGGCTGCCCATGATAGAGAAGGTGGCCACCGGAGGCTTCCTACTCCTAGTCGCATTAAACCTAGGCCTCAGCCTCCTAAGATTCGGCCTCATACCCCTATAAGAATACGCAACGCATTTAACCAAGGCCTCGAAAGGGATACATGCGGCGGCAGGGAGGGCCCGGGGAGCTAGCCCTTCCCCACACCTCAAACGGGCTCTACGGAGGGGGCCAGTAACCCCGAGGGGTGGTGGGGGAGGAGCCGGATGGTAAGCTGCTTAGACCCCCGTTGAGGCCTCGACCCACGGGGCCGGCGGAGGGTCGTCGAGCCTCCGTAGGGAGGCCACGTGACCCCAGCCGGGTGAACCTGGCCAGGCCCGGGAGGGAGCAACCTAAGCCCGGACGTTCGGCGCTCGTGGAGAATCGGGGTTGAGGGGGGATGGCGGGACTGCCATCCGGCCGCCCCTGCTCCCTCGGGGGGCTGCCGCCGCACCGGGGTTGAGACGCCTTGTCGAGGATGGTCGACCTCTTCTTCGAGGAGTTCTACGAGGAGCTTGAGAGGGCTGTCGAGGGATTGAAGAGGAGGGGAGAGGCGAAGCCTCTGCCAGCCGTCGTCAGGATGCTGCGGAGGCGTTGGCGGAGCTATATGCCCAAGCCGAGGAGGGGGGACGGCGTCGTCATAGCCGTCGACGGCGGGGTTCAATCCTCCACCTTCGCCTATGGAGGCTTCACAGCCGTGGGTAGAGCCTGCGCCCTCATCTACAGCGGAGGGGAGAGCAGCATCGTTAAACGGGTGAAGCTCTACATAGGCGAGGCCTACGATGAGGCTGAGAGGGAGGCCATAACCAGATATGTCAGGATGATCGCCGAGTACTCCGCAGCCTATGAGGCCGCCAGCAGGGTTCTAGAGATGGGGGATAAACCCCTACTATTGATGGATGGATCCCTGAGGCCGATGGGGATACCAAGGCGGCCAAGCGAGTATCTACACCATCCAGATCTGATAGCTGAGCTTCTGAATGCCATAGCCTCACTCCACTCCCTATCAGCTAAGACGGGTTTCCCCCTCACGGCGATAGCTAAGGACTCGACCGCCCTCAACCTCCACATCGCCCTATTGAGGGAGATCGCGGAGGCCCGCGGCCTCAGAGACCTACTAAGAGAGTTGGAGGCGGCAACACCTCAGAGGCTTCAACAACTATTCAGAAGGCTTAGAGCCGAGGGGGGAGACCTCGCTGGAAACCTCCTCTGCGACACCGCCCTGGTTAGGGAGTCGACCACCGGGGAGGGCTACACAACCCCGCTGCTCCTCGCCCCACCCCAGCAGTGGAGGACGCCGCAGATACCCTGGGAGGCTGAGGGGGAGACGGCTAAGGGAATAGAGGAGGCCATGAGAGGCATCCTCTCACAGCCTGGCGTGGCCTCCATCGTCTTCAGACCCCAGCCGGAGTCCAGACCCCTCCGAGTCGACTTCCTATCAACCCTCATCGGCTACTACGAGCCTTGGGGAAGCTATGAAATCGACAGATTCATGGGGGATGAGCATTCCCTCATCGAGCTGGAGGGACTCCTAGACCGGTTGGCCTACTGGTTCTGTAATGAGGTTGAGTATAATATACCCCTCTACCAGGCTGATCTGATCGCCAGGTTTGATAGGGGCCTCTACGAATCCCGTTATGAACCCCTCATAGTCAAGCGTTTGGAGGAGGCTGGTCTAAATCTCATAAGCCGGAGGAGGGTGCTGAGGCTTTGAGGGAGTATGGCTACGTCATCGGCCAGGCAGACCCGACGCACTTCGACTTCAACATCTCAGACCCAGATTACAGGCCTGTGAACTATGAATATGTGGAGCTGGAGGTGGAGGAGCAGCTTCCAGACGGCTCCCGACGTAGGGTGAGGGTGCTGGGGCAGGTGAAGCGCCTAATCTCCAGCCACCCCTTCTACGATAGGAGAACAACCCCTGGAGCAGCCTATAAACAACGAGAGCTAGGCATCACGCCGGATCTATTGCAGATATACGCCACGGCGAAGGTTCTGGGCTACATCCACGACGCCGAGGGGCGGAGAGAGATACGCAGACCCAGATCCCCACCGATGCCTGGGACACCCGTCTACAGAGCCTCAGACGAGCTGCTCAGAGAGTTCTTCAACATCCCAGAGGGGGAGATACCGCTGAGGGTTGGACATCTACTGCATAGGGAGAACATCATAGTCCCCATCTCGGGGAGGGAGCTCCATAGGCATATGGCCATATTGGCGATGACTCGATATGGGAAGAGCTACTTCGCGGGGCGCATCATGGAGGAGCTCCTGAGACGGGGCGCCTCCATACTGGCGATAGACGTCCACGGCGACTATGCAGAGATGGTCTTGAAGCCTGATGGGAGGCTCCATGAATTCTTCCATGATAAGGTCACGGTCTATAGACCGGAGGCGGCTGAGCGCTTCGAGGCGCCCCATGTGAAGCCCATGAGGCTCAGCGCCTCCTCCATAGGCTTCAGGGAGCTATGCGCCCTAACCCGTATAGAGGGGCCTCGACAGAGATTCCTCCTGAGGAGAATACTAGAGGAGCTGAGAGGTGAGAATCCCCAATACACGCTGGACGACATTCTAGATAGATTGGAGCGTGAGATGGAGAGGGCGAGGGGGACAGCGGAGGAGCGTATAGAGGGCATCATCGAGAGGCTTGAAGACCTTAAACGGGAGGGCATATTCACCTACGGCGACATCGACGTCAAGGCCTTCTTCAAGCCTCAACACCTCTCAGATATCTATCTCAGCGGCCTACCGGACTATGTTCAGGATGTCCTCGTAGGCGTCATACTGCGCAGGGTCTTCGAGGCCAAGTATCGACGCCAACCCTGGGCGAGGCATCCCCTCTTCATCTTCATCGAGGAGGCACACCGCTTCGCAGCTCCCCCAGATAGGGGTGTGAGATTCAGCAGGGATATCATCGCCCGCATAGCGGCTGAGGGATCGAAGTTCGGCCTCTTCCTAACAGTCATAAGTCAAAGGCCCAGGAGACTTGACCCAGACATCCTAAGCAACTGTGGAAACCTCGCCATATTCAGGGTCATAAACCCACAGGATCAGCGGACAATACAGGCGGCGAGCGAATCCTTCTCCGAAGACCTACTGGAAGACCTCCCAGCCCTCGAGCAGGGGGAGGCAGTCCTCGTCGGCCCCTTCGTCCCCATACCCGTGATGATTAAGACGATGGAGCGCGAAACAAGACATGGAGGGCGAACCCCAGACGTATACGGCCTCCTCCAGGAGGCCCTGAGGGAGGCGGAGGGGGAAGAGGATGAGGCCCTATATTAGGGGGCGGGGATCATGAAGTTCGCAGTATTGGCCGACGCCCATATAGGGAGATCGATACCCCTCGCCATCGCTGAGCATCGACGCCGAGCCTTCACCGAGGCCTTTAGGAAGGCTGTGGACGCCATCATAGATGCCGGCGTCGAATACATATTCATCTGTGGAGACCTCTTCGAGCGTCGAACCCTCAGACCAAGCCTCGTCCAATTCGTCCATGATGAGCTATACCGATTGGCGACGGGAATCACGGAGCAGCACGGCCATGAACCTAAGATACTCATCATAAGGGGGAACCACGACGGCAGGCCGCTGTCGGACACCCTCGACTATATCAGGCATCCCCTCGCCAAATATCTCCACATCTTCGATGAGGAAAACATGGTCTACAGCGATGATAGGGTCTACGTCGTCGGCCTCGGCTACTATGAGAACATAGGGAAGGCCTATGAGAAGCTGGTGAAACCCGCCTTCGAGAAGGCTGAGGATGAGGATCTACGAATCTTGATGCTCCACACCTTCATCCAGGGATACCAGGATATACCCCCCTACAGCCCAGCGCTAACCATCGACGAATTGGTTGAGGTTGATCCCCGCTACGTCTTCGCAGGCCACCACCATGAGAGGCATAAGCCTAAGCCGCTGCCGAACGGCGGATGGCTCCTAACCCCAGGCTCCCTCGAGATGTACGACTTCGGCGAGAAACCCGATAAGGGATTTTACATCGTCGAGGACGCGGAGTCTGAGAGGCCTAACTTCAAGTGGATACCCATCGAGCCGATGCATGTGATGAGACGCATACCCGTCACCTCGGATCGACGTAGGCCTCCAAGCTGGTATGCGGAGCAGATCCTAGAGGCCGTTAAGGGCTTCATAGAGGAGTTGAGGAGGGTCAACAAGCCTGGCTATCTAAGGGTTCCCGTTAGGGGAGGCCTCTCGGAGGGTTTGCCCAGCGACATCGACCTAAGGGGGGTTGAAAGCCTTGTGGAGGAGGAGCCTCTACTCCTATGGGTTGACGTCGACACCATGGGCCTGGAGATGCCCCCCTTCATGCCTCCACCAGGCGGGGAGGAGGTGGCCGTCGAGGAGTTCTTCAGTGACTTCGGCCCCTTCGCCGAGGAGATCGCCGAGATGCATGAGAGGGTGCGGGAGACCCTTGAGGAGGAGGCGAGCGTCGAGACCGGATTACTGACCCCTAGTAAGAGGAGGCCCCTCATAGAGGAGTGGCTGAGACGCTTTGAGGAGCACAGCTTCAGAGGTGAAAAGCCCTGATCGAGGAGCTAACCCTCGAGAACTTCAAATGCTATGGTTCGAGGCAGACGGTTAGATTCAAGCCTGGAGTCAACAAGATCTCAGGTCGAAACGCCTCTGGGAAGACGACGCTACTGGAGGCCATCCTCTTCGCCCTCTTCGGCGAGGTTCCAGGTGTCAATAAGAGAGACCTCATACCGCTGAAGGGGGGCAAGCTCCACGTCTCACTGAGGTTTAGAAGCCCCCTAACAGGTCAGAGGGTTAGGATCACCCGTGAGGGGATGCTGATTCCAAGCCGGAGGGGAGGAGAGGAGTTTCAGACGACCCTGCTGAAGCTGGAGATAGAAGGCGAGGAGAGGCCCTACACGAAGGAGAGGGAGGTTCAAAGGCGCATAAGGGAGCTGCTGGGCATAGGGAAACGCACCTTCTTCAACGTCGTCTACGCCAGGCAGAAGGAGTTCGTAGAGATCCTCAATCCAAGGAGGGTTAGGATGGACGCCATCCTGGGGCTGACGACGCCGGCTGAGATCAGGGAGCAGCTCAGGGAGGTGAGGCGTAAACTCGAGGAGCGGGGAGGCCTCACCGAGCGGGGAGCCATAGAGGAGAGGATGAGGGCGGCGGAGAGGGACATCGAAGAGGCTGAAAGGGAGCTCCAAGAACTCTCGGAGAGGCGTAGGGAGCTGGAGGAGAAGCTGACGGAGGCCAAGGGGAGATTGACAGCCATAATGGAGAGGCTGAGGAGGATTGAGGCCTTAGAGGCCGAGTTCGACAAGTTGAGGGAGGCGGAGACGGAGCTCCAAGTCTTAAAGGGGCGTCGAAGAGACAGGGAGCAGGAGCTGGTAGGCCTCTACAGGGAGATTGGGGAGCAGCCTGAGAAGCGGTTGGCGGAGCTCCAGCAGCGTCGTAGGGAGATGACTGAGCTGGAGGATAGGCTTCAGAGAACCCTTGAGGAGGAGCTGATGGCTGAGCGGAGGCGCCTCGACGGAGAGATCGCCACGCTGAAGCATCAGATCGAGGAACACCTAGAGCTGAAGAAAAGCGGATTAACCCGATGCCCGAAGTGTGGACAGGTCATCGACTATCAACTCCTGGAGGAGGATATAGCGAAGTGGAGGGAGGAGCTTGAGGCAAAACAGCTCCGCCTCGGAGACCTGGAAGCCGAGATCAGGGCGACCCAGAGCCAATTGAAATCGGCGAGGGAGCGAAGACTGGAGGTGGAGAGGACGCTGTCGAGATTCGTGGAGCAGCTCCGACGTATAGAGGAGCTGAGGAAAACCATCCGAGAACTCTTCGAGAGGGGTAAGACCCTGGAGGCGGAGCTGGAGGAGATGGGGGAGGCCGTCAAGATGAGGGCGGAGGAAACCCTAAACCGAGCCTTCAAAACCCTTGAGGAGGCGAGAGCCGGCGTAGAGGAGCATCTCAAGACGCTGAGGGAGGAGGCCTCAAAGGCTGAGGGGGAGGTTAGATCGCTGGAGGCCCTCATAGGGGAGACGGAGCGGAGGCGGGGGGAGGTGGAGCGTCGACGGGAGGAGGCGAGGAGGACGCTGGAGGAGGCGAGATCTCAACTCGAAAGGGTTAGGGAGTATGAGGCAAAGATATCGGTGCTGGAGCGTATCGTAGAGCGCTACGGCGAATATGAGAAGGAGCTCCGAGATAGAGTTCTACGCAGATTGGAGTGGCTGACCTATAAATACTTCGAGAGGCTGACCGACCAGCAGGTCTACTCAGGCTGCCATATAGACCGTGAAACCTACATATTGGAGGTCAGACCCATAGGGGCCGAGCGCATGATACCGGCCTGGAGAGCGGGTGGAGGCCATGAAAGCCTCTTCGCCCTCTCAGAGCGCCTCGCACTGCTGAGGGTTATGGGCTTCACCCACCTCCTCATCCTCGACGAGCCGACAGATGCGGTGGACTCCGAGAACATTCCACAGCTGCTGGAATACATCGCCAGGAGCAGCAGGGAGATAGGGCAGATACTCCTGGTGACACATCACGGCTACGGCGAGGAGGAGGGCGTCAACATCATAAGGGTGAAGAGAGTCCAAGGCGAGTCGAGGATCTACCAGGAGGATTAGGGTATACGCCTAGGCTTGAACTTTCTCTCCTTATACTTGCTCACAACCCTGACGTGGGTTCCCTTCCTCGTGGCCGCGGCGATGATCCTCTCCGTCGCCTCCATACATTCACGCCTCCAGGGGCAGCTCTGACATTCCTCTCCGAGGCCATACATCCCATAGCACTCTGGGCGCCTACCCCTCCTCCTCTCAGCCATGTCTAAGGAGGCTGGGAAGACAGACTTTTAAAGTCTCCCCATCGAGAGGGGAAGCCCTTTAATCATCGTCGACGACGATAAGGAGATGAGGCTCAAGCAGGAGGCCCTCGAACGCTACCTCTCCCAAGTCTTCGGCAAGGGGGTCTCCATAAAGCGTCTACAACCCCTCGGCGTCTCGGTGAGGGAGGAGGACGCCCTAAAGGCCTATGGATATGGAATCCCACTGCGCATAGACTTCGAGCTAAACGGCGAGGCTAGGAGCGTCGTGATAAACACCATAAAGCCTGGAGGCTTCGGCCATGAACGCAGGGCTGATAGGGCTGCCATACTTCTATGGCAGGCCGAGGCCTTCAACAAACTCCCAAGGCATGTAAGGGCTCTGGACATCGGAGCCTTCACCAGGGATGGCGCAGCCCTCAGCCTAAGCGGATGCGAGGAGTTCTTCCTCCTCACCGATCTCGTTGAAGGCAGAGAATACTTCCATGACCTCGACCGCATAAGGGACAGCGGGAGGCTCACAGACCTAGACCTGGAGCGATGCAGGGCGCTGGCCAGGTATCTAGCCGAGATACACTCCGTTAAGAGGGATGACCCAGAGATGTATAGAAGACGGATTAGGGAGCTCGTCGGCCATAGCGAATGCATCTTCGGATTGACGGACAGCTATCCAGAGGAGGCTGAATACATCAGGGCTGAGGAGCTCATCAACATCGAGAAACGCTGCATCGATTGGAGGTGGAGGCTGAAGCGTAAGGCGCATAGGCTGAGCCAGGTTCACGGAGACTTCCACCCCTGGAACATCATCTTCAGGGAGGGAGTCGACTTCACGCTGCTAGACCGCAGCAGAGGCGAGTGGGGTGAGCCGGCTGACGACGTATCGGCGATGACAATAAACTACCTCTTCTACTCCCTACAGCGGAACGGCGACCTAAGCGGCCCCTTCAGGGAGCTTTGGGAGACCTTCTATAAGGTTTACCTCGATGAGACTGGGGATGAGGAGCTTTTGGAGGTTGTCCAGCCCTTCTACTGCTGGAGGGCGCTCGTCATAGCCTCACCGGTCTGGTATCCAACCCTCAGCCTAAAGGTTCGAAGAGGCCTACTGAACTTCGCCAGGAACATTCTGGAGGTTGAGGTCTTAAATCCCTGGG
Organism: Candidatus Bathyarchaeota archaeon; assembly: GCA_937898665.1. Lineage (GTDB taxonomy): Archaea > Thermoproteota > Bathyarchaeia > TCS64 > B23 > B23. Next base: position 1,091 of record CALEIY010000138.1, on the reverse strand, counting down.
AGATAAACCCGCTATTGGAGGAAACCTAATTGGCTGGGGAGCCTGGATGGGCTGTTTGGATCACGGGTCTTCCGGCATCTGGTAAGTCAACCATAGCGAGGGCTTTGAAAAGTAGGCTTGAGGAGATGGGCGTCGACGCCTATATACTCGAATCCGATGTCGTGAGGAGGGTTCTAACACCCAAGCCGACCTACACCCTGGAGGAGCGTGAATTCTTCTACAACGCCTTCGTCTACATCGGCGTCCTATTGGTTGAGAACGGCGTAAACGTCATCTTCGATGCGACAGCCCATAAGCGACGTTGGAGACGAGCCGCCAGGGGATTGATAGATAAGTTCCTCCAAGTCTATATTCGATGCCCCTTCGAGGTCTGCAGGGAGAGAGACCCTAAGGGCATCTACAGGATGGCTGAGACAGGTGAGGCACAGTTCGTCCCAGGGGCGCAGGTGGAGTATGAAGAGCCATGGCAGATCGACGTCGAGATAGACTGTGTGAGAGACTCACCGGAGGAGGCTGTCGATAAGATTATAGAGGCGATGAGGGAGAATGGATTCATCTAGGCATCTAGAAATCCTCGTCGAGGCTGCCTGGAGGGTGCGAGAGGCCCTATTGAGAGCTGAGAGGGAGAGTAGAGGCCTAAGTCTAGAGCGACGTAAAAGGATCCTCGATGAGGCCGCAGAGGAGGCCTTAGAGACCTATCTACGTCGATCCGGAGCCTCTGTGAGATTGGAGAGCGAGGAGGGGGAGGCAACCATAGGGAGTGGAGAACTCCTGCTGATCGCTGATCCCCTCGATGGGACGACGAATATGGCTGTGGGCATACCCTTCTCAGCCGTCTCGCTGATGCTCTCAGAGACCGAATATCTCTCAGGGGCCATAGCCTCCATAGTCCTCGACATACCGAGAGGAGTAGCGTACAAGGCAGCAAAGGGCCTGGGAGCATGGAGGGATGACACACCCATAAGGCTGAGGAGGAAGGCCAGACCACTATCGAAGGCCATCTTAAGCATAGACATAAGCAAGTCAGCCCCCATGAATAGGCTGAGGAGACTCATAGCCAAAGCGAGACATCTCAGGCAGCTTGGGTCAGC
>CALEIY010000137.1 GCA_937898665.1 Candidatus Bathyarchaeota archaeon | reverse complement strand
TTCAGAAAGATGATCTGGCTCTTCAAATACCTCTTCTTCCAGCTCCTCCTCCCAAGGTTGACTATAAACCTCTGGGGATATAATTTCGGCGTTATGATCCTCCCAGCGCTTGGGGGATTGATAGCGGGACCAATAATTGAATGGATCTCCCCCGAGACGAGGGGGCATGGCGTACCAGAGGTTATGGACGCCGTCCACACAAAGGGGGGAGATATAAGGGGGAGGGTGGCAATGGTGAAGACCCTCGTCTCCTCCATCACCATAGGCTCGGGTGGCAGCGTGGGCAGGGAGGGGCCTATCGCCCAGATAGGGGCGGCCATAGGCTCATTGCTAGGCCGCATAGCTGGATTCGATGAGGCTTATAGGAGGCTTCTCGTCGTCTGCGGCCTCTCAGCCGGAATCTCAGGAACCTTCATGGCCCCCCTAGGCGGAGCCATCTTCGGATTAGAGGTCATCTACAGGGGGGTAGCCCCCTATGATGTGATACCCATCCTCCTCTCCTCCGTCGTGGGGATGGTGGTGACGGGTGAGGTCTTCGGATTGAAACCGGCTTTCAAGACTCCAGAATACATACTTAAAAGCCCCCTAGACATCCTCTATTTCCTCCCCCTCGGCATCGTCTTCGGACTCCTCGCGATTATATGGACGAGAATACTATATCTCATGGAGGATCTCTTCGACAGGCTTCCAATTAGAAGATCCCTTACACCAGCTCTAGGGGGGCTATTAACGGGTCTGATGGGAGTCTTCCTAGCGAAGTATGGCATCCTAGGTGTAGGCTATGAAGGCATAGACCTAGCCCTCTCGGGGACTCTACCGGCGTGGCTCCTTCTACTCTTAGGGGTTATGAAGATGCTGGCAACCTCACTAACCGTCGGCTCTGGGGGGAGCGGGGGGATCTTCGCCCCCTCCCTCTACATGGGGGCGATGTTCGGAGGCTTCTTCGCCTCCATCCTATCAGGGCTGCCCCTGGTCTCGAGGCAGCCCTCAATCTACTATCTTGTGGGGATGGCTGCCCTCTTCGCCGGAGCAGCTAAGGCCCCGCTCACATGTATAATAATGCTCCCAGAGATGACGGACAACTACCATCTACTCCCAGCCCTCATGGTTGCCTGCTCCATGAGCTACTTCACCTCAGCGCTCCTCATGAAGGGGTCGATATACACCTTGAAGCTGAAGAGGAGGGGAGTTGAGATAGAGCATACCGTCGATCCACTGAAGCTGGTGAAGGTCTCGGAGATCATGACTCCACTCGAGAGGGTTGTAAGCGTCAGGAAGGATACGCCTCTCTCAATACTCTACTTCATGATCCTAGAGTCGAAGCATACGGCCTTCCCCGTGTTAGAAGATGGAAGATTGGTGGGAATCATAACCCTCAAGCAGCTTAGCGGCCTCAGGCAGGAGGAGATAGAGGAGATGAGGGTTAAGGACATCTTGAGAAGCAGATTAGTGGTCACCTATCCAGATGAGACAGCCTACGACGTATTGGAGAAGATGAATCGATTCGACTTTGAGATGCTTCCCGTCGTCGATAGAGCTGATGAAGGAAAACTTCTAGGGGTTGTCTCGAAGAGGGATACGCTGAACGCCATCCTCCTAGGTAAGAGAAAGATGAGACTTCTGGGGTAGGTGCCGCTCCATAGACAAGGCTAAATCACCGGTAGGATCCTATGATGATGGCTTGAGGATACCACACATCAGGTTGAACCCAATATCAGAGACCGAAGCTGAGGCCGCCGTGGCTGTTATCCTCAAACCAGCCATGGAAGACCTGGAGGTTCTATTGGTTAGGAGAGCCTTTAACCCCTCAGATCCATGGTCTGGAGATATCGCCTTCCCAGGTGGACGGAGGAGGGGGAAGGAAGCCCTAATCGAGACGGCTGTGAGGGAGACCTGGGAGGAGATAGGTGTAGACCTGAAGCTATGTGAAGCCCTTGGAACCCTAGATATCTCCACATCGAGGAGGGCGCCTGAGCTGAGGGTTCTACCCTTCGTCTACCTCTGCGACCGCGAGCTTGAGATCAGGTTGAATGAGGAGCTCTCCAGCTACTTCTGGATCCCCTTGCGGAGGCTGAGGAGCTCCAGGGGCCATGCGATCATCGGAGGCGCTGAGAATCCAGCCTTCATCCTAGAGGAGGGGGTAGTCTGGGGCCTCACATATAGGATGCTGGAGGATCTATTAAGCAGGGTGGAGGAGTCAGCTTAGAAGCCTCCTGAGGAGTCTGGCCACATCGCTGGGCTTCTCCGCCACCGGCACCTCCGCGGATTCTAGGGCCTCTATCTTACTTCTGGCGGTTCCCCTCTCCCCCTGTATTATGGCTCCCGCATGACCCATGCGCTTACCTGGTATGGCTGTTCTACCTGCTATGTAGGCGACAGCTGGCTTCGTGAAGCCTCCCTCAGCTATGAATTCAGCGGCTCTCTCCTCAGCATCCCCTCCGATCTCGCCTATTAGAACCACCGCATTGGTTTGGGGATCCTCCTCAAACCATCTCAGGGCGTCGATGAAATCCAGGCCCGTTATGGGGTCTCCACCTAGGCCGACGCAGGTAGACTCGCCGAGGCCGATGCGGGATATGTGATCCGCGATCTCGTAGGTGAGGGTTCCACTCCTAGAGATTATGCCTACCTTTCCTCTAGTGAAGACTCTTGCTGGCATGATTCCCAGCTTACACTCCCCCACCTTAATCACCCCTGGGGTGTTAGGCCCTATGATGGTTATGTCGCTCCTCCTAGCCCTAGCTACGAACTCCATCGTATCCCTGATCGGAATCCCCTCGGTGATGACGACTATCGGATCGAGACCAGCGTCCAGAGCCTCATAGACGGCGTCGGGGGCATAGGGGGCTGGGACAAAAATTATGGAGGCGTCGATCCTATGTCGGTCAAGGGCCTCAGCAATGGTGTCGTAGACGGGGACGCCCTCGACGCTTTCACCCCCCTTACCTGGAGTGACTCCGGCGACTATCTTGGTTCCATATTCCAGCATGAGCTTCGTATGGAATCTCCCCTGTCTTCCGGTGATGCCCTGGACGACGACTCTAGTCTCAGCATCTACGAATCTCACCATATTCATCGCCTCCCTAGGAGTGATACCACCTTTTCAGCCGCCTCCTCCATGCTGTCCAGGCAGTGGATGCCAGCCTCCTCCAAGAGCATTCTCCCCTCCTCCTCCCGTGTGCCGATCATCCTTACCACCATCGGCTTCTCCACGCCGGTCTTCTCCCTCGCAGCTATGATGCCTCTCGCCACCTCATCGCAGCGTGTGATGCCTCCGAGGATGTTGATGAAGATGACCCTCACCCTGGGATCAGTCAGGAGAAATGAAACGGCCATCTCCACCCTGTCAGCTGGAGCTCCTCCACCTAAGTCAAGGAAGTTAGCTGGCTTCCCCCCATAGAGCTGGACGGTGTCGAGGGTGGCCATGGT
>CALEIY010000136.1 GCA_937898665.1 Candidatus Bathyarchaeota archaeon | reverse complement strand
TGCGTCCCCTCTGGGTGGTAGAATCTTATGGCTCCTGTTTTGGTTAGCTCGTATCTCTCTATGTTTAGTTCGTTTAGGAGTTCTCTGTCATAGGGGATTTTGAGCTTCCCCTCCTGTATTCTCTGCCTCAATAGCTGGGCCATCTCCTGCTTTCTCCTCTGTGTGAATATGATGCCCTCTGCTTCCGGTATTCCCGCCTCGTGCATGTCTTGTATGAAGTATTCTCCGTGCTTCGTTATGTCGACGTAGATCTTCCTTATGCCACTCCAGTTTTCTCGTAGGGTTTTTATGTAGCCTATGGCCGCCGCTAAGCCTGTTCCGAGGGGGAATTTATGTCTGTGAACCAGTTTGAGCAGTTGCCCCTCCCGCTGTATGACTGCGATGGCTGTGTAGTCTCGGCGCTCTGCGAGGTCGAGACCCATATAGAATTGCCCCTTGGCGCTGTCCTCTATGCGGTAGTATTCCAGCTCTTCGTCTATGGCTTTGGCCAGTAGGTCTTGGCTCAGCCATGCCTCCTCATCCTCTATGAACTCGGCCTCATACTCCATCCTGAAGGCTTGGGGCCTCGCCTCCCTCAGCTTCTCAATCTCCCCGACGAATTCTCTGCTGTATATGCCTTCTTTAAGCGCCTCAGTCCAGGGGACGTGGATCAAAACCCAATCAGGGTCTTGATTCAGTTGATGATAGATTGATCTCCTTCCCCAGGGTGTGCTGCTTACGATCATGATGCCGTTTGTCGTGGCCATCATGGGCATTAGGATGTGGGGGAAGATGGCCTCATCGTTGTGGAAGAAGGCCGCCTCATCGCAGATAACTAGATGAGCCGTATAGCCTCTGAGCAGGTGTTCACTATTCGGAAGCGCAACGATCTGGCTGCCATTTCTGAACCTTATGATGGTTCTAAGAGCCTTCTCGATGATGCTTCTCCTCACGCTCGGCTCCATACGGTTCAGTAGGCCATGTATCCTGTCGCTTAGGATTAGGCTCTGCCTCAATCCTGGAGCCACTATGAGGGCTGTGGAGCCTGGATGCGTTGAGCAATACCAGATGAGAACCGCAGCCAATATGTAGGTTTTACCCGTCTGCCGTGCCCATCGGAGAACTATACGCCTATGGCCCTCAGCCAGCAGCCTTAGGAGTCTCCGCTGATAGCTTGTCGGCCTTATATGGAGTATCTTCTCGCAGAACTCTATTGGGTCTGTTGGGAG
>CALEIY010000135.1 GCA_937898665.1 Candidatus Bathyarchaeota archaeon | reverse complement strand
CGAGATGTAGAGAGGTCTCGTGGGCTCGGAGATGTGTATAAGAGACAGCCTTCCCCCTATTCGGCTTCTATGCGTCCAGGTTACCTCTCCCCCTAACCACCTTCTCAAACTCCACTCGTCTCATCAGCTCAGGCTTCGTGAGTAGGTCGATGACGGTCATGGCCAGGGCCTTAGCCCCGATTAGGATCATCTTCTCAGCCTCCTCCGAGACGGCTGCCTCCGCGAATTCATGGGAGTGTCCAGGAGTCCCCTCTGGGGCGATCTTTATGTATGCATGAACCGCTGGGACGTGGTGGCTGACGTTCCCCATATCCGTTGAGCCTCGCCCCTCCCTCGACTCATCGATCTCGACGCCTAAGGCCCTCAGGTTTCTCTCCAAGGCCTCGGCGAGGGTCATGTTGGTTATCATATTGAGGTAGGTGTTGGCATAGTTCCTAATCTTCACCTCAGCCCCCGTTGCGAGGGCTGCTCCCCTGGCGCAGTTCTTCACCCTCTCCGAGGCCTCCTCCAGCTCCTCCGGAGTTTTCGCCCTCACATACAGCCTTATCACAGCCCTGTCGGGTATGATGTTAGGCGCCTCACCCCCCTCCGCGATGATGCCGTGGACAAGGACTCCAGGTCTTAAATGCTGCCTCAGGGCGTTGATGGCTGAGAAGGTGAGCATCGCCGCCTCCAGAGCGTTTACCCCCCTCCAAGTTTCGCCGGCTGCGTGGACGGCTCTACCCCGAAACTCGAATTCGATAGCCTCGCGGCAGAGGTTGCTACAGATGGCCGTTGTCCTCGTGGAGGGGTGGAACATCATCGCCGCATCGACGGTCTTAATCTCATCCAGCATCACCACCTTCCCCCAGCATTCTCGACGTAGGCCTCCTCCGCAGGCGTCCCGAAGACGACGAGGGTGCCCGGAAGCCATTTCATAACCCTGCCGAGGGCGAGGGCGGCGCCGAGAGTGATGGCCGATATGACATTGTGGCCACATCCATGTCCAACCCTCGGTAGGGCGTCATACTCCGCCATCAGCCCAACCCTCGGCCTCTCAGCCCCACCCCTATACTCAGCCCTGAAGGCCGTCGGCAGCCCAGCGACGCCGAGAGCAACCTCAAAGCCAGCCTTCTCCAACTCCGATGCCAGAAGCCTTGAAGCCTCAAACTCCCTATAACCCAGCTCCGGGTGATCATGTATCCATCGACTTATCTCCCAAAGCCTCTCCCTCATGGAGTCAATGAAGGATGAAACCTCCGATTTCAGCTTCTCCATCGACTCTTATCGGCCTTTAACCCTTTTCTCTCTTCCGAAAGATTT
>CALEIY010000134.1 GCA_937898665.1 Candidatus Bathyarchaeota archaeon | reverse complement strand
TCGACAACCTCCTCCCTCGATGGGAGGATTCCACTCTTCCTCCTCTTAGGCGCTATCTCCATCGCAACCCTTACGGCGACCTCACCCACCTTATCTGGGTCGAGGATCAAAGCTCCAGGAGCCTTACCGGAGACCAGATCCTCGACTATGGCATCTGGGTCGTCATGCGTTCTATCTGGGAGGCCGTGGCAGCACTTCTCGCTGGCCGCTATGAAGGGCGCCCCTATCTTCATAGCCTCCATGATGAGGTTTGTTCTGATGCACTGCTCATCGACGACGATGACATCCGGTATGCCGCTTCTGACGAACCTCAACTGCCATGAGATCGGCCCTATGATCTTGGCCCCAGCGTTGTATCTGGTTATGTCATGGGCTGTGCAGCAGATTCCCGCAACCTCCACCTGCCCATAGAGTTGGTGGTCGATGAGGTAGTTGACGATCTCAACGGCGGGGGGAACGTTGTGGCCGATGACGAGGATGACTGGCTTCGACGTATCGACGACGCCCCAACCTATCTCGGTGAAGGGCGCCTCTGGGTCCGCCCTCGGGAACCCATAGGCGGATATCTGAGCCGCGTCGGCGATCTCCATTCCAACCTGGTCGATCATACCGGCGTGGAAGACCTTGGACTCGAAGTCGAGGTTGTTCCCCTCCATCCCCGTGTGGCAGCAGGAGAGTAGATGTGTCAGCTGCTCCTCACAGTAGTCCAATACCATCTCCAGGTCTCCCAGGGTCTTGGGCCTGACGCCGGTGACGAGGGTTGTCACGGGCATGTCGATCTCGACGGCGTCCTCCCCGACGTTTATGGGTGTCTCACGGCCATACTTCTCTATGAGATGCTCGACGAGATGTCTGGCATGCCCTATATGGGTGGCAGCCCCTATACAGCAGGCCAGCAGCACTATACGGCTCTGCTGGGCAGCCATGTCGAGTCCGCAGGCCCCCTGCTTCCCCTGGGTTAGGTCGCATTTACCGAAGGTGCAGAGGCAGCAGACGTCGCAGAAGGGCATGTAGAATGGCCTATAGCGCCTCAGCAGCTTCAGGTCCCAGTCTCTCAGCTCTGCGATGGTTGGGAAGGGCGTCGGGCCGAGGGGCTCCTCGGGTATCTCCTCCACAACCCTCCCGATGGATATTTCTAATCCCTTGA
>CALEIY010000133.1 GCA_937898665.1 Candidatus Bathyarchaeota archaeon | reverse complement strand
GCCAGCCTTAGGGCGCCCTTCTCTATGAGGAGGTCTAGGAAGACCCGCTCGATCTTGGCCTTTGAGACGAGGCCTCCGCCCTCAAGTGTGAATTCGCCTCGTTCTATGTAGTCCTCTATGGTTCCATAGTAGAGGGTGGAGCCGCAGTATTCGCAGTGGAGCTTCGTCTCCTCAGCCCTCCCACCGGCCTCAACCCTGAACCTCGTCCTAGGGGGCTTATAGGGGGAATTCGTTGGACACAGCGGATTTGGGCAGCGGAAGACTCCCTCAACCATCTTCGGCGGCTCTATCCGGCGTTTCTCCTTCACCTTCCAGTCCTCTATGATGTTGACGGTTGCCTCGGGGGCGACGAGGGCTATTAGGTCTATCTCCCTCGATGTCAGGTATCTCCCCTCCAGCTTTATCAAGTCCTTACGGCCAAGCTTCCTGCTCTCGACGTTCATCGCTATTAGAACCTTAGCCTCGGGATCATGTCTCAACAGCTTGAGGACGAGGAAGGCCTTTCCAGCGGGTATATGGTCGATGACTATGCCGCTCTCGATCTTCCTTACCAGCAGCTCCCTCTCGGACAATCCAGCATCGATATGGCTTAGGGGCTAAAAAGCTTCCCGTTAGGATGCGACAGCCTTCAGGCTCTGTATAATCCTCGTCCCAAGGCCCATACGTTGATAATCCTCCCTCATCGCCTTGATGTCGTAGCCATATTTCTCGGCGCACTCCCTCAGCAGCCTCTTCGCCACCCTTATGCCATAGGAGAAGACGAGTTTTATCCCCCTCCTGGCGATGCCGTTCTTGATGCACTGCCTAGACCAGGTCTCTATGAGGCTTGGAGCCCAATCTAGGTTGTGCCTCCAACACTTCACTATAAGCTCCGAACGCCTCTGCGTCAGGTCTTCATAGGTGAAGGAGCGGGTCTTATCCCTCAGGCTTCCCATGCTGACGAGGAAGAGGGGGACGATCAGGCTTCTATAGGTTCTGAGCCTCTCAACGAGGTCTATGGTGAGGCAGACATCCTCCTCGGTCTCACCTGGCAGGCCGACGATGAGCGTTGAAACTGGAATCCAGCCATGCTCCTCCAATATGCCGAAGGCCCTCTCCACCACGTCGGGCCAATCCTCGGGCTTGAAGGGGAGGCATTTACCAGCCATCAACCTCCTCATCAGCCTTGGACTGCCGGTCTCTATCCCAGTCTGACCGCTGAGGAATCGATCGGAGTCCCCGATCCCCTCGACCTTAGATATCCCCTCCACCGCCTCGGGGGCTGAGGCTACAGACGCCAGGGCGAAGTGGCTTAGGCCTACGCCCTCGACGCCTGGCACCGACTTCACGGCCTTGAAGAGGTTGACGACGGTCTCCACGTCGACCTCCCATGGCTTCTTGGCCCCATAGCGTAGGACATCCTCCGCGTGGAGTATCGGATTTCTACGGCCATGTCGTACGTTCACCTCAACCTCCTTCAGTATGTGGGGTATTGGGAGGGCTCTATATCTCTGGAGCGTAGGCTCGCAGAAGCGGCATCCCCTCCCGCAGCCCCTCGCGATCTCAACTAGGCCATCTATTGTTGCGCCTCTGATGATGGGTATCTCCTCCACTGGGACTGGCTCGCCGTGGACGACCGATGGCAGGGGCTCCCCCCTGACGGCCTTCTCGAAGAGGGGGCCGACGACGCGCTCTCCCTCGCCGAGGACGACGCAGTCTATGCCCAGCCTCTCCTGGGGTTCGCCTATAAGCTGCCAGGCTCCTGGGCCTCCCACGATGATCCTCGGCCTATAACGCCTAACGCTTGGATGATTTAGGAGCTCCCTGAACTTTACAGCCATGTAGGCTTCTCCTCCGAGGAGGCCTGTGAAGGTTGAGGTGGCGGGCCCTATCCCTAGGGGATCGTTCTCCGTTATGCCTAGAGCCCTCGTCTCAGGGCCTATAACTCGGTCTAGGTGCTCTGGATGGGCGACGATCACCTCATCGCGCCTAAACCCATATTCGAGGAGGGCTGCCTCGATCTTCCGAGTTCCATAGGGGGCTGCCTCAGCTGAGCCGTCAGGCCCAGCCTTAACGGGGGGACAGAATACCGAAAAGTAGACTCTATCGGGTATGAGACCTCTTGGGACGCAGGCGCTGAAGCCTAGGAATATGCCGCCGTGATACTCGCTCATAAGGGTTCTATCGGCGGTTAGGACGATTCTGTAGCCTCTCCTACGGCTCAACTCTAGAAGCCTCCTAGGGAGTTATGATATATAATGTATCGATTTTTAAAATATTCGCTCAGCCCAGGAGGGCTGTCAGGAGCTCCCTGAGGGGGAGGAGGAGCATCCTAACCCTCTCTAGGAGAGCCTCACCCCTCTTCGTCAATCTATAGAGTTTCAGGCATCTCCCCCCATTTCTGATCCACATACTCGCGATGAAGCCCTCCCGCTCCAATCTATGGAGGAAGGGGTAGACGAGGCTTGGCTTCGCGCCGAGACCCGTCAATCTATGGAGCTCCTTCAGAATGTCGTATCCATGTCTAGGCCCATGGGATAGCAGCCATAGTATCAGGGGTCGTTCGAGGCTTCTTAGGAAGGCGAGGTCGACGCCGACCATACACCGAAGAGAGGAGGCCTAGAGGCCATATCAATCTTTCGAGGGTGTTATTAAGCATTAAAGCAACAATCCATCCGAGATGGGGGAGGAGCTGATAAGATCGATGATTCGAGGCCTGAATAGGCTGATCATCCTCTGGCTCCTCTCCAAGGAGGCGATGACGGGGTATAGGGTGATGAAGGAGCTGGAGAGGATCACGGGTCAGCCCCTAAGCCCAGGCATCGTCTACCCCCTCCTCTATGAGTTGGAGGAGGAGAATTATCTAGCCGGCGAGTGGAGGAGGAGAGGGGGGCGACGGGTTAAATACTATTCAACCACGCCTAAGGGGAGGGAGACGCTGAGGAGGCTGAGGGAAACAATAAAGACACCGCTGAAAGAGGCATTAAAGGAGCTGTTAAGAGAGGAATAAAACGCCTAAAAGCTGTGAACCAAACGCAGATTAGATGAAGATTCGGAGAGTAGTCGTCGACGGCGTCGAGGCTGAGGCCCTCAGCGGCGTTACGGTGGCGGAGGCTCTTAGAACCCTCGGCTATGGCTTCAGAGATCTGCCTGAAACCCCATGGTTGAACTGAGAAAAGGGGAGGGGAGAGGAGATCCCCTAGGGCTTACGCCTTTACGGCTTCCTCCGACCTCATAATTGGATAGATGTCGAAGGTGCAGAGATCTAGCCAGCCTCTTACTGCTCTATGGATGTCGGCTTCACGCTCAGCCTCGATGACGGTGAAACCCCTATTGGCGCCGATTATGGTGCTGACGGGGTATATGAACTTCACACCCTCAGAGGGGTTGAACTCCTCTGCGAAACGCCTCGAAACCTCACGGGCATTAGCCGGATCCCAGCCCCATACGACGAGGAAACGCATCACCTTCCACCCCATTTCGCATTGGTATTTGTATAGCTCCCCACCTCGGAGCTAGGCCCCCAAACCAAGAGAAACATCCATGAGAGACGAATCTCAGAGATCGGAGAGCCGGTGAGGGGAATAGAAGCCTCCCCCTATTAATACTTACCTATCATTATTACTCCGTTACAGCCACCATTAACATCCGAGGAAAAATATAACACCGTTATGAAGATGGGATACGAGGGAGATTAAACATAGGTGCTCTGCCTCGTTGTGAGTGCCGGGGGTGGGATTTGAACCCACGATCTTTATCCGGCCTGGGCGCTGGCCCCTCGGCCTCTGGATCATGAGTC
>CALEIY010000132.1 GCA_937898665.1 Candidatus Bathyarchaeota archaeon | reverse complement strand
CCCTTGAGAGCCTCCTAAACCTTGTATCACGTCTATCCCATAGGTTGAAGAGCTTTAGGAGCTCCCCTATACGCCTACGCCTCTCAGCCCTCGGGACGTGGTAGAGCCTTGAGATGAATTCGAGGTTCTCCCAGACCGTCAGCTCATCATAGAGGTTTGAGGCCTCTGGGACTACGCCGATCCTACGCTTAACCTCCAGCGTCTCCTTTACGATGTCGTATCCGGCGACCCAGGCCCTCCCCTCAGAGGGCCTTGTGAGACCTGTAAGCATCCTTATCGTCGTCGTCTTCCCAGCCCCATTTGGGCCGAGGTATCCGAAGACCTCCCCAGCCTCAACGGTGAAGGAGACGTGGTCGACTGCGCATAGGTCGCCGTAATACTTCGTCAAGTCCTTAACGATGATCGAGTCCATCACTCTCTGAGATGGAATCTCCTTTATCTGTCCTTTATATCCATAGCCATGGATTGACAACGAAGCTACAGAGGGTTCTCAGAAGGCTCTACCCAGGGGAGAACGTTGAGGCGATGGCGAGGGTGCTGGCTAAGGCCTCCAGGAGGGGCTGGATAACCTATGGTGAGATAGACCTCGATGAGGCTGAACGACTCGATCTGATGCTCCTCCTCATAGAGGAGAGGCTCCTCATCCCAAAGGCCTCGGTGAAGTCTATGGCATGGGAAGACCGATTGGCGAGATTCAAGGCCGACGAGGTCTATGAGATGCCCCACGCCATAAGAAACCTCATCCAGATAGCCCTTGAGGGGGGCGTCTGGAATCCCAGGGAGGCTGTGAGGAGATATCTCAACGAGATAGGGGAGGAGAAGGCTGATGTGATCCTCAACCTCCTGGATCGAATTATGGAGACGGTTGAGGGATATAGGGTTGACGCCGAGACCCTGAGGGGGTTAGTGGAGGAGATCGGCCTCGGGAGGGAGATCAATAGGGTTATAGCTGAGCTTAAGGGGGGTGGAATCCTAAGCCCAAGCCTCAGGGATCCAAGGATGCTGAAATATGAGGTTAATCCGGCGTTGATGAAGTGCTGGCCATCATCCACCGAGGCGTCTAAGCCTCGCCTCAAGGATGCTTAGACTTCTCCTAATCCCCTCGATCTCCATCCTAATCCTCCACAGCTCGGCCTGGGGCGATGGAGCTCCAGGGGTGATGGAAGCCCTTGGTGTGAAGTTGGGGCACGCTGGGGCATCTGGATCGACCTCTATGCCGAAGAGGAGGCATCGGCCATCCCTGAAGTTCGCACACTCCCTATGGGTTGGATATGCCATCTCTCATCCCCTCACGGCGGCCCTAATATACCTTCCCTAATGGGCTGAGAGGGCTGTGACCGCGAGCATCACAGCCAGGTAGGGGCTGGTGAATTTAAAGAGCCTATAAGCGTTCTCAGGGCTCGGCCTGAGGAGGAGGTTTAAACTCAGCAGAATCATCACGAGGTTTAGGCTGTGGACGATGATGTAGAACCCTATATGGAAGCGCC
>CALEIY010000131.1 GCA_937898665.1 Candidatus Bathyarchaeota archaeon | reverse complement strand
GAATTCTTCAAGCGGGAGATGACAGCCAGGGAGGTTAAGTGCATAGCTATGGGAGACCCCTACTGCGAATTCGAGCTCCAGCCGAAGAGGGAAGGCTAATTATCTATCTCCTTCTAATGCCTGTAATACACATGATAAGCCCTTCACAGTTTCCTTTATGGTCCTTATGTCTGATATACTTCTAAAAATAGCCTTCACACTCATTCTCGATGAAGCCTCACCAAAGGCTCTTCTAATAAGTTCATCAATTTCCTCCTCCAAATTACATCTTATCCCTGCCACTGCAACATATAATCTGACCTCTCTACTTCCATGTCGGAATGAAAATATTCCAGCCCGATCTTCTGATAATAATTCAAAGGAAATCATTTCACATCCCATAGTCTTTAATTCATTTTCTATTTCATCAAAACTCTTGATATGTTCTCTATCAACCAGAAATAAAGCCCTTCTAATTCTATACCCCTTATGTAAGAGCCAAATGAGCCCCTCCAGGGCCGATAATCCCTTCTTAACCATATAAATCGAGGGGAGAAGCGGCTCAGCTAAGGATACATCGCCACCATCGAACTTCTCAGCGAGATTTCTAACCACCTTCCTATCATAAGTTCCATCACCCAAGATCACCGCAACATCCCTCTCATCACTATAAATTTCAGAGAATCTCAACTCCTTTCACCAGTTCAAGAGCTTCCTTACATCTAACCCCCTCTTGAAGAGCTCCTCGACCTCCTTCAGGCTTAATACCTTATAGGAGAGAACATCATTCTTAGACTTCTTCAACTGAATAACCCTCGCATCCTCCGGCTCGGCGAGAACGAACTCATGCAGAACATCCAGTGAATGCGTAGTGGCGACAACCTGCCAATCATGTTCCCCCAGCCATCTTATAATTTGAGAGATCAAAGCCGGATGAGCAGAGGCCTCCAGATCATCCCAAAGAACCATTTTAGGATTAAGAGCCTCAAGCCATAAGCCGACAGCGAGAAATCTCTCAACTCCATCGCCTAAATCCCTAACATCGATGTAAGCTGTGCTCCCTCCAGGCTTAATCTCCCTCCTCACAACCATCTCAGAAAATTGAATAGTTACATCCGTAAAATCATCGGAAACAACTTTAGATACGAAATCCTTGACAATTTTAGAATGGACATCAGTTTTCTGAACCTTAAACCAATTTTCCTTTTTTGTAATGAGTTCAATTAAACGACTCAGAAATCTATTATCTGATGGAATATAAGCAATGCAATCTGCTAATTCATCATCACTTTTAATTATATATAAATTTCTTAACGCTCCCGATAAACTTTTAAAATCGGTTAATTCTTTACCATCTATGAAACATATTGCATCATGTGACCCAATTAATACACTAATTCTAGAACCTACATTTAAAGTTGATTCTAATTTAGATAAACCATAATATCGATATATTAAAGAGATCCAACCAGAATGTATCTTATTAAATAATATCATCTTCGCTCTATCCTCTGTTTTATTAAATGGCCATGGTGATATCCAAGGATTTATAGAGAGATATAACGCCTCTAATATCGATGTTTTTCCAGAGTTATTTGGCCCTATTAATAAATTGAATTTTGATAGTTCTATTGGCTTTTCACATTTTCTTATACCTTTAAAGTCCGTTAGATTAATGCTTTTGAACATCTCAATCTTTAAAAATCGCCTTCAGCGGTAAAAAGCTATCTATCTGGAGTTTGAAGAAGTAGGTGATGGTGAGAACATTAGAGATCGAGGACTTATCGAGATTCGTTGGGGTTTCCGATCCCCAGGTCTCACCTGAGGGGGATGCCGTCGCCTACGTCGTCACGAGGATCGACGGCGAGAAGGATGATTATAGGGCCTCGGTTTGGATCGTGGACTCTGAGGATGGCGAGGTCATAGGCGTCATTGA
>CALEIY010000130.1 GCA_937898665.1 Candidatus Bathyarchaeota archaeon | reverse complement strand
TAATGATACGGCGACCACCGAGATCTACACCGTCTAATTCGTCGGCAGCGTCAGATGTGTATAAGAGACAGGTGGGAGAGACCGACGAGGTTAGGAGGCTTATAAACTACATCCCCGAGTTCAACTTCTCATCGCAGCATCTCACGGGATTGGAGAACCTCGTCTTCTACGCCGCCCTACTGGGCATACCTCGATCAGAGGCGAGAGATATCGCCCAGGAGCTCCTGCGGAGGGTCGGCCTCAACGAGGCTGCCAATCGCCTCGTCTCCACCTACTCTAGGGGTATGAGACGCCGACTTGAGTTGGCGACCGCCTTCCTCGGTGATAGACCCCTCATCATCCTCGACGAACCTAGTGGAGGCCTGGATCCCTCTATGAGGAGGGTCGTCATGGGATGGCTGTTGGAGGAGGTTAGGGAGAGAGAGAGATCGAACCATACTGTTGGCAACTCACATCGGGGAGGATGCTGAGGCAGCCGATAGGGTTGCCTTCATGAAGGATGGCCGAATAGTCGCTGAGGGCCATCCGGAGGAGTTGAAGCGTAGATATATCCGAGAATCCATCATCGATGTGAAGCTCGCAGTCAAAGGTCTCAAAGCCCTGGAGCTCCTAAGAGGCTTCGCCATAAATGGGCGGGTTATGGAGACCGATGAGGGTTATAGGGTTTTCGTGGAGGAGCCTGAGAGAGCTATGCCACGGATCATTGAGAGGCTCAACGCCTCCGGCTATAGGGTGCTGGAGATCAACGCGTCGACGCCGACGCTGGAGGATGCCTTCTTCAAGATGACCGGCTCCCCGCTGGGGTGAGTGCCATGTGGCTGAGGGTGGCAGCCGTCTTCGAGAAGGTCTTTAAGGAGTTCATCCGAGACCGGTCGAGCCTCTTCTGGACTATAGCCTGGCCCGCCCTATGGGTCGTCCTCAGCTGCCTCATCTTCACTCAGGGAATCCCAGAAGCCATACTCCCAAAGGTTAAGGCCTCGATGACGCTGCAGATGATGGGCTTCGCCCTAATGCTGGCTGGAATGGCGAATCTGCCGGCCTCGATAGCTGGGGACAGGGAGCGGGGCGTCTACCGTAAGTTCGCCTCCACACCTATGAGGGCGTGGGAGGACGCCCTTGGGAGGTTGTTAGCCCTACTACTCTTCTCCCTCATCTCCTCGCTCATCGTCCTCGCCGTCGGCCTCGCCCTCGGCTCCCGATATGAGGTCACCGTCGTCGCCATCGTTGAGGCAGTGGGTGTGAGCTTCCTCCTACTCCTAGCCTCCGGAGGCATAGGCCTAATCATAGGATCCATAGCGGGTCGGGAGCGCTCCGCCACCAGCATAGGCGTCGGCGTCTCGGTGATAACCTCAGCCATCAGCGGCGTCTTCGCCCCCTATCAATATCTCCCTAAAGGCCTCAAGCTCTTCTCAAAATACTATCCCCCCTCGACTTCCATTTCAGCTCTCATCTACCTACTACTCGGGCGACGCTATGCGGGATACAACCCCTTAACAAGGCTGCATACACCCTACATCATCACCTCATCTCTCCTGCTCTTCGTCATCGGCCTCATCTTCTATAGGCTTCGTCTATGGTCTCAGCGTCTATGAGTTAGGGCGGTAAGCAGACCCCTTTATATAGGTTCTAGGAGGGGTTGTAGGGAAAGGGAGGTCCTTAATGGTTGACATATTCATTGAGCACGGCCTCCTCCTCACCATGAAGGGGGAGGGCGTCGGCCCGATCGAGGATGGGGCAGTCGCCATAGAGGATGGGAGAATCGTCGAGGTGGGAAAGACTCATCGCTTAAAGCAGCGTTATAGAGGCGCTGAATGGGTGTTAGATGCCAGGGGGAAGGCGGTTCTACCAGGTCTCGTCGACGCCCATATACATACATCCCTCTCCCTCCTGAGGGGTGAGGCCCAGGACGTCCCCGAGATAGAGTGGATGCTCAAGACTCTAGCCCCCTTCATGAAATATTTCACAAGGGAGCATCGAATCGCCGGAGCCGCCCTGGGGGTGTTGGAGGCAATTAAGGCGGGAACCACTTGCATAGGGGAGGTAGGCTCAGACCTAGAGGAGATCACCAGGCGTATCTATCTTCCGTCGGGGGTCAGGGCTTGCATAGCGCCCCTCATCAATGAGATCGGCCCCGACTCTAGGCCCGACCCTTACAAACCCTATATCTTCTATCCAGAGCTGGGAGAGGAGCGTCTCAAGGAGGCTCTGAGCCTCGTGGAGAGACTGAACGGCGCAGGGGAGGGGCGAATCACCTGTATGCTGGCCCCCCACGCCGCCGACATGATGAGCCGAGAGCTGCTTCTAAGGGTGAGAGAGGAGGCCGAACGCCTCGGCCTTATGATGCATATGCATGTGGCCCAGGGAGAGAGGGAGGCCATCCAGATCAAGTTGAGGTATGGCACCTCCACTATCAAATTCCTCGACTCCATAGGCTATCTAGATGATAGGCTCCTAGCGGTTCATTGTCACCATGCCTCGGAGGAGGAGATCGCCCTCCTCGCCTCCAGGGGCGTCCACTACGTGAGCTGTCCCTCCAGCATCGCCCTCATAGATGGCGTCACTCCTCCCCTCGCCCTATACCTCTCCCTGGGCGGGAAGGCCGCCGCTATAGGCTCGGATCAAGCCTGTGGAAACAACTGTCACAACCTGCTAATGGAGATGAAGATAGCGGCCCTCCTCAATAAGACTCGGCATCGAGACCCCACGCTGCTCCCAGCCTGGAAGATCCTCAGGATCGCCACCATAGAGGGGGCCAAGGCCCTAGGCCTAAGCAACGAGATAGGCTCCATAGAGGAGGGGAAGAGGGCCGACATTATAATCCTGGATCTGAGGAAGCCTCACATGACGCCGATACTCCATAAGCCGGTTAGGAACATAGCACCAAACATCGTCTACAGCGCCAGGGGAGACGAGGTTGAGACGGTCATCATAGACGGCAGGATCGTGATGAGGGATCGTCGAATCCTCACCCTAGACGAGGAGGAGGTGATGACCAAAGCCCAAAAAGCGGCGGAGGAGATCACCGAAGCGGCAGCCGAAGACTTCATGGCCGCCGGATCACATCTAGCGAAGGCAGTAAAGAAGGGACTCCTATAAAGGCCCATGCGAAACCCTCATCTCAATTCATTCCTCCTTTAACATGCCCTCGCATGCGGGAAATTATTTTTTAACCCGTATCTTGAACACATAAGCATAGGCACAATGCGATGGCCTGGATTTGTAC
>CALEIY010000129.1 GCA_937898665.1 Candidatus Bathyarchaeota archaeon | reverse complement strand
GTCGACCTCGGTGATGACCTCATCAGCCTCCCGATCCTCATCTGGTAAGCCGTGGTAGATGTGGATTCCAGAGCCTGAGGAGACGAAGAGATAGTGGCCGTCATAGAAGATGTCATGGATGGCTCCATGGATCTTAGTGACGATGAGATCTGGCTCACTATCGTCGGTGAGGGCCATAAGATCCTTGTAGATGAGCACCTTTGAGCCTCCATGGGTTCCCACGAAGAGTATGTTATCATAGATGTAGACCGTGAAAGGCTCCATGATGCGCTCACCGCCAGCCATCGTCAGGACGGCATCAGGCTCCTCTCCATCCCTCGTGGGCATAGTCTTCCAGACCAACACCTTACTCTCCTCCCAGAAGGAGTTACAGGCGGCTAGATGGCCGTCTCGACAGCATACATCGGTGGCCGCACCGCTCTGCATGGGGCCATAACGTCCTACATGGGTGATGAGGAAGTCTGGGTCTCTGGGCTCTGTGGGAATCTCATTATAGACGCCTATGTGTCCCCCCTTCTCTATGATGCAGAGATGCTGTCCATCGCTGCTGACGGAGACGCCTCCCATGCCGCCTCCCATGAACTCGCAGAGATACCAATCTGGATAGCTGTAGCTCTCATTTGGGAGGTGGTTGAAGACGCCGATGTATTCCTGCCCCGCAACGAAGAGCATGTCGTCGACGATCTCAAGGCCATACTTCGGATTCCTCGGCCACAAGACCCCTATCAAGGCGTCGGCCTCGAGGCCGCTCCTCATCTCCGTGACGTTGTAGATTAGAATCGAGGGGAGGTAGAAGTTCTTGTCAGCGACGAAGAGCTGATCCTCGGTGGCGTAGATGCCCCTCGGCGTGGCTAATAGCCGTCTACTGGGCAGCTGGACGATGAATTGATCCTCGACGCTCTCACGCCCTATGACGTATTTGGGCCCGCCGCTTAGGAGCTCCTTGTCGAAGACGAGGATTCTACCCCACGAATCATCACCGAGGAAGATGTATCGATTATTTGCGGCCACATCATAGCCGCAGGGCTTCAGCGTGAAGTCCGGTGGAGCTCCCTCCCTTATATTCGACTTCCTCCAGATGAGGGCCTCCCCGTTGTATCTATCGGAGACGTAGAGATACTCATCGTCGACGGCGATGCCCGCCGGCTCCCTATGCTCCTCTCCAGGGAAACCCCACTCCCCAAGGATGATGAACTCCTCGGGCTCTATATCCCTCATATCGCCTTGGAGTATCCTCGTTATATTTGTGAGGACTATGATGGCATTCGTCGCACCGGAGGCGGTTGCATATAGCCATCGTCCATCCCAGGCGAGGTCGCATAGGCCATCGTAGGGGGGGTGGAAGTATCACTGGAGTGGGCTCCATGGATTCGAGGTCGTAGATGATGAGGCGTGAATTCCCCCTGTCGGCGATGAAGAGCCATCTCCCATCGGTGTCGATGCCCAGGGGATGGTTGAGGTCGTAGGGGCCGCATCCAGCCACCCTGGACTTGAAGTCCCGCTGACCTATCACCCCTATGGGCTTGAGGGTTTGGAGGTCGAAGACGACAACCCTATTGTTGAGGGTGTCGGAGACATAGAGTCTATGGCCATTGGATGCGACGCCGCCAGGGGCGACATTCTCAAAGTTGAAGCTTTCAGCCCCTCCACAATACGTCGGCCACATAGGCG
>CALEIY010000128.1 GCA_937898665.1 Candidatus Bathyarchaeota archaeon | reverse complement strand
GAGACCCTGTCAACCCTGGAGCCTGGCTTCGCCTCCTCATCCGTGATCATCAACTCGTGTATCTCCCCCCTCTTCAGCGCCCTGCTCATAGACCCTATGAGGTTTAAACCCCTATCGGTGAAGGTGACGTGTATCAGGGCGACGACGACTCCCTCTATGGGTCGGCGTTCCCCGTAGATGTCTCTGCTAACACCCCTGATGGCTGAGCCTCCGCTCAATCCTCCACCAGAACCCCCCATCTCTCCTCCGGCTCATCCATGTCGATGTCCATGTAGTAGTAGGGCCTCTCGGCGTAGGTTGAGGCTGCGGCGGTATTCCCCTCCCTGTCGAAGGCCAGGCAGTTTAGGCCTCCGGTCTCATGGAGCTCCAGGACATTCCTCATCGCCTTTATGCAGGCCTCCTCGACGCTCATCCCGTTTCGCATATATTCGATGATGCTCCTGGCTGTGGACAGCCTTATGGCCAATTCGCCTCTGCCCGTGCAGGCTGCTGCTCCAACCCTGTTGTCGCAGTAGTTTCCAGCACCTATTATCGGTGAGTCGCCAACCCTCCCTGGAAGCTTCAGGGCTGTGCCGCTTGTGGAGACGCCTGAGCATATATCTCCGTTGGCGTCCATCGCCATGACGTCGACTGTTCCGCCGTGATACTTCACCAATCGCTCATACCAATCCCTCAGCTTATAATTCCTGACGTATCGGATGATGTAATCCTTCCAGGTGAAGCTTTCATCCAGCTTTTCCAGGGCGTCCTCCAGGAAGGCCTGGTATATCTCCCTCGTCCTCTCGGTGAGGAGGTCTCCATGGCGTTTGAAGCCCATCGCCTCGGCGAAGAGCTCAGCCCCCTCCCCGACGAGGAGGACGTGGGGAGACTCCTCCATCACCTTCCTCGCTATGGATATTGGGTGTAGGAAGCCCCTAACAGCTGCGACGGCTCCGGCCCTCAGGTTTCTGCCCTCCATGATGGAGGCATCCAGCTGGACGACGCCTAGGAGATTCGGTATCCCTCCGATGCCCACGCCGTGGTCTAGGGGATTCTCCTCCACAACCCTTATGGCTGCCTCAACCGCGTCGATGGCTGATCCTCCCCTCCTAAGGGCCTCGACGCCCACCTTCAGGGCGTCTTTAGCGTTCTCGGTTCCAACTATAAAGGGCTTAACCATCAGAGAGATATATGGGGGTTGAATCCGTATAAAACCGAGTCGATTTTAAGCCTCGAGGCTGAGGGAAGCATGGATGTATGAATCGCTGTAAACTCTGTGGAGAGGAGAAGATCGTCGCCGAAATCCTCGGCGTCTGCCTCGACTGCATCAGGGAGAGGCCTCAAGAGGCGATGCCCCATATAGAGCAGGCTCACACGGCTGTGAGGAGCATCCTGGGTTTACCCCCAAAGCCTCCACGCTCGGAGGATGGGATTCCCTGCGACCTCTGCTCCAATCGCTGCCTCATCGGCGATGGGGAGCGGGGATACTGCGGCCTAAGATGGAATGAGGGTGGAAGCCTTAAATCCCTCTCAACACCCGAGGAGGGAGTCTTCTACGCCTATCTGGATCCCCACGTCACCAACTGCTGTGCAGCCTGGTTCTGCCCCGCTGGGACGGGGGCCGGCTATCCCCGATATGCCTATAGAGATGGCCCTGAGTGGGGTTATAGCAACCTCGCCGTCTTCTTCTACGGCTGTAACTTCGACTGCCTCTTCTGCCAGAATCCATCGCATAAGGATCTCAGCGGCCTGAAGCCTCGATCGGCCTCGATGCTGGCTGAGGCTGTTAGGAGGAATAGGCGTATAAGCTGTATCTGCTACTTCGGCGGAGACCCCGATCCACAGCTCCCCTTCGCCATAAGGGCCTCCGAGATGGCTGTTAAGGCCAGGGGCGACAAGCCTCTAAGAATCTGCTTCGAGTGGAATGGCTGTGGGAACAGCCGCCTCGTCTATCGGGCTGCCGAGCTGGCTTTGGAGACAGGGGGGAATGTGAAATTCGATTTGAAGTGTTTCACGCCTTCGCTGAGCCTCGCCCTCAGCGGCGTCCCGAATAGGAGGGCCTATGAGAACTTCAGGATGATAGCTGAGAGGCTCTACCCCGAGAGGAGGGGGCTGCCGGTTTTGACGGCGACGACGCTTCTGGTTCCAGGCTACGTCGACGCCATTGAGGTGGAGGCCATCGCGGAGTTCATCGCCGACCTCGACGCCTCCATACCCTACAGCCTACTAATCTTCCACCCCGATCATCACATGATGGACTTGCCCATCACGCCTATGAGGCAGGTCATCGAATGCTACAGGGCGGCGAAAAGGCATCTGGAGAGGGTTCACGTCGGAAACCTACACCTCATCGGCGTAGGATCCATGGAGCGCTTCGAGAGGATCGCCATGAAGTCCGAGCTTTAGGGATAGAGGAATCGTCCATAGCTCGACTCGATGCGCACCCCATTGCCCTCAGGGCCGCGTTCACATCGGCCTATGACCTGGGCCTCGACGCCATAGGCCTCAGAGATGTCGATGACATCATCGGCGTATCCGGATTCGACGACGACCTCGAAGCCTACGCCCATGTTGAAAACCCTATACATCTCACTCCAATCCACACGGCCCTCCCGTTGGATCAGCCTAAATATCGGGTCCGGCTCTGGCAGCGAATCCTTGACGTAGAGGATGCCCCTCCCCACCCTCAGACACTTCGTTAACCCTCCACCGGTGTTATGGATGAGTCCATGAACTCCCTCTGGGAGCTCCTCGAGGACTTTGAGGATTATCGGGGCATACAGCCTCGTCGGTGAGAGGAGGGCCTCCCCGACGGTCATCTCCAGCTCCTCTAGATACTCGTCGAAGCTGTATTTCCCCCTATAACGTCCACCAGCTGGATGAGCCAGCTCAGGATACCTCTCAACATACTCGGCTTTCATGAGGCTGCATCTCGCGAGTGTTAGGCCGTTGCACATGATTCCACTGTTCTCCCCCTCCTCGTAGCGGGCCTTCCCCCCGCTTCTCAGGCCGACTATGAGGTCTCCAGGCCTTATGGCATCTCCCGTTACGACCCTATTGAGGGGGACTCTCCCCAGGATGGTTCCAGAGATGTCGAGGGTTCTAAGCTGGTCGGGTAGGTCGGCTGTCTCTCCCCCTGAGAAGAGGATGTTGACGCCAAGCTTCTCCAGGGTGGTGAAGACCTCTTCAAAGCCTTTAGCCGTCTCGCTGAGTAGGGCCTCCCTATCGATGTGGAGGGTGTTGAAGGCGATGTAGTCGACGAAGGCGGTGGGCCTGGCTCCGACGCAGATGATGTCGTCGAGGTTCATAGCCACCACATCCTGGGCGAGCCCCCTGAACCAGCTGGGGTCTCCGGTCTCCCTCCAGTGTAGATATGCCTGAATCGGCTTGCTGCCCGCTGAATCTGTGTGGAGAACTAGGCCCATCGATGGATCGGAGGGGTCTCTATGGATGACGCAGAAGGCGTTGGGGTAGAGGCCTCGGATCAGCCCCCTGAAGGCCTCTATACCCCGCTTCTCAACATCGACTCCAAGCTCCCTATATCTTGAGGACATGCGTCTAGAAGTAGGCTTTTCCTGCTTATGATGCTTCGCCCCTTTTAGGGTTTCTCCCTCCAGGTTTTGAGGGTTTCATACCAGAGGATGATGGTGGGGACGAGGCCGAGGACTATCGCCGCGACATTCCTCCTGGTCAGCTGTGGATACTGGATCAGGTAGGTGATGAGCATGGAGGTGATGAGGACGGCGTAGAAGAGGAGCCTCGGCAGTAGGAGGCCTCTGATGGTGATGAATCGTCTTAAAACCCCCACCTTCACCAGCCTCTTCAACCTATAGTCTCCTCGGATGCTCTCGACGAGGCCTAGCTCCCTCAGCTTGTTTAGGTGATATGCCGCGACGCTTGGACTGCTGAATCCAAGCGCCCTCTGAACCTCCCTCACGCCGACGGTGTTTTTCCTACTCCTCAGGAGGTAGAGGTAGACGAGTAGGGTTTTACCCTTCAGCTCCGCCTCTAGGAGCTCCTCATCTCTCGATGCCATACTACCCAGCCTCTAGGAGGTTGAGGAGGGCTAGGGTTGCGTAGACCGCCTCCTCCGTCCTCACGGTTTCACATCCCTGGTTTGGGATGGTGTTTATCGTGTAGTGGAAGGCCTCCTCCAGGGTGAGTCCCTCACCCTTTAGAAGCTCCTTCAATCCTCTCCTGGGAGATCCGAAGGCTATGAGGATCCTCCTCGACCGCCTCCAGCTCTCCCTGAGCTGCCCCTCGACGATGGAGTAGGGGACTCCATATCTAGATGTGGCGATAGCTAGGTCGAATCCTCCCTCCACAGCTAGCCTCCCAACCCCCCTCCTATATTGATGTATCTCGAATCCCCAATAGATCTCAACCTCCTCTCGATCTATGAAGATGCCCTCAGGCTCGGAGCCGGATTTGATGATCCTCACCGTCGCCCTCCCCGTCGGCGATGGAGGTCTCCCCCTCACCCTTATCGGCTTATCTACACCTATGTCAACTAGGTAGGCGTCTCGGACACTTGATAGAACTAGGCCCTCTCTAACCTCTCCAGGTTCAAGCTCCTCAGCCTTCTTCCTCAATGGATGGTGGGGCGTCCTCAGTGGTGGTAGTATGCCGACGTATCTCAGCTCAGCCATCATCCCGAACATGAGTCGCCGTAGATATTGTGGAGTCTCCATGTATCTTAGGATGAGGCCTATCAGTCGACTCTCATCTGGGCGGTCTCTATAGATGTAGATGTCGTCGACCCTGAAGAGGGCGGCTGCTCTCCCTATGTGACCTATTGTAGCCGTCTTCTCCCGTAGATGAGGTATCTCGGATACGAGGGAGGAGGGGATGGCGATGGATAGTCTATGCTTCCTCCGTGGAGGCTGAGCCATCACCCCACCCTCTTCAAAATCTCTATGGACTCCGTGGTGGATGGATCAAAGCCGTAGAGGAGTGCGAGATAGACCGATGTATAGTCGCCGATGTAGAGGGCTGACAGCATCCTGGATAGGAGTCCCCCACCCCATGCCCATAGCTCCAGAACTCTCCCAAACCTCTCCTCGAGGAGCCTCCTGAAGGCGTCGATCCTATCCCTCAGCCTAGACTCCTCACCTGGATCCCTGAGTATTATGGCCGCTATCCTACTCAGCAGATCTTCAGGCCCCTCGCGGCCCATTACGGCGTTATGGAAGCCCTCCGGAAGCGGTGTCGAGCAGGCTGGGAGCTTGCTATTCTCATTCAGCTGGGTTCTAAACCTGTAGGCGACCGCCCCCAGACGTCTAGGGGCATAGATGTGGGGGATGAACCCCTTCAACTTTAGGGCTAGAGTCTTAGCCTCATTTTCCTCCGGAGGGGTCTCGGGAGTCAGCTTCGGTTTAAGCTCCTCAAGAATCCCTATAGCCTCCTCCAGCTCATGCCAGGGAGCGTCGACGCCGATCCTCCTAAGGGCCGCCGTCATGGAGAAGAACTGCTGGGGGAGTGATGCCCTAGGCTTTAAGCCGGTGGGGAGTCTGATCAGTGGGATACCCCTCCTCTCCGACAGCCTCTCCAGCGCTCCATCTGATGTGACTGTGAGGATGGGGCATCCCCTCTCCACGGCCTCCTCGAAGGCTGAGAGGGTCTCCTCCGTATTTCCCGAGTAGCTTACAACTATTATGAGGGTCTCATCATCCACGAAGCCTGGTAGATGATAGCCGGCTGAGACGTATATGGGCGTCGAGGAGTCGAGAAGCCAATCTCGTAGGAGGAGTCCCCCCATCGCCGATCCACCCATGCCGGCGACCACAATACATCTAGGCTTGAGGCCCTCAAGGCCGTGAAGCTCCGCCGCCTCGCCCAGCCTTATACCCTCCCTGCAGCCCTCTGGGAAGGCGTCGAGGGCCTCTAAAAGCGCTCCGCCGCGTCTCCTAATCTCCCCAGCCCTCTCTAATATGCTGGCCATCGATTTATCCCATCCTCCAGGGATAAAAGTCGTGGAGAGAGTCTAAAAAAGGGATGGGATTTTACTCCTCGACGGTTATAGCCTCATTTGGGCAGGCTGCCTCACAGGCTCTGCAGACGACGCATTCATCAGGGTTTGCGACGACGACCTTGTCCCCCTGAACCTCATAGACACCCATGGGGCAGGTGCTTACACAGGTCTGGCAGAAGGTGCATTTCTCATAGTCTATGGTTATAGTCGGCATACTAGACCCCCTCTTTTAAATCACTTAAGTTTTCAGCGGTCGGTTAAATTGTTTTCGGGTCTATAACGGAGTTATAATTTTCCCAGGATATTAATGGAACCATTAACCTAGGCCGAGCCCCTGAGGGCTGAGATGGCCTCCTCGATCCTCCTAAGCGCCCTGCGCCGCCTCTCGATATGTTCACGCCTCCTCTCCACGTAGTCCCTCCTGGAGATGCGCCTCCTCCTCAGCCTCCTCTCCAGGCTCCTCAGGGCCGCCATCGCCCTCTCCAGCTCCTCCTCAGCCATCCTCAGCCCCTCCAACTCCTCCGACAGCTCAGGCCTCTCCTCCAGGAGCCTCGCCTCCAGCCGTCTCAGCCGTCTTGAGAGCTCCATCAATCTCCTATGAGTCTCCGCGGACTCCCTCTCAAAGCGTTCCCGACCGATCTCCTTCCTCTCCAGCTCCTCCTCCAGCTCCTCCAACTCGATGAGCAGCCCTATACGTCGATCATAGAGCTCCAGGAACTCCTCCAGCGTCGTCGGCTTCTCCTCTACCTCCACCCTCCTCCGCCCTCTGATGGGTAGGAGGACCACAGCCGTGATCGCAGCTATCAGGAGGCCCCATAGCATCGGCCTCAATATAAGCCAGAAGGGTGTCCATCTATAATCGATGGAGATCGCCATCTCCTCTAGAGGTGCAATCCCACCCAGGGATATTGAAACCCTATAGGCGATGTAAGAGATCCTCTCCACCTCCCCCGCGGGTTGATTAGCCGTCGGGATTCCCCCATCTGGAAGTCTAACCTCTACTGAGGCCTGGGAGATATAGCAGGGTGGATGGGTGAGGTTATATGTCAACCGATACCTCGATTTGCTCCTCGTTATGAGTCCACGCTTTGGCAGGGTGTATCTGAGGGTGAAGCTCCACCTCTCATCGACCCCGACAGCCGATCTGGGGTAGATGTAGACGTCGACGCCTCTATCATCAGTCTTGCTGCTCACCTTTAAGGGGCCAGCCCTATCATAGGCCTTAACCCCTCCCGCCCCTCTGGGAAGCCTTAAATGGAGACTCTCAAGGTTTCCATCCACATTTACGATGGTGTAATCCTCCTCGACGCCTATCCCCCATCCAATCCGCACCCTAACCCTCAGGGAATCAATCCTAATTGGATGCCCCTCACTCGGCGATGGAGTATATTCGATGATGGCTGAGGGGGGTTGGAGGGCGTCGAGGGGAGTCCCCGACACGAGGCTTAGAAGGCTGCGGCCATCCACCGTGGAGTTGTAGATGGAGAGAGGGGAATCCACCTTCATGAGCTTTGATCCCTCGGGGAGATATGCCTTGAAGGTGAGGTGGGTGATATTCCAACTTGAGGGGTTTAAGGGATCATCGGCGAGGGCTGGGTATAAGGGCATTTCAAGTGAGTAGTTTCCACCTCTCCATCTCACCTCGTCGGCGTAGAGGTATGAGGCCCTCAACCTATAGAGATCTCCACCAGGTGGGAGGTGGATCATAAACCATCTGGCCTCCCCCTTCTCTAAGGTCTCGAATTCGATGGGTTTCCATCCATTCATCTCGTAGAGCTGGAAGGCCGCCTCCTCCTCCCTCCAACCCTCCGGCTGCCTGATGTAGAGAACCGTGATCGCCGCGTTCAGGGTTATGGTGTCATTGATGAGGAGGACTCCCCCAGGTTGGAGCTCCACGTATCTCTCCACGCTGATTCCATCGATGGATTGATGGATTGCGGGAGTTGGTAGTAGAAGGAGGGCTATGAGGATTAGGGGCGTCTGAGACATCGCAGAGTATATGGTTGGTTGATTTTTAAAAAGTGGTTTCCCTTCAGCTTCATGAGACGCTTTTTGAAGCCTCCAAGCGGCGTCATAGGGTTCATCACAACACTTTTTATCCACTCCTCTCCTCTTTGATTCGGTGCTCCGCTTGGATCTGGAGCTGACGCCTAGGATGCTGGTGAGGGAGGCGATGACCAGCCCCGTCATAACCGTCGACGAGGAGGCCAGCATAGTTGAGGTGGCTAGGATCATGGACGAAAATGGGATTGGAGCCGTCATCGTCACCAGGAGGGATGGACAGCCCGTCGGAATCGTCACCGAACGCGACATAGTTCTAAGGGTTGTGGCGAAGGGTGTCAACCCCGCGGAGGCTAAGGCTGGAGAGGTGATGTCGACGCCTCTTAGAACCGTCGGCCCAGAGACCAGCCTGCTGGATGCCATGACCATGATGAATAGATTGAATATTCGGAGGCTGGGCGTCACCTATAAGGGGCGGCTGCTGGGCATCATCTCCGACAGGGACATATTGAGGGTAGTTCCAGATATCATCGAGATAGTTCAGGAGAGATCGAGGATTATGAGCAGTGAGGCCCCCAGCGGCCCCTCCCTCGTGGGCTACTGCGATCGATGTGGATGCTACTCCACCAATCTCAAAGCCATCTCAGGCGAATTTCTCTGCGAGGATTGTAGGGCAGATCTCGAGGAGTAGAGGGGAGCCGAGGTGAGATTTCTCCTCGATGGGATGCTCGGCTCCCTCGCCCGATGGCTTAGAATCTGCGGCTACGACGCCGAGTATATTAGAGATGCTGAAGACGACGAGCTGATCAGGAGGGCTATGGAGGAGAATCGGATCCTATTGACGCGGGATAAGGCTCTCTACAGGAAGGCCCTGAGGATGGGTTTGAACGCCCACTTCGTGGAGGGGGAGAGCGACGCCGAGAGATTGGCCTCCGTGGCACGCCGCTTCACCCTCACCCTCAAGCCCGAGGGATCGAGATGCCCAATGTGCGGCCTCCCCCTAAGGGAGGTGGAGCGAGAGGAGGTTAGAGGCCTAGTTCCGGAGGGAACCTACAACCGATACAAACGCTTCTGGATCTGCACCGGCTGTGGAAGGGTCTATTGGAGGGGCAGCCACTGGCGTAGAATTGTGGAGACCATAGAGGAGGCTGAGAGGCTTTATAAAGGCCTCAAGGGGTAGGTGGAGGTGATGAACCTCACCCTCGAGGATGGGGAGTTTCTGGTCAGGCTGGCCCGCAAAGCCATTGAGACCCGTCTTAGGGAGGGGCGGCGAATAAGGCCTTCAGCCCCCGAGAAGTTGATGGAGCCGAGAGGAGTCTTCGTCACCCTCAATAAGGTGGAGGGGGCGCATAGACTGAGGGGCTGTATAGGCTACCCGTATCCTGAACATCCCCTGGCGGAGGCCGTCGTCGACGCGGCGATAAGCGCCGCGCTTCATGACCCCAGATTTAAGCCTGTCAGCCTAGAGGAGATGGATGAGATCATCGTTGAGGTTAGCGTCCTTACGCCTCCGGAGCGGATAGTGGTTGAGAGGCCTGAGGATTATCCCCGTCACATCGTTATAGGTCGAGACGGCCTCATCGTCAGCCGTGGAGGCTTCAGGGGTCTGCTTCTCCCCCAGGTTCCCATCGAGTGGGGTTGGGATGCCGAGGAGTTTCTCACCCAGTGCTGCCTTAAGGCCTGGCTACCCCCCGATGCCTGGCTTCTCCCCGATACGGAGGTTTACAGGTTTCAGGCTGAGATCTTCGCCGAGGAGGAGCCTAGGGGTAGGGTTATCCGCAGAGAGTTGGAGAGGCGTTGAGGATGCCCAGCCTCGAGGGGGCGAGGATATACATCGCCCCCTGCGGCCTAGGATATGGCCATGTCACCCGCTGCCATGTTATAGCTAGGGAGCTTGAGAGGAGGGGTTGCCGCCTCCTCTTCTCCACCTATCTAGAGGGCGTCGAATATCTCAGGGGCTATGGCTACGACATCGTTAAGGCTCCCCCAATGTCCATGGAGACCGATGCCATCGGTCAAATCGACCTGAGGAGATCAGCGGCTAAGGGGTTGATTCCCCTCATACCCAGATTCCTCCACCAGGTCGGCATGGAGCTGGAATATATGAGGGCCTATAGGCCAGACCTGGTCGTATCCGATACGAGGCTTTCACCCATCTTCGCGGCTAGGCTGCTGGGTCTACCCGTTATCCTCATCCTAAACCAATTCCAGCTCATAGTTCCCCGGAGTAGGAAGTTCTTCACCCTCTCTAGGATCGCCGATGGGGCGCTCCTAACCCTGATAGGATGGGGATGGTCTCTCAGCGATTTGATACTCATACCGGATCTCCCCGAGCCTTATACGATCTCCCTCGATTCGCTGCGTATTCCGAGGGGGTATCGGCGCAGGGTGAGGTTTATTGGGGCCGTACTCCCCGTCCAGCCCTCCGAGGTTAAAGGCGTCGAGGAGCTCCGCCGCGAGCTGGATGCGGAGGATCGATTCCTTATATATGCCTCTATAAGCGGCCCACGGAGGGAGAGGATTCCCCTCATAGAGACGCTGATCAGGATCTTCGAGGAGTTCCCCGACGATTTTAGGGTTGTCATGTCTATGGGGATGGTGGGGGGAGGCTCCAAGCCCGAGAGGAGGGGGCCGCTGATCCTCATACCCTGGATTGAGGATAGGTTTAGATACCTGAAGGCCTGTGATCTGGTTGTCTCCAGGGCTGGCCATGAGACGATACTCCAGAGTATCTGCTATGGTAAGCCCCAGATACTCATCCCCACGCCTGGACATACGGAGCAGTATGCCAACGCCAGGAGGGCGAGAGAGCTAGGCGTCGCCGAGGCCCTAGAACAATTCAACCTCTCAACAGGTAGACTCCTAGGGTTGATTAAGCAGATGCTGAGGGATGAAAGCTATCTGGAGAAACTTAGTGAGATATCCTCCCAAATCGAGCTGGGAAGCGGGGTTGAGAAGGCCCTCGAGGCCGTGGAGGAGCTCCTCAACTGAACTACTTGAGGGGTATGTACATCGAGCTTCTCGAGGCTCCTACACCTGGTCTTCCATGCTTCACAGGCTTGTTTGTTATGGCGAATTCGCCGAGGTAGTGGCCGATCATCTTCTCGGTGATCTTCACGGGGACGAACTCCTTTCCATTGTGGACGAAGATGGTTCTGCCAACCATCTCGGGGAGTATGATCATATCTCTACAGTGAGTCCTCAGCGGCTTATCCGGGGGCGTCGACCTAATCTTCTCTAGGAAGATCCTCTGGGCTGGCGTTAGGCCTCTCCTCAGGCTCCTCCTCTGCCTAGCTGGGAGTAGCCTGATGAAGTCGTCCATCGACATCGATCTAAGCTCATCGATGGTGTATCCCCTGTAGAGGAACTCCCGTGGCATATCGCCCCACTCTACGCCTCCGCAGTATTTAAGGGCTTACTTCCTCTTCCTCTTCTTCCTACCCGTCTCCCTGGCAGCTATGAGGCCCACCTTACGCCCTGGAGGTGCATGCCTCGAGACCGTCGTCGGCTTCCCAGGATACTTATGGCTGCCTCCGCCGTGGGGATGTGAGACAGCCGCCATCGCCACGCCCCTCACCTTTGGATACTTATGCCCCTTAGCCCTCATCAGGTGATACTTCTCACCCGCCTTCATGAAGGGCTTCTCCTTCCTGCCTCCCCCCGCTACGACGCCCACGGTGGCCCTACAGCCATCGGGGAGGACGACGATCTTCTTTGAAGGCAGCTTCACCAGGGTTCCAGCCGGCGTATGAGACACGACAGTGGCGTAGCTTCCGGAGCTCCTCGCGATCTTGCCGCCGTCGCCAGGTCTGATCTCGACGTTACAGATCATCGTTCCCTCGGGTATTGCGCCTAGGGGGAGGACATTCCCCACTTTGACTGGGGCTTTAGGCCCTATCTCAACGGTCTGGCCGACGTATAGGCCCTCTGGGGCTGCGATGTAGTAGTCGACGCCCTCCTCGAGGGCGATGTAGGCGAGGGGGGCACCTCTCCCCGCGTCGTGGAGCAGCTCCTTCACCCAGCCTCTACCCATGACGTTGAGGGGTGGATACTTCACCGGTGCGACCTTCCCACTCTTGGCTGCCCTGAAGGTCGGAGAGCCCCGGCCTCGACGCTGAACTATCAGCCTCTTACCCATATCATTTCACCTATAGGATTCCAAGCCTTATAGCTAGGTCGGTTGCGTTGTACCCCTTCTTAAGTTTAACCATCGCCTTCTTCTCCCCCTTCGGCGTTATCAGCGTCCAGACCTTCTCCACGCCAACCCCATAGAGCTGCTCGACGGCTCTGGCGATGTCATGCTTCGTAGCCCTACGGTCGACGATGAAGGTGATCTTATTCTCCCTCTCAATGAGGTTGACGGCCTTCTCCGTCATCAGGGGATATTTAATCACCTCATGGGGCTTCAAGGCTTCTCACCCCAAACCTTGTCTAGAGCCTCAAAGGCTGAGCGAGACCAGATGACAAGCCTCCCAGGATGCGCTCCAGGGGCTAGAACCTCAGCGTTTAAGTCGGTCACCTTCACCACCTCGACGCCTGGGAGGTTGGCGCTGGCTTTGCCTATGCCCCTATCCTCCATGACGACGATTAGGGGCCCCTTCCCCACCTTCCGTTTACGCCCCCTCATCTTCCCCTTACCAGCCCTGATCTTCCCCCTGTCAGCCCTCTCAACGTCGGGCCAGACGCCCAGCTTCATGAAGAGTTCTCGCACCTCCCTCGTCTTCTTCAACTCCTCTATGGAGTCGTCGACGACGATGGGTAGATGGCTGACGGCGTCGATGATGTGTCCACGAGCTGCGACCACGTCTCTGAGGGCTGTGGCTGCTATGGCGGACTTGATAGCTAGCCACCTCTCCTTCTTGTTAATCCTCTTCCTGATCCTCTTCTCACTCGTCGGTGGGAAGGCTCTGCGGCCTCCGACGGTTCCAACGGCGAAGGCTCCACGCTGAGTCCCCTTAACCCTCGGAATCCTCGCTATGCCGAGTCCCGTCCCGAGGGACTCAGCCGTCGTCCGTTTACCCGCCATGGGATCCCTGCCCTGAGGCTGAAACCTATGAGACTGCTGAGCTATCACCGCCCTCTTAATGACGTCGGGTCTAAAGGGTGTTTGGAATACCCGTGGGAGCTCGACTTCATCTATGACATTGTTCTCCAGGTCTACGACGGGAACCTTCAACCTCCCTCACCCTCCACGGAGCCCCTGTAGATGTAGGTGATCTTCGGCGGCTCCTCGGGGAAGTGGGGCGGCCTGACCGCCTTCCTCAGCTTTATCAGCCTCTTCGGCGGCCCCATGACGCTTCCCTTCAATAAGACGTAATCGGTGCGTATGACGCCGTATCTTGTGAATCCCCCCTTCGGGGTGACCTTCTCCCCGTCCTCGCCGATGAGGAGTATCCGCTTGTTATACTCCGTTCTGTTGTGGAAGCCCATCTGACCGGCCCTGGGAACCGTGGGCATAACCCTCGCGGGATGCCATGGACCGAGGGTTCCAACCCCCCTCTTCGTCTTCCTAGCCTTGTGCGAGAGAATCTTAACGCCCCAACGCTTCACAGGGCCCTGGAATCCCTTACCCTTGGTGACGCCGATGACGTCGACGGCCTCCCCAGGCTTGAAGACGTCGGTTATCCTAATCGTCTTGCCGAGGAGCTCCTTGGCATATTCCAGCTGCTCCTCCTTGGTTCCCCCACCGATCTTGATCTCCATGAGTTCAGGCTTCTTCTTCGGCACCGAGGCCAGTCGGGGCTGGGTGGCTGCGATGACCCTCAGCTCCGCAATCCTATCCAGACCCTCCTCGAGGCGCTTGAAGCCCTCCTCCGGTGATCCCCCCCTCAGGGTTTTAACCCTGCGTTTAAGGTCTTCAGGTGGATTCTCCATCCAGACCTCCGTCAGGGCCTTTAGGCCGTCCACCGTCTTCTCATAGGCTCTCACACCGCAGATGAGCATCGGCGGCGTCTCGAGGACGGTGGCGGCGCATCTAACCTCCTTACCATAATCGGGTGAACGCTCCTTATCCTCGATCATGAAGACGTGGGTCATGCCGGCTTTATAGCCCGCGAAGCCGAGGAGCCTCGGCCCCTCCTCCACCTCGGGCCAGAAGCGGATTCGGCCAGCTATACTCTTAGCTCTCTTCCTCGGCGAATAGGCCATGGAGCCCCTTCTCGGGGCCCTAGTCCTCGGCATCCCTCAACCATCCCCTCTTTTAATGGCTGTTATCTACACAAACGTCTTAGATTTAAAGGATTCGCAGCGTTTCACTTCCTTAACTATGTCGATTCGATGGGTGGTTATGTCGCATAGGCTTTGGTTTCTCGGCTACATCATGTGATGAGGCCTTCCACCAGCCTCGTGATCATAGGCGTCAGGGAGACCTCTATCAGGGCTGAGAGGATGAGGAGGGGTGCGATGTAGTGTATGTAGAGCCTTATAGCCTTCTTCAACTCCTCTTGGAGGCTTCCCCTCCCTCTAAGCCTATTTATTGCGTGGTATCCTAGGGCGAGGCCTGCGGCTGAGCTGAGTAGTATCGTTGGAAGCTCTATCAATCCATGGGGTGCGAGGGCGGTGATGGTTAGGAGGAGTCCATGCTCCTCGGCGGAGGTGTGGGAGACCCAGCCGATGTAGAAGCCATTTAGGATGGTGAAGAGGATGGGGGGTAGGGAGAATAGTATGCCCATCAGCATCCAGATGAGGCTTTTAGCCAGGTTGTTGGCGGCGATGAATATGAATAGGCCTATAGGCGTCATCTCCTTCAGGTTTGGTATCATCCTCCTAAGCTGCTCCAATGGATCCCCTGGGAGTCTCCCACCTAGATTATAGCCGATGATGAGTGATGAGAGGAAGACTAGGAGGGTGAGGAGGAAGAGGTGGCGGAGTCCCCAGACGTATTCAGCCGAGTCGCCGAATAGGATCGCTATCGTCCTCGGAGTCTCTCCCCTCATCCCCCGGCCTCAACCTCCCTCCTAGCAGCCCTAACATCTCTCGCCAATATGGTTTTACGCCCCTCCCTCAATGCGTTGGCCACCGCAGCCCTGGCGATGCGTTCACCATACTCCCCTATGACCTTGCGGAGCTCCTCACTCGCCTCCACGCTCACCCTCAAGTCTCCAAATCTCTTTAGGAGTCTCCTCATCGGCGCTAGGGTGAACTCCTCAGCCAACTCGGAGACCTTTAAGGCTCCGCCGCCTATTTAACTTCTGATCCAGATGCTGCATCTCATACTGGTGGAAGCCGCCTTGGAGCTGGTTCCAAGGGTTATTATACATCACCCCTCCGTGAGGAGGGATGCGAAGAGGAGGGGTAAGAAGCCCTCTGAGGTTCTCCTAGATCGAAGCCTCCACCATGCAGCTATGAAGAATCTTCCAAAGGCCCATAAGAGGGGGAGACCAGACATAGTTCACTTCTGCCTCCTAGAGGCGTTAGGCTCCCCCCTGAATCGTGAAGGTGGACTGAGGGTGTGGGTTCACACAATTGGGGGATATGTCATAGAGGTTGATCCGGAGACGAGGCTTCCAAGGGACTATAATCGGTTTAAGGGCCTGATCGAGCAGCTATTCCAGAGGGGGATGGTTCCCCCAGGCGCTGAGAAGCCCCTATTAAGGCTGAGGAGAATGGAGCTGAGGGAGCTATTGGAGGAGATCAAAGCCACCTACGTCATCGCCTTGACGAGTCGTGGAAGAGAGGGAAGCCTCGAGGAGGTTTGTCGACGTTTAATAAAGGAGGAGAGGCCCGCCGTCTTCATCGGCGCCTATCCAAAAGGAGAGTTGGAGGGTGAAACCCTCGCCCTGGTGGATGAGGCTGTCAGCATATATCCTGAGGTTCTAGACGCCTGGGTTGTCACCTCTAGACTCATCTATGAGTTTGAGAGGTTTTGGAGGTCTCCTCAGCCCTCTCCCTCAACTTCTCGGCATACTTAGTCAGCTCCTCTCTATGTTGGATGATGTGTCTCACGATCCTCCTCACGTTTTCCCTTCTCTCCCTTAGATGCTCGATCATCGACCTCAGCCTCATCTTGGCCCTCTCAGCCTCCTCCCTTATCTCCGTCGCATCTCCCCCTCTGAGGGCTATACCTCTCGCGGTGGCGTTCAGCGTCAGCATCTTCGCCTGAAGCCTATCCATCTCCCTCAGCAGCCTAGAGTAGTCTCCCTCCACCTCCCCTAGGGCCCTTCCCATATCCCTCGAGGCGTTGTAAAGCTCCTCGACGATGGCTCCCATCTCCCTCTCTCTCAGGTGTTCCCTGATCCTCTCAAGTCTCTCCTCAACTCTATCTAGTCGCTCTAGGCATCTATCCAGCTTCTCGTCTGGAACCCTCCCCCGTAGGGCTTCGACCCTAGCCTTCAAAGCCTCTATACGCCTCTCCGTGTGATTTAGGAATCTCTCTATGCGCTTCTCCCTCACGTCAGCCATCAACTTATGTAGGTAGCCCCAGGCTCTCCCCATCAGGCCGCGGGCTGAGGCCAGCTCCCTCGCCGCATCGTCGATGTCTCCGTCGCTTAGGAGCCTCTCAGCCTCCTCCAGGTGTGTTCTCGCCTCCTCCAAGAGGCTTCGCGCCTCTGAGACGTCGTAGCCCTCCCCCTCCAATCTATCCGCCAGCTCCTCAACCCTCTCTAGGAAGCTGTAGGCCCTCTCTATTGCCGTCTTAAGGATCCTCATCTTCTCCGCTAGATCCTCAGCGGTGGTCCTCGGAGCCTCCTCAAATAGGATCCCCATGGCCGCCCTGAAGCCCTCTAGGGATTTCAGGGCATACTCGATGGCTCCGCTTGGATCATCTCCCTTCAACGCCTCCACGGCTTTGCTGAGGGTCTCCACGCCGTTCTCATAGCTCTCCACCGCCTCCTCAGGGATCTCTACGCCTGAGTCGTTCAGCCTCTCCATTAGGGTCTCCACCTTCATCCTACTCATATTCGCGATCCGTATCAGCTTCTCAGCTATGGTCTCCAGCGATGATATGGTGACTGTGAAGCTCCTCTCCACCGATTCGCCGTCGCTGTAGGCTGAGACCTTATAGAGGCCTGGGGTGGCATTCGCCTGTAGGAATAGCTCTAGGCTGTAGCATCCATCCTCATCGGCCTCCACCGTCGTGTTCAATATCACGACACCCAGAGCCGATGTGACCACTATGGAGACCTCAGCTCCAGGTCTAGCTGATCCATGTATAGATACAACTCCTCCAGGATTCTGATACCTCCCCTCGATCTCCACGGTTAGGCCTTGAGCTGAGGCCGGATTGACGGGGAGCATAGCGGTCACCAGGGCGAGGATAAGTATAGCCATCAGCCGCCTCATCACATCACCACCATGACCCTCGAATTGGCGATATTAGAGGAACCCGGCGGAACCTCCTGAAACATCTATTCCATCCTCCTCAATCTAACGAGGCTATGTCCACCCACCTTCCTCACCTCTACGAGTCCCTCCCGCTCCAATCTCTTGATCAGCCTCCAGGCACTTGTCCTGGGGATGTTGAAGCGATCCCTGATCTCAGAGGCGAAGGCTTCTCCCCCAGCCTCGGCGAGAAATCTGATGACTTCTCTATCCTCGAATCTGAGGTCGGGGCGTTTCTCCAGGAGCTCCTCCACGTCGATCTCATCGCGTCTCCACCGTCGTAGAAGGAATGCGATAGCCGCCGCTGCCACGGCTCCGCCGACGGTGATGTAGACATAGGGGGTTAAAGGCCTCTCCGCCGCCTCAGCCACCTCCCTAGCCTTCAAGGCTAGGCTCTCAGCCTCGACGTAGTCTCCCGCTTTATAGGCCTCAGAGGCCTTTTGTAGAAGCCTCTCCGCCGCCTCCAATCCCTTAGTTCTACCCTCCCCCCTCGCCTTGTCTATAGCTTCCTCAGCTGATTTCATCGCCTCCATCGCTTCATGGGCCTCCTCGATGATCCCCGTGATCTCCTCCAGGGCCTTTGAGGCGAGCTCCTCAGCTTGGGCGTAATTCCCCCCCTCCAGCTCTCTGTAGGCATCCTCCAGTAGTTTCTCAGCCTCCTCAACCTTCAATCCCTCAGACTTCGCCTCCTCCAGCTTTGCCTCCCCCTCCTTTATGAGCGCCATGGCATGCTCCCTAGTCCCCACAACCCCTAGGGCATAGTAGATCTCCACCCTCCCAGGAGGCATGATGAGAAGCGGTGAGTCATCCACCGTCGTGAGGGAGAGGGGGATTTCACTTAACCCCATTATCGCAGCCCCCTCCGGAAGTATGATGGTCGCGGATATCGGCGTCTCGATTGAGAGAAGCCAGAGGCGGCCAGTCTTATTCGTCAGGTCTGGAGTTGTGTAGGTTATGTGGGCGGATGTGGAGCCTAGGCTCTCGATCTTTATTCCACCTTCAAACTCTGAGTAGTTTAGGGGTAGCCCCTCCTGATCCTCGACCATGAGATCTTGATAGAGGAGGCCGAAGAGGGTGACATTCACCTCAACTAGGGTGGGATCAAGGGAGATGATGTAGTCCACGGCGACGTAGCCGTCATCATAGACTCTGATGGTCAGCTCCAGCGGCGTATAGGCTCCCTGAAGTGATGTTAGAAGGGTGAGGAGTATCAGCAGTGAACTCAACATGCTGTCTGTAAAGGATGTTAACAAGCATTTAAAGAGTTATGAATTCATCATCCATCAAGAAGCCTGATCCTACGCTCAAACTCCTCTAAATCATGGACTACATGCTTCCCCACTCTCTCATCGACCCGATCCAGGTAGTAGGCCTCTATGCCTATAGACCTGGGAGCGAGGTAGTCGAATCTCCAGTGGTCTCCCACATGGGCCATGGAGCTAGGCTTGACGCCGACGATGCCGCAGATACGCCTATAGAAGCCAGCTGTCTTCTTTACCTCGCCGAAATCTGATGGGGCTGAGAAGATGTGGGTGAAGAAGCCCTCTAGGCCCTGGAGCTGAACCTCCAGAAACTCCCTAATGGTGTTTGAGGTGACTATCAACCTGTAATCCTCGGAGAGCCTCTCCAGAACCGCTCTAACCTCCGGATATGGCTCTATGGCGTCTCGCCTCATCTCCAGGAGTTCCCTCCAATCTCCTGGTAGATCCAATCTCCTAAACCAGTATTCGATGTCATACCACTCTGGGCGCTCATCGCCGATCTCCATATACTCCTCGAATACCCTACGCCTCGCCTCCTCCAGGGTTAGGCCATGTCGCTCGGCGTAGAGCCGTGGGATGTCGTACTCCCAGATGAGTTCGCTGAACCGAGGCGTTATGAGGGTTCCCTCCATGTCGAAGCTGACAACCTCTATCGGCATCTCAGAGCATTAGGATGAACCGCATTAAAGGGTTGTCCAAAACCATTTCCCGTTGGAGGGCCACTGGGATCCCATGGAGCCTCTAATCATAACCGCAGCCATAACTGGAGGGGAATATGTCTCCAAGGCTGAGACACCTTATGTTCCCTGCACAGTCGACGAGATCGTTGGGGAGCTGGATCTCCCCATAGCGATTCCTGAGGAGACTAGGGAGATGCTCGGCCTCAGAGGGCCTTAGA
Source organism: Candidatus Bathyarchaeota archaeon (assembly GCA_937898665.1). Taxonomy (GTDB): domain Archaea; phylum Thermoproteota; class Bathyarchaeia; order TCS64; family B23; genus B23. The sequence goes on along the minus strand of CALEIY010000128.1, from coordinate 27,961 downwards.
GGCTGGATTAACCGGTATCCGAGGGTTTAATATCGACGGCGGATGAGATGAGGATGGGTGAATCCTTGTCCCTCCTCATTGGAACCAGTGGCTGGAGCTATGATGAGTGGATTGGCCCCTTCTATAGAGCTGGGCGGGGTATGCTCCGACGCTATGTCGAGGTTTTCCCAACGGTTGAGGTGAACTCCACCTTCTATCGATACCCAACCCGTGGGATGGTTAGGGGCTGGTATAGGTACGCGCCGCCAGGCTTCATCTACGCCGTTAAGTTGCCGAAGGTCATCACCCATGACAAGTGGCTGAGGCTGGAGGAGGGAGTTGAGGAGGATTTAGAGCGTTTCCTAGACCTGATGAGGCCGCTGGCTGAGAAGTTGGGGCCGATCCTCATACAGCTCAGACCAAAATTCAGTTATGAGAGGCATGTAGAGGATCTAGAGAGGTTCCTCGACATACTCCCTGAACACTATGAGTGGGCCGTGGAGTTTAGACATCCCTCCTGGATGAGGGGTGAGACCTGGAAGCTGTTGAGGAGCTACGGCGTTGCATACACCATCGTCGATGAGCCTCTCCTCCCGCCGGAGGTGGAGGTGACTGCTGACTTCGCCTATATCCGATGGCATGGCCATGGACGCCGCATCTGGTACGACTATGAATACAGCGAGGATGAGCTGGAGAGCTGGGTTCCAAAGGTGAGGGAGGCTGAGCGGAGGGCTGAGAAGGTTTACGGCTATTTCAACAACCACTTCTCAGCTAACGCCGTGAAGAACGCCATAGAGCTGCTGAAGCTTCTAGGTGAGGCGACGCCGGAGCAGTTGAAGGTTTTAAAACACATCAAGGAGTTTAGGGAGCAGGTTCTAAGACCTGTAGACATCAGACCGCTTGAGGCCTATGGTGAGGGCCTCGGCGTCGCGGATCTCCTATTGAGGTTCACAACCACCTCCAGGCTTATTCGAGCCGAGGGCATGGATGAGGGGGAGGTCGAGATCATAAGGGCTGACCCCGAGTATGTTGAGGCCTACATCAGGGGATACACCATAGAGATCGACGTCGAGGGCAGAGTCATCAGGCATGACTGCGATGACTGGAGGAAGGGGGTGGGCGAGAAGCGGATGTGTAAGCATCTCGCGAGGCTCTTCCTAAGCCTCCCAGAGGAGCTGGCCAGGAGGCTTCTGGAGCGCATATGGGAGGAGCGAGACAGATGGCGTTTCAAAGCCCTCTAACTATCTACGCTCATATTCGATGTCCAGCTCTCTGAGGAGTTCCTCAACCCTTCTCCGTTGTCGACTCTTCATCCCCTTATGGTCGAGGATCGCAGCCTCGACGCCGTCGACGGTTCTCTCCACCATCTGCCTCACAAGCTCCTCGTCGAGGAGGTCGAGGGCATACTTGGCGCAGATGTGGCCGAAGGCCATCTCGGATTCCAGCTCGGTGAACTTCGGGCAGTAGTGGCCTCCCCCAAAGCCTATGGCGACGGGGGCCTCCCCCACCTCGAAGACGCCCTCAAGGATGGCGGAGGCGAGATGCTCCGCCGCCTCGGGATCCGTCCACTGCTCTGGGGTGCTCCCGATCTCCGCGAAGAACATGGGGGTCTTGAAGCTCGTCGGGGAGTGATGCGTCGCCTCAAGGCTTACAGCATAGCCCTCCGGCGGATTCTCCCTTAACCTCAGGAAGATGCTTCTCATGGGCTTGGCCACAGTCCTCTGGAGCTCCCTCGGTCGACCCCCATAGAGGGCCTCGCCGAAGTTTCCAGGTGCATGAACCGTCAGGCAGGGGGCTCCACTCTTAGAGGCATGCCTATAGGCGACGACGTAGTATTCTATGCCGAGCTGCTCAGCCAATCCATCATAGTCGATGGGGTAGGGCTTGATCCTCGGCTTATAGCCCTCCGTGGGGACTATGGGTTCGTCGACGACGATAAGGTAGAGTCCTCTCCACCTCAGCACCCCTAGATGCTCCGTCTCCTCGAAGCCCCACTCCATGAGCATAGGAAGCAGGGTGGCTCCGACCTGGTCTTTTGTTGAGAGGGTTATTCCGACGGCCAACTTTTTATCGCTTAGTATCGGAGGGGTCTAGGTTAAAGAGTTGTCGCCCATAGAGTCTTATACCCTCCCCTCAACTTCCCTTTTAAGATGGGGCGGAGGAGGAAGGGGGCGGTTCAGATACGCTTTGAGATACTTGAATACCTCTACTTCAACCCCGAGCCTCAGCCTCGCACTCATATATGGAGGAGGGCTACGACCCTCAGCTATGACGACTTCCTCAAACACCTCAACTATCTGAAGGAGCGGGGACTGGTGGAGGAGAATGAGAGGGGTAACTGTTACATCTCTAAGCGGGGGAGAGAGATCTATGATCGCCTTAGGGAGGCGCTCCCTTCCATCCTCTAATTCACCTATGGTGAATAGGTTTTATCAGCGGAGTTGGGGAGGCTGTATCTGATGGGAGGCGAGAGGGAGAGGGCCCTACCCCTGAGGACGCTCCATGACTTCCTCCTAGAGATCGAGGGGGAGTGGGATAGGTTTAGGACAGGCTCCCTGCTCAGCCTATTGACTACAGGCATCCTCATCCTCCTCTTCATACCCAGACTCCTACGGGAGGGCTTAATATGGAGAGTCCTCACCCTTATCTTACTAGTTGCGCTGCTCTACAACGCCTATCTTGCCTATAGGCAACACTCCTTCTATAAGCGGTGGGAGAAGCGCCTCGGCCTCCTCATACACCTGGAGGAGGAGCTCCTAGGGGATTGATCTATGGTCTACACCGCTGATACACACCATAAGTGAGAAATGAATTTAAAACTAAACCTAATATCAATGACCGGTGGAAAGATGGAGAGGAAGCATATCGCACTGATGCTCTCCCTTCTCATCGCCCTAGGAGGCTTGACCCTCCTACCCCTGGGCTGGTCTCAGGGCGAGGGGGAGGGAGAGCAGGGTGGAGGTGTCTCCCCTAGGCGACATCCCTGCTGCCGATGGAGGCTGATACGCTTCATCCTAACCCATGGAGAGGCGACGACGCTGGAGGGGAAGCTCCTACTGGTGGAGGGGCGCATCCTCGTCCTGGAGATCGAAGATGAGGAGGTCCATGTGGCTCTGCCCCATAGATGGCTCGTCGAGGGAGAGGTGATGACCACAGAGGAGCTCCTCGATGGAGACCCCCTGGGAGCGGGGGATACGCTGACCATCGATGCCCTAATGCTCTCCCATGAGGGTGAGGGCTACGTCGTTGAGTTCTACGCCGCCTATGAGATCGAGGGGGGAGGCATCGAGGCCAGGGCCCTAACCCCCTTCAACATCAGGCCTGGCTAACCCCTTTTTGCACTAGATTGTGAAAGCCTTTAAAGGCAGTCAGCCTATTCTACTCGTCGCCATGGGGAGGGTTAAAAGAGGCGTCGGATGCAGCGTTAAGGGCTGCTCTAAGCCGGCTGTGAGATCCGTCTCCGTTGAGAGGGCTAAGGCTGCGGGTCTGGATGTCGAGGGTCGGAGGGCATATCTCTGCGAGGAGCATTATAAGGAGTTTAAGAGGAGGCGGAAGAAGGAGCGGCTGGTGGAGAAGTGGAGGTTTAAACCCTTCTAGCCTTTAGGTATAAGCTCCGCCCTCCGAATGTGGTATACCCCACTTATACCGTCCCACAGCCTCTCCGCCTCCAGGATCTCAACCCTATATCTGAACCAGGGGGCATCCAGCACCAGTGTCTCCATCTCGCCTCCATCGCCACATATGTTGATGCCATATCGCCGATTCAGCTCCAACAGCTCCCTGAGGGCCTCTTCATCGATGATCCTGCCAAGCCAGCGCTCATCTAAGCCCAGAGCCGCTACACCTGTAACCATGATCCTGAGGCCTGCCTCCAGCATCTCCTTCAACAGCTCGGCGGAGTTTCTCCCCCATAGGGGTGTGATATGCTTGAGGCCGAGCTGTTGGCAGAGTTTGTCTATGCGTCTCCGCTGATAGTTTGAGGCTATGGCGCCTGAGATGACGGCGTCGACGTCGAGGCCTTCAAGAACCCTCCTCAGGTCTTGGAGCTCCTCCTCCTTGACGCCGGAGGTGGATGCTGCTACATGCTCCACGCCGTAGGCCTCGGCTATCAGGGATGCCAGCCCTATATTCACGGTGTGGAACATCCAGCTGTCTTCTCGCTGTGGGATCATCGTCACCAGGTATCTGAGTTCGCCTAGATCTTCGGCGAGGTGAGCCGCATAGGTGCTGTCCTTACCACCGGTAAAGAGGGCTGCGAGCCGCACCTTCATAGTTTAAGGGTGATTACCCTTTATTTTATAGACGCAACTTTAGGAGTAGGGTGTCGACCATGGAGGTGAGTGAGAGACCTAGGAGGAGTCTACTATCCATCGCCGTAATCATCATCCTGACCCTCAACATCGTGGCTCTAGCCTACTTCGTCCTAGACTTCAGGCTTAGGGCCTCGAGGCTTGAGGGGGAGATCGAGACGCTCAGGTTTCAGATCCACAGCCTCCAATCGGAGGTCTCATCGCTGAGAGATGAGATCAAAATACTTAGAGTTGGAAACGCATCGGAGTCCCTAACCCTGGTTCAGATATATAATCGAACCAAGTGGTCGGTAGTCCTCATCTCGGTGAGAACCCCCTTCGGCAGGGGAACAGGCTCAGGCTTCGTCTACGACAAGGAGGGGAGGATCATCACCAATAACCACGTCGTGGAGGGTGCTAGGGAGATCGAGGTTACCTTCCCAGATGGAACCATCGCCGAGGCGGAGATCGTTGGAACCGATCCCTACGTCGACCTGGCCGTCATAGATGTCGATGTCCCTGAGAGCCTCCTCAAACCAGTGAAATTCGGGAACTCCTCCCAGCTTGTGGTTGGGGAGCGGGTGATCGCCATAGGGAACCCCTTCGGCCTTGAGGGGACCATGACCGTAGGTGTGATCAGCGCCCTAGGCCGGCAGATGAGAGCTCCGAGGGGCTTCGTCATCGTCGATGTCATCCAGACCGATGCCGCCATAAACCCCGGTAACAGCGGCGGCCCCCTGCTAAATATGCGGGGGGAGGTGGTGGGTATGAATACCGCCATCGTCAGCGGGACGGGGCAGTTTGCGGGCATAGGCTTCGCCATCCCCATCGACACCATCAAGAGGGAGCTTCCAGACCTCATAGAGAAGGGAACCTATGAGCATCCATACCTCGGCATAGAGGGGATGGATGTGACGCCGGCCATCGCAGAGGCGATGGGCTTAGACCCCTCAACCCGGGGATGCCTCGTCGTCGACGTCGTTGAGGGGGGGCCAGCTGAGAAGGCTGGTCTTAGAGGCGGAACCACCGAGGCCATCATAGATGGCAGCAGGGTGAAGGTGGGAGGCGACATAATCATCGGCGTGGATGGACACGCCGTCAGGCAGTTCTACGACCTCGTCCTCTACATGGAGCGGCATAAAAGGCCTGGAGACAAGGCTGTGCTCACCATCATTAGGGAGGGAAAGACCATGGATGTGGAGGTCACCCTCGGAGCTAGGCCTCCACCCTAAGGTTTAACTCCATTGAATCCTCCCCAAACCCCTGATGCCTCGGAGGAGCCTCCTAATATTCGGCCTCCTACCACATGACTCTGGGAAGACGACGGTCGCCTCAGCCATCTGTAGGGGGCTACACAAAGCGGGTGTTATGGTGGTCCCCTTCAAGCCTAGGGCTGGCCACAACCTATGGTATCAATATGACGCCTATCTGAGATGTCGATCCGAGGGGAGGCTATACTGCGAGGATATAACAAAGCTGAGGGAGGCATCATGCTGCACCCTACCCTATGAGCTTCTAAACCCCATTGACGCCCTCTTCACGCCATTAAAGGCTAAAAACCTCCTTGAGGAGGGGATGGGGCGGGAGCTCTATCTATTGGAGGAGGACATCTACACGCACCTCATCGTTGAGAGATATACGGTGTGGGATGGGGGAATGAGGCATATCATCGTGTTAAATAGGGGCCTCTCAACCCATAGGCTTCTCGTCGACGAGGATTATCTCAACGCCCTGAGGGCCGACGCGGAGGAGGTGGTGGAGATAGATAACATGGAGGAGTGGAGTGGGATACATGGGAGGCTGTCTAAAAGGGCTATATCAACATGCCTGGGGGAGGTCTTGGAAAGCTGTGAGGCCCTAATAGTTGAGGGATATAACGACGCCGCCTCACCAACACCTGAGATCAAATACGATGCGATCATAGGTGTTTCACCTGGATCGGCGATCTTCTATGACCCAGATGACTACTTGGAGATGCTGAATGCCTATAGGGAGCTTGGGAGGGAGCCTATGGAGCTTAGGGCGGAGAATGTCGTACCCCTCCTTAAGCCTGATGGCTTCGTGGATATTCCACCTCTCCGGAGATGGGAGCTGATGGATTATGATCGACTCGCTGAGAGGCTCAGCCACCTAATCGAAGCCGTCGACTCCTACCTTGATCTCGGCCTCTAACCTGGGAGATGGGATCCCCTCCTCGATCATCCTCCATCGATCCATGTTGAGTGGACATCCTGGATCGGACTCCTGGACATCTCCGAAGTAGGCGTAGGCCCTCGCCCTACATCCACCGCATATCTCCCTCCATGGACATCTGCCACAGTATCCCTTGAAGCTCCTCCTATCCCTCAGCTTATTGAGTACCTCCGAGTTCCACCAGAGATCTAGGAAGTCGTCGACGAGGATGTTTCCAACCTTTATGGGCATGAAGACGCAGGGTGTCAGGTCTCCATTTGGCTGTAAAGCCATATAGAGTCTTCCAGCTCCGCATCCACCTATGAACTCTGCGAGGAATCCAACCTCCTCACTCTTCCCAAGCTGCTGTCCAAAGGTGTCGAAGTGGGTGAGGGAGACGTATCCATAGCCGAGGCAGACCCTAGAATACTGGGGGGCCGTCGATAGTAGGATCAGCCTCCTCGAACCTATTTGGGAGGCGAGGTGGTTTAGGAGATCCTCCCTCTCATCGGGTGTGATATCCATCTCGATTATCTCCCTTCCCCTCCCGGTTGGGATGAAGTTGTAGTGTATGAATTGGTCTGCCCCAAGCTTCTCAGCGAGATCTATGAGTGCGTCCACCTCATGGATGTTGTATCTCGTAACGCATGTCGCTATTCCAACCGCCATTCTTGATTCAACTGCGTTCTTAATTCCCTCGATAACCCTATCATAGCAGTCTATCCCCCTAAACCTGTTATGGATCTCCCTCAATCCGTCGAGGGATATCTGGACAAAGTCGCACCCCAATTTCTCTAGACGTTTAACCGTCTCCCTCGTCAATAATGTCCCATTCGTTGCGAGGGAGAATCCCATATCATGCTTCACAACGCTCTTAGCAACTTCGAAGAAGTCGGGTCTCATCAAGGGCTCCCCGCCTGAGAAGGCTATGTAGGCCACCCCAGCGTCGGCCATGATGTCCACCGCCCTCAAGGCATCCTCCGTTGAGAGCTCATCCGGCTTAGGCCTATCAGCCCCCTGATAGCAGTGCTTACAACGCAGGTTGCATGCATCGGTGAAGTTCCATACTATCAGGAAGGGAGCTGAAGCCGTGAAGGGTCTCTCAACCCCCCTCCACGCTATACCCTCCAGAACCGATGCCAACCCTTTCCTCCAATAACCTATTCTTAGATGCCTCTTGATGTTCTCCTCATCGAGCTTTAAGGCCTTTAAAACCTGTTTTAGGAAGGTCTTCAGAATGAAGCTCCCCAGTTTATCCCCTAAGCTCAGCTCGGTATCCAAACCGGCGTAATCGAGTAGTATTCTCTCAATTCTCCTTCCCCTCTCATCCCTTTTCGAGAGAAATTTCAGCAATCCTATCAGTAATGGATTATTTACCCATCTCTCAACGAGATCAGCCATTAATTGAGCCTTTTCACCCGCTGAGCCTAATTTCCTCACCCATATTTAGCCTCGGAATCCCTGTTTATACACTTTTCTCCAATCCGAATCTAATAGATACGACAACCCATTTTTAAGAATCTTAAGGGGTTAGTCTCCTTAGCGGGTTACTATGAGTCTCTGGGGCTGGATGGAGGGCTTCGTCAGAGTTTACGGCTATTTAGGTGCCTTCCTCATCTCCATCTTTGGCAACTTCACGATCCTCTTCCCCGTCCCCTATACGTTGACCATCTATGCCTTTGGGGCTACCCTCAATCCCCTTCTCCTGGGCCTGGTCTGCGGCCTCGGGGCCACTATAGGGGAGTTCTCAGCCTATCTGCTCGGCCTTGGGGGTCGTAAGCTCCTGGGCGAGAGTTATCAGCGTCGCCTTGAGAGCGCTAGGAAGCTTGTTGAGCGCTATGGGATGTTCGCCATCTTCCTCTTCGCCTATCTTCCCCTCCCCGATGATCTTATCCTCATACCCCTCGGGATGCTACGCTATGATCTCAGAAAGGCGCTGCTGGCTGCGTTTCTGGGGAAGACGGCGATGGGCATCACCATCGCCTATGCGGGGCGCTTCAGCTATGTTTTCATCAGAGATCTCTTCGGTGGGGGTGGAGGCCTTTGGGGGGTTGTCGCCACAGCCATATTATTGGCTATCATCATGGCCGCTCTCATAAAGATCGATTGGGCTGAGCTTCTGGAGAGGATGGAGGCTAAGGGGTCTTCTCCTCGATCTCCCTCTTAATCCGCTCCAGGAACTCTTCCAGGGTCATCTGGCCGAGGTCTCCGATCCTATGCCTCCTCACCGATACTGTGTGGGACTCCAATTCTCGTCGTCCTACGATGAGCATGTAGGGTATCTTCTCCTCCTCCGCCTCCCTCACCTTATATGCGATGGTCAAACCCCTCTCATCGAGCTCCGCCCTGATGCCCTCACCTCTTAGACGCTCATAGATCTCCCTGGCATAGTCGACGTACCTATCGCTGATGGGGAGAACCCTAACCTGGATCGGTGAGAGCCAGACGGGGAGGTTTCCGGCGTAATGCTCCAATAGAACCCCTATGAAACGCTCCAGAGAGCCTAAGAGGGCTCGATGGATCATGACGGCGAGATGCTCCCTCCCGTCGGGGCCTATGTAGGTGACGTTGAACCTCCTCGGTAGGTTGAAGTCTATCTGGATGGTGGTGCACTGCCAGGTGCGTCCGATGGCGTCGACGAGCTTTATATCGATCTTCGGGCCGTAGAAGACTGCTTCTCCAGGGGCCTCCTCATAGGGCAGCCCCTTCCTCTCCAGCGCCCGAATCAGCGCCTCCTGGGCGCGCCTCCACTCCTCATCGGTTCCCATATACTTCTCCGGATGCTCTGGGTCTCGGGTCGATAGGACGACCTTGAACTCCTTGAAGCCCATGGTTCTTAGAATGTGCAGCGTTAGGTCGAGGACGCCTAGAACCTCGTCCTCAAGCTGTTCGGGGGTGCAGAATATGTGGGCGTCATCCTGGGTGAAGCCCCTAACCCTCAGTAGGCCGTGGAGCGTCCCCGATCGCTCATATCGGTAGACGGTTCCAAGCTCCGTATACCTGATCGGCAGGTCTCTGTAGCTTCTGGTCTTGGTCTTGTAGATGAGGATGTGGAAGGGGCAGTTCATCGGCTTTACGACGTAGCGTTCACCCCCCTTCTCGAAGACATACATGTTTTCTATGTAGTAGCCCATATGCCCTGAGATCTCCCACAGCTCCCCCCTGGCTATGTGGGGTGTCGATACGAGTTGATAACCCCGTTTCAGATATTCGTCGAGGACGTAGTCGGCGATGATCCTCCTCAGCATCGCCCCCTTCGGATGCCATAGTATGAGGCCGGCTCCACACTCCTCATGTATGGAGAATAAATCCAGCTTTGCTCCGAGAACCCTGTGATCCCTGCGCTTAGCCTCCTCAAGGCGGTGGAGGTATTCCCTCAGCATCTCCTCCTCGGGGTAGCTGATGCCATAGATGCGCTGCATTACGGGATTGGTCTCTATGCCTCTCCAGTAGGCTGAGGAGGAGGATAGGAGCTTCACATATCTAACATAGCCGGTTGAGGGGAGGTGGGGGCCTCGGCATAGGTCTACGAAGTCCCCCTGCCAGTAGACCGAGACGGTCTTCTCCTCCATCTCCCTTAGGAGCTCCACCTTGTAGGGTTCACCCCGCTCCTGGAATAGCTTGATAGCCTCCTCTCTAGACATCTCGACGCGCTTGAGGGGTAGGTTTCGCTCTATGATCTCCCTCATCCTCCCCTCTATGCGCTCCAGGTCTTCGGGTGTGAAGACCTCGTCGCCGATGTCGAAGTCGTAGTAGAAGCCCTCCTCTATCGGCGGCCCGATGCCCAGCTTCGCGTTGGGATATAGCTCCTTCACAGCCTGGGCGAGTATATGTGAAGTCGTATGCCAGTAGGCTTCACGCCCCTCCCTGGAGTTGAAGTCCAGTATCTCAACCTCCCCTTCCCTTGGGGGTGGAGCCGTTAGGTCTAGTAGTCTACCGTCGACTCGGGCTATTAGGCCGACTCCCTCGGGTAGGCAGTCTATTATGCGTTCAGCCTCGCATTCTCTATACTCGCCGCTGGGCAGTCTAATCATCACCAAAACTATACACCTCTTGATGCTCTAAGGCGTCGGCTGGGAGATCTCCCTGTATAAGTCTCAGCCAGGGATTCCAGGAGGTGTCGAAGCCCTTCCCCCCGACGCCTCTCTATCGTAGGCTTAGGGGGTTAAAAAGGGTAACGATGTTCTAGGCTATTAGATGGCTGTGAATCCCTCGACGGTCTCCATGTCGAGGCGTTTGATGAGCTCCACCGTCAATCTGATGGCGTTCTCAACGTCTCTGAGGCTGAGGAGGGATGTGTGGCTGTGTATATGCCTCGTGGGTATCGTGATGACGGCTGATGGGCATCCGGCTCTCTGGAGGTGTATGCGTCCAGCGTCGGTTCCACCTGTGACATGGCTGAGCTGGAGGGGTATCTGACATCGCCTGGCGACCTCTATGATGAACTCCTTGAAGGGCTGGTTCGGTATCATCGTCCTATCGAAGGTGAGTAGGCCAGGCCCCTTCCCCATCTTCGTCGGGGCCTCCCTAGGCTTTATGCCTGGGACATCCCCAGCGATGTCTACCTCTAGGACGATGGCGACGTCGGGGTTGACGACATGCGATATTGTCTGCGCCCCCCTTAGGCCCACCTCCTCCTGAACCGTTGCGGCTCCATAAACCGTGTTTGGATGCTCTATGCCCCCCTCCTTTATTCGGCGTATCACCTCGGCTATGGCGAAGGCCCCGATTCGGTCGTCGAAGGCCTTACCCATCGCCACCCTCCCCTCCTGGATGAGGGTGAAGGGGCTCCAGGGGACGATGGGGTCTCCGATCCTAACGCCCGTCGCCTCAGCCTCCTCCCTGCTCGTCGCCCCGATGTCGATGTACATATCCTTGATGTCGACAACCTTCTTCCTCTCCTCCTCCGGCAGTATGTGCGGCGGCTTGGCGGCTATGACGCCGACGATGTCCCCCTTACTGGTTCTTACGACCACCCTTTGACCCAGCAGCACCTGGCTCCACCATCCTCCTAGGGGGTGGAAGGTGAGGAAGCCTTCATCGGTGATGGAGGAGACTATGAAGCCCACCTCGTCGATGTGCCCCGCCAATAGAACCCTCGGACGCTCCTCGGAACCCTTAACTACGAAGGTTATGGAGCCGAGCTTGTCGGCGACGATCTCATCGGCGTAGGGCTTCAGATAGCCCTTCAGCAGCGAGGCAACCTCCCTCTCGAAGCCTGGAGGCCCGAAGGCCTCCATGAGCTGCTTCATCAATCCCATAGCCTTCTCATCGAACATCTCGCTCACCATCTCCACTATTCTAAGACCTTCCTCCCCACCGTTATATATCCCGTATGCCCTATCATCAGGGTCTCGGGCCTCGTCCGATTCTCCTCGACGATGAAGCGCCTCAGCATGATCTCATAGGTCTCCACCTCGATGAAGGGGTGTTCCCTCAGGGCTGAGACGGTTCGCATAACCTGCTCTATGGTTGGGCTGAAGGAGAGGAAGACTCCCCCACCCTTTAGGGCCTTATGGGCGTGGGGGACGACGAGCCAGGGCGTCGCCATGTCGAGGATGACGGCATCCACCTCTTCCTCCTCTATCCCCTCTGTGATGTCGCGGAGCTTGAACTCGACGTAGTCTGCTAGGCCCGCCCTCTCGATGTTCCTCATCGCAGCCCTCTGGAATTCCCGCCGTATCTCATAGCTGTAGATCTTTCCATCCGGTTTCACGGCGTTGGCGAGGGCGAGGGTTAGCGCCCCGCTCCCCGTTCCAGCCTCCACAACCCTGCTTCCAGGCCCCACATCGGCCATGAGGAGTATGAAGCCCATATCCTTCGGGTAGATGACCTGGGTTCTCCGCTCTGTCTTCAAAACCCTATCCCTTATAAGGGGCTTTAGAGCGTAGAATCGGACGCCGAGATTGCTCTCTACGGCGCATCCATAGGGCTTTCCGATGAGCTCCCCGAGGCGTATGAATCCCTTATGGGTGTGGAATTCTCTGTCTCCCCTAACCTTCACCAGGTATGTTCTTCGATGGTCGAGGTATAGGAGGACGTCGCACCCCTCCTCGATGAGCTCCATCTCGATTTCTAGGGGGTTTAGAGGCCTAAAAGCTTCCTGAGTTGGTTAATGGAACCATTAACATCATGGGAAAATTATAGGGCTGTTATAGGTTGGGCTTTGATGCCATTATCGTGAATAAGGAGGTGAAATCCAGCCTGGATTGGCGGTTTCCCATAGGTCTTTCAGGGGGAGGAGGCCTTAGATGAGTCCTCTGGGATAGACTCCTCCCTCTATTTAGGGTGAGGGTATCCCTGGAACCTTTGGGAAGGGGACGGCGTCCCAGATGTATTTCAGGCCGCAGAGGTATCTGGTGAGCCTCTCCACGCCTATGCCGAAGCCGGCTGTGGGCTTTATGCCTTCGCGTAGCATCTCAAGATACCAGCTATAATCCTCTGGGTTTTCTCCCCTCGCCTTCATCCTCGCCAGAACTCGCTCGTATTCATACTCCCTCTCGCCGCCGGAGATGGCCTCCCCATAGCCCTCTGGGTATAGGAGGTCGAAGTCCCTGAGGATTCCAGGCCTATCGGGGTCTTCCCTGTCGTAGAAGCCCCTAGCCGTTATCGGGTAGTCTATGATCCAGAAGGGTTCCTGGAAGAGGGATGAGATGTGTTTCTCGGCGTCCCAGGGTATCTCCTCCCCATGCTTGAGGTTGAAGCCCTCCTCCCTGAGCAGCTCAACGGCCTCGGCGTGGGTCAGCCTCTTGAAGGGTCTGGAGGGTATCCTCAGCTCCCTGCCCAGGTTCTCCAGCTCCTCGGCGCACTCCCTCCTAACTCTTCTCAGGACGTAGATCAGCATCCTCTCCCCAAGCTCCATGAGGTCGAGGTATGTGGCCTCAGCCACCTCTAGGTCTAGCTGCCTAAACTCCGCGAGATGCCTACCAGTATAGAGGGCCTCTAGGGGTTCGAGCCTTATGTTCGGTGAGAGGGCGAAGATCCTGCCCAGAGCCGTGGCGGCCATCTGCTTGTAGAGTATCATGCTGCTCATCACCTTGAATCTCTCACCATAATAGTCGATGGAGACCTGCTTCGCACCCCTGATCCCTGGATCGGTCACCGGCCCGATGATGGGGGCGAGTATCTCTATGAAGCCCTCCCCCCTGAGGAAGTCTCTCAGGGCTGAGAGGGCCTCATCCTGAACCCTCAGCATCCACCTCATCCAGGGTTCTCTAATCTCCCTGTAACGCCTCCAGAGTCTCCCCCTCAACTCCCCGACGTCCAGGGTCATCATGGGTTTGAGGGACGAGATCCCCAGGATTTAAAATTTTTCCATGAATTCTCGTTAAAAATACGAGGATAAACATTTTAATGGGCATTTAAATCGTAATTTTTATGATGAAGCTCGACGATAGGGATAGGGAGATACTCCACATCCTCCAACGGGATGGGAGGGCCTCGGCGAGGGAGATAGCTGAACGATTGGGATGTCCGCAGACAACGATATACTCACGCATAAAGCGGCTTGAGGAGCAGGGGATAATTAAGGGATATAAGGCCATCCTGGATGCGGAGAAGCTGGGCAGACCCACAACGGCCTTTATACTCGCCTCCTTCACATATAGAACCCCAGGCATCAGTGAGACCCTGGATCAGAGGGAGATCGCGAGGGAGATCGCCAGGTTCCCAGAGGTTCAGGAGGTTCACATCATCACGGGCGACTGGGACATCCTCATAAAGGTTAAGGCCCGAGACGTCGCCGAGATCGGGCGCTTCGTCGTCGACAAGCTGAGGATGGTGAAGGGGATAGAGAAGACGCTAACCTGTATGGTCTTCGACACGGCTAAGGAGACCCTCGACATACCCCTATAATCGAAGACCCTTTTTATCCTCGCCCTCGAGAGGATAATTGTGGATCGAGTCGCCATCCTCTATCATCCAGATCTCATCAACTACGACTTCGGCTTCGGCCATCCCTTCAGGGGAGACCGCTTCCCACGTTTCATGGATCTGCTGAGGTCTAAGGGCATACTGAACCGAGATGACGTGGATCTCCTTGAGCCGGAGGCCGCTGGGGATGAGGACCTACAGCTCATCCATTCGCCGGCGTATATCAGAATGGTGGAGGTGATGGCTGAGCGGCGTATACCGCTCTCAGCTGATACTCCTCTGAATCCAGGCATTGTTAGGGCTGCGAGGCTGATAGTCGGCTCGGCTCTCAGGGCTGGTGAATTGGTCGTCGACGGCCGTTACAGGGTGGCTGAGGTCGTCGGTGGGGGTCTCCACCACGCTGGCAGGGATTATGGCGGGGGCTTCTGCGTCTTCAACGACGTAGCCATCTGCGCCCAGGCCCTCATGGAGAGGAGGGGGCTAAGTCGCATACTCATCTTCGACACCGACGCCCACGCCGGAAATGGAACCATGGACATCTTCTACGACGACCCCCACATCCTCTTCATCTCCATACATCAGGATCCGAGAACCATCTACCCTGGGACGGGCTTCATCCATCAAATCGGCGAGAGGGAGGGTGAGGGCTACACTGTGAACATCCCCCTTCCACCTGGGGCTGATGACCGCTGCCTTGAGGTCGTGCTCCAGCGCATATTCAAGCCCTTGGCCAGGGAGTTTAGGCCTGAGATAATACTCCGCAACGGTGGTTCAGACCCCCACTTCCAGGATGGACTTGCTAGCTTAGGCTTCTCGCTCAGCGGCTTGAGACGTATAGGTGAGGCGGTCTCCGAGGCGGCCTCGGAGGCCGGCTGCGGAGTCGTCGACTTCTGCTGTAGCGGCTACAACCCCCAGACGGTCGCCATGGGGTGGCTTGCGCTGCTTTCAGGGGTTGCCGGCTTCGACGTCGAATTGGAGGAGGCTTCGAAGCCTCCTAGGGCTGGGAGGGGGATATTTGAGAGAACCCTTAGAGTCGTCGAGGAGTTGGAGCGTCGCCTAGAGGCCTATTGGAGCCTTTAGGCTTTGAGTCCCCTTAGCCTCCTGGAGATGGTGTATAGGACTTGGGGTAGAACTAGGGGTGTGAAGACCTTCCAGTATCTCAGCCTCCCCGCCTCCCTCAGAACCTCAAGGCTTCCACCACCCTCCAGGTAGCCCTGGGCGAAGAGTTCGACGAGTCTCTCAGCCCCCTCGAGGGGGTCTAGTGGACTCGCATAGCGCCCTGAGAAGTATAGGAACTCGGCTACATCCCAGGAGGCGTCTCCACCCCTTGATCCCTGCTCCAGGTCGACGAGGATGGGCCTCCCATCGGAGAGGATGAAGTCGTCGGGCTTACAGTCGCCCACCGTCGCCCCGAGGCCGTGGATCAGGGCTAACGTCTCACCAAGACGACTGACGGCCTCCCCGAATAAATCGGTCCTCCCCCTCAGGATCGTCTTCACAACCTCGACGAAGGAGGATCCCTCAACGTATTCCTTGACCAGTAGGCGATCCATGAAGCTGGCGTATAGAACCCTTGGGACGGGTATCCCCCCTCGGCTTAGGAATAGCGTTGAGGCGCATTCACGCTCCATCCGTTCACGGCCCGCGATGGCGAAGCCCCTTGTTCCAAGGGTCCAGAGGGCTACGGGCGTCCATTTCAGGCTCGTCCAGTTCGGATACCACTTCACCACAGCTCTACGCTGTTCACCCTCCACCGTGTAGATTAGCAGATAGACCTCGTTTAGGACTCCGCCGATCCTCCTCAGCTCAACCTCCTCAGCCTCGGCTTCAGGCTCCAACCTTGAGACGAGCTCCTCCACGCTGAGGGATTCCGATAGGCTTGTTAGACCCCTAGCCGTGGGGAAGTATAGAAACCTATCCGGCTGGGGGAGTCTCTGCCTCAGCCTTGGGAGAGCCTCCTCGATTAGGGGGTAGAGGGGCAGCCCCCTCAAGAGGTCTAGGATTCCATTCACTCCGTCGGCTATGAGCTCCCTTATCGCCCTCCTAATCGACTCCAGCTGCTCGAGGGTTCTTGACCCCCTCTTCAAAACCTCATCTATGTAGTCCTCGTCGATGACGATGTATCCATCCTCCACTCGTATATAGCCCTCCCCCTCCAACTCCCTGAGGGTCTTGAGGAAGCCTTCGGGTGCGCCCCCCTCAACTGTGTTGAGCTCCTCCTCAGCCTGAGGTAGGATGTGGGAGAGGGACATGAGGATGTCATAGGCGAAGTATCGGGGGTCTATGCGTAGCTCCCTTGAAAGCTCAGGCCTCTCAAGGATGAGAGCCTTAAGGCTCTCCAGGATCTTCCTCCTCCTATAGGCCTCCTCCCACCTTGAGAGATATTCCCCGCCGATGATGGCCCTATAGGGGATGAGTAGCCTCCCAGCGGCGGTGTCCAGCAGCGTTGAGGCCTCGACGTCCTCCTCGAAGAGCTTTCTCTCAACCATGAGGAGGTCTAATCGCCGCTCCTCCAGCTCTACCCTACGCCTCCACACGCCTCCAGCTTCCAGGACGGCTAGGGCTGTGATCTCCCTCAGAGTCCTCGACGGCCTATTGTAGGCTAGGGCGACTGCCTCCCCAGCCTCCTCCCTCAGCCTCTCCTCGATCTCCCTCAACATCCTCTCTTAACGTCTCCAACCCTATTTGATTTGCCACTGTTCTAAACTGTAGATATTAATAGGGTGAGGGGGAATCGCTGGATGTGGATCATCGTCGACTGCTGGCCTACGTGATCTCCGCCCTCGTTTTAGGCCCACTCCTCGTCTCAGCCGTCCCCCTCCTCGCACCTGAGAGGGAGGCCGGTGAATCGGTTAAGGCTGCGAGTTCCTCGATCTCAGCTGAGGAGAAGACTGAGATTCGCTTTGATAGGGTTGAGAAGGGGCGTCGACCCATGCCTCTGCCCCTGCTCTGGCTTCTCGACCTCTCCATAGCCCTATTGGTTTACCTCACCGCTAGGCGCCTCATCCTCGGAGCCTCTTAACCTCCCCATATATCTCATAGGCTCTCCTCTGAAGCTCCTTAGACGAGGCCTTGAAGGATGCCCCAGCCGTCTCCACGATTAGGGAGGCCGTGGCGGAGGCGAAGGCTCCACACCAGGTTGGCTCTCCCCCTCTGAGGCGTTCTATGAGGTATGCGGCGAGATAGACGTCTCCAGCCCCCGTCGGGTCTACGGCCTCAACCCTATAGGCTGGAATCCTATAGGCCTCATCGCCGAGCGAGAGTATCGCCCCCTCATCGCCTAGGGTGGCGATGGCCTCTCCAACGCCGATCCCGTGAAGCCTCCCCAAAGCCTTCAAGGGGGCTTCCACACCGGTTATCAGCCTCAACTCCCGAAGGGTGGATTTATAGATGTCTATGGCTGAGAGGAGCTCCAGGTCTAGCCAGGGCCTCAACCCTATCGAGCCGTCGGGGTTTAGGGTTCTAAGGTAGCCCTGGGGATCCAAGGCGAGGATGCCAGCCCCCCTCAGCCTTAGAGCCGTCTCCCTTGGAACCTCGCCGATGATCGGCGTCAGCATCACCGCATCCCTGGAGGCATCCTCAACCTCATCTGGCTTTATGGCCTCACATACGGCCTCCACCGAGAGGCGGCGCCGTCCACCTCTATAGTCGAGGATGAATCGAGTTGTCTCACATCCCTCGACGATTATGGGTTTCAGGCCGAGCATCCTAAGCCTGGCTCTAAACCCCCATGGCAGGTCTCCCCCGATCTTCGTGACGGCGTCGATTCTCAAGCCTAGAAGCCTCGCCGTGGCGGATGCGTAGGTGGGTGGTCCTCCAAGCTGAACTCTGGAGCCTCTCTCCGTGATGATCCTATCTACAGCTATATGGCCGACCACCGTTAGACTCGGCACATCATCTTAGAGATTATACGAGGGTATTTATAGGAGGCCGCCCTCTACATTGGAGATGCCTAAGAAGAGGAGTAGCGGCGGTAGATCCAAGGGGTCTAAGGGGCGTTCAGGGGTAGTCCAATGTAGCTACTGCGGGGCCCTCGTCCCGAGGGATAAGGCGAAGAAGATCACCCGATGGAGCTCCGTCGTCGATCCCCGACTTTGGAAGGAGTTGAAGAAGATGGGGGCGAGGATCTCCAGGTATCAGGTTACCCGCTACGCCTGTATAAGCTGCGCCGTCCACTATGGCATAGTGAAGATCAGGTCTAAGGAGGAGAGGAAGCTTAGAGCCCCCATCAGGAGGCGCTAGGTTTGAGGGCCTTATAGGCGTGGAGGGCCCTCTGGATCACCGTGATGTGGGTGAGTAGGGCCAATAGGAGGATGCTGAGGGGGAGGGCCTCGGCCTTTAGGTAGGTGAGGAGAGTCGATGCCGACAGCAGTATGACTCTCTCCCCCCTCTCAGCTATGCCTACGCCCGCCATGGAGACGCCTTCAACCTCTGCTCTAGCTCTGGAGTAGCTGACTAGAAGCGAGCCTGCGAGGGCTGCTAGACCATAGATCGGGGGGCAGAGGCCTGCGACTGTGATGGAGGCTAGGACTATGGCGTCTGAGTATCTATCGGCGAGGGAGTCTAGGAAGCCTCCGAGGGGTGAGGCCTCACCCCTAATCCTGGCTAGAACCCCGTCGAGGGCGTCCATTAGACCTGAGAGGAGGAGGAGAAGCGAGGCCGCCAGGGGCATCCACACAGCCCTATGGAGGTTTAGGTAGCAGAGGGCGGAGAGCATTGAGATCGAGAGTCCAAGGAGGGTTAGATGATTGGGCTTTAGCCCCATATCTGAGAGAAGCTGGGCGAGGGGTTTAACCACCTCCTGGAACCACTCCTTAAGTCTGCTTGAGACCAACTCCCCCATCCACCATGTTTCTCAACCCTTAAGTCTTAACCGGTAAGGGGTTGAAACAATCTTGATATAATCGAGTGTGGGTTTAGAGGTGAGGTGTTGGAGGGCCGAATTTGGAGGAGTCCTACCTCGTCCCAGACCCCCTCGGCCCGGGATATGTCAAGGTTTTAAGAGCCTCGAATCTCCCTGGGAGGCGCCTCCTAAGAAGGGGGAAGGTTCGAGACATCTATGATCTGGGGGAGGAGCTCCTACTCGTCGCCACGGATCGCATATCGGCGTTCGACGTCGTCTATCCAACGTTGATACCCCATAAGGGGGTGAGCCTCCACGCCCTCTCGGTCTACTGGTTTCAGAAGACTAAAGACATCTTCCCAAATCACTTCATCGAATCCGTCGATGAGAGAACCATGAGGGTTGTAAAGGCTGAGCGCATAGACATCGAGTGGATATGTCGAGCCTACCTCTACGGCTCAGCCTGGAGGGCCTATAAGCGTGGCGTCAGGGTCATCAGCGGTGTTAGGCTTCCAAACGGCCTGCAGATGGCTGAGGAGCTCCCCGAGGTGATATTGACGCCGACTACGAAGAGCGAGACTGGACATGACGTCGAGCTATCCAAGGCCGAGGCCATCGATAGGGGTCTCGTCACCAGGGATGAGTGGAGCGAGCTGGAGGAGGCGACCTATAGCCTCTTCGATTATTACCGCCGGGAGGCTGAGAGGAGGGGGATCATAATACCAGACTTTAAACTTGAGTTTGGGAGGTGGAGGGGCATCCTCATCCAGATAGATGAGCCTCCAACCCATGACTCGGCGAGGTTCTGGGATATGCGCCGCTATGAGCCTGGCAGACCCCAGGAGGCCCACTGCCTCGACAAGGAGTTCCTGAGGGAGTATCTACGCCGCATCGGCTATACCGGAGACGGGGAGCCACCTGAGATTCCAGGCCCCGTTGTTAGGGAGGTCTCGAAGCGATGCGTCGCCTCCTATGAGGTTCTCAGCGGACGTCGACCCTTAGACGCCTTCGACCTCAAAACCGTCGATGAGGTTATGGAGGAGCTATCCGATGAGTCTCCATGAAAACTGCGGCGTCTATGGCATATACGTCGAAGATGGTGAGGCCCTCCCCTACCTGTATTGGGGGTTGCTAGCTCAGAATCACCGCGGCCATCAAAGCCATGGCTTCGCCACCCTCAGCGATGGCATACGGCTATACAGGGAGCTGGGTATGATACCAGCTCTATCAGGGGAGGAGCTTAAGACCCTTATGGAGAGCCTCCCAGGGAGGCTGGGAATCGGAAATGTCAGGTATACGACCTCAGGCTCAGTCGATAGGGAGTCGCTGCGGAGGAATGCGATGCCGGTGTTGGAGCGTGGCAGTCGACGCTCCATCGCATTATCCTTCAATGGAAACATCGTGAATATGGGGGAGCTACGCAGCTCCCTAGGCCTACCCGAAGGCCTATCGGATGCCCACGCCCTGAATAGGCTTCTTCTCGGAACATTGGAGGAGGAGGGATCCATACAGGAGGCCGTTAAGCTCTGCATGGATCAGGTGGAGGGGGCCTACTCAACCGTCTGCCTGATAGATGATGGAACCCTCCTAGCCTTCAGGGATCCCCTAGGTATAAAGCCCCTATGCCACGGCTGCGGCGAGGGCATAAAGGCCTTCAGCTCTGAGAGCGTCGGCCTAGACATAAATGGATTGGAGTATTGCGGCGAGGTCTCTCCAGGAGAGCTACTCTGGATCGAGGAGGGGAGGCTTCACAGGGAGAGGGTTAGATATAGCGGCCGCAGAGCCTTCTGCGCCTTCGAGTTCGCCTACTTCGCCAGGCCCGACTCCCTCTTCAACGACCGCTACGTCTATGAGGCCAGAGTCCAGTTCGGGATGAATCTGGCCAGGAGATTCGAGGATGTCGCCTCCAGATGCGACGTCGTCATCTCGCTGCCGGAGACTGCGAATGACGCCGCCTATGGCTTCCACATCGCATCGGGGCTTCCCTGGGAGATGGCGACGAGGAGGCATAGATACGTCACCCAGAGGGCCTTCATCTCAAAGGCTGAGGAGAGGGAGCTTATACTCGCCAGGAAGGTGAACATCCTAACCAGGAAGATAAGGGGTAGGCGTCTGGCCGTCGTAGATGACAGCATAGTGCGAGGCGACACCACCAGATCCGTCGTCCGCCGTCTAAGGGCCGCCGGAGCCAGGGAGATACATCTCTTCATCACCTATCCACGCATCATAGCCCCCTGCTTCTACGGCATCGACATGGCCACCTACAGCGAGCTCATCGGGGCTTGGAGGACGCCTGAGGAGATAGCTGAGGAGATCGGGGCTGACAGCGTCAACTATCAGCCCATAGAGGATTATGTCAAGGCGACGGGGCTGCGTCGAGATGAGCTATGCCTAGGCTGTGTGACTCGACGCTATCCGACGCCTAGGGCTGATGAGATGGCGAGGGAGATGTGGGAGCGTCTTCAAAGCGGCGAGGAGGAGAGGGGCAGGATCTACGAGGGATGGTGTTAAGAACTCTACAGCTCCCCATTATGATGTATGGATGTCGATAGGGATGTGGAGAAGATAAGGGAGGATTTCCCCCTTCTTAGGCATGTCACCTTCCTCGACTGCGCAAATATCTCCACCCCTAATAGGCGTTGGCTCGAAGCCATAATGGAGTTCTGGAGGCTGCGGCTGGCTGGGAGAGACGACATAGCAAACCATCCATTTCTCTCCGAGAAGGCGATGCATGCGAAGAAGGAGGCTGCTAAGCTGATCAACGCGAAGGAGGAGGAGATATGCTACATCTATCGAGTCGTCACAGCGCTCAACCTAGTTAAGATGCTGATAGATTGGAGGAGGGGGGACAATGTCGTCTTCACGGATCTCGCCTACCCCTCCTCCAGCCATACATGGTTCAACCTGAGAAAGCTAGGCGTCGAGATGCGGCGAGTCAGAAACGTCGACGGCGTCATAAGGCTTGAGGACTTGGAGAAGGCCATCGATGACCGCACCAGGATCGTCTGCATCAACCAAACCGCCTGGACGACGGGCTTCACCTACGATGTCAGGGCCGTCTGCGAGGTGGCGCATGAGCATGGAGCCCTCGTCGTCGACGATGCCTTCCAATCCCTCGGCGCCGTGGTCTGCGACGTCAGGGAGATGGATGTCGACATCCTCATCTCAGGCAGCTATAAATGGCAGTGCGGCCCAGAGGGGGCTGGAATCTTCTATATAAAGGAGGAGCTCATCGAGGAGTTTGACCCCTTCTACTCGAACTACCTCAACATCGAGACTCCACGTGGAATAAGGTTCTGGTATCCGGATCACGACAACGTCAAGGATTATGAGTATCCACCCGTGCGGACGGCCGACCGCTTCGACATGGGCATGTGCACCGGCGACATCCTATGGGGCTGGGATGAGGCCTTGAGGTATCTCAACGAGCTGGGGCCTGAGGCCATAGAGCGGAGGGTTAAGCGTCTCGGAGGCTACTGCATCGAGCGGCTGAAGGAGCTGGGTTGTAAGGTTAACACCCCTGAGGAGCCTGATATGAGGCATGGCCTCATATCCTACACGACGGGGAGATACAGCGTCGACAAGGAGAGTTTTGAGGCGATGCGAAGCAATATGCCGAGGCCCATAGTGGTCTCTTTGAGGTATCAGGGTGGGGTGGGCGGCGTCAGGTTCTCTATACACTTCTACAACACCGAGGAGGATATCGACCACGCCATAGAGGTTCAGAGGAGGGTCTTAAAGCGGCATAGCTAGCCCTCAGCGAGCTCCAATATCTTTCTCGCCTCCCCCCTCAGCCTTGAGGCCCTGGAGGATGGGATTGAGGGCGGCAGCTGGGCTGAGAGGAGCTGCTTGAGGGTGAGTATGCCCCCAGCTGAGAGGCTCTCCAGCTCCCCCTCGCTGAGGCTTCTCAGCATCGTGATCGGGTAATGCCCCGTCTCCTCGATGAGTTGATCTATGCCTCCACTCTCAGGGGTGTTCCAGCCGAGGTATTTGATGCCGACGCAGTCGGCGTATCTCCTGGCATGCATCGTCAGCTTCGTATTTGTGGCGATGAGAACCCCATCGATCCTGTAGGGGTTCAATCCCATCCTATAGCCCTCTATTAGGTCGTCCCACTTCGCCTTCGCTGCGAGGGCTACCTCGAAGGGTGTATAGGTATGCGAATTCGAGTGGTGCTTCACCTCCAGGTAGAGGGTCTCACCTCCCATGTGTATGATGCCGTCAACCTCATGGGTGGCGCATCTACCCCTGAGAATCCTATTCCCCTCTACCCCGTGGCCCATCCCCCTCAGCAGTATGCGTACATACTCCTCGAAATCCGGCTTAGGCCTTAAGGCTCCTAGGGCTGACTTCAGGTCTCTCCTCAGCGAGACCGTCGGCTCATATTGGCTTAGATGTTTGAAGGCTGCTTCGAGTATCTCCCTGGTTGATATGCCGTCGTAGGCCTCATCCTCGATGCGTCTGGCGATCTCCTCAGCCACAGACCTGGAGGCTCCAATCCTCATAAGGGTTTTAACGATCTTCCCCCTCTGGAAGGGCTCCCTACGCCCATCCCACTTCACAACCATGATCACTCTGGACACCTCAGTGGGTTATGCCTAGGCGGGTGTAGATCCTCTTCGGAGCCTTCACCTCAACGATCATGTTGACGATGTCAGCCCTATCGATCAGCTCTGGCGGGCAGAATCGACCTGTGAGGACGATATCCGTCTCCTCCGGAACCTCATCCAGTAGCTTCAAAACCTCGTCGACGTCGATGAGGCCTATGTAGGCTGCTAGGCATATCTCATCCAGCACCAATAGGTGGGGCCTCTCCCTAAGGATCTCCCTCGCCTTCTCCAGGGCCTTATGGGCGAGCCTCCTATCCTCACTGCTTGGATTCCGAAGGTTGACCCACTCCTCCCTCCCGAATTGGTATATCTCATAGTGGGGGGCGAGGCGCTCCCTGATGAGGTATTCACCGATGTCCTTCCTCCCCTTCATGAACTGTATGATGACGGCTCTGAGGCCGTGTCCGACGCATCTAAGCGCTAAGCCCAAGGCGTTCGTAGTCTTCCCCGCCCCCGTCCCATAGTAGAGGAATATCTTACCCATCTCAGCTCTACACCTCGCAGACGGGGCAGGGATGCGTAGGCGTTGGAGCTCCGAGGTATAGAACCTGCTCCCCCTTACTCCCATACCTGTAGACGGTGATCCCCTTACACCCCAGCTTATAGGCTAGGAGGAAGACCCGCTCCACATCATCGATGGAGGCGTCCTCCCTCAGGTTTACGGTCTTCGAGACGGCGTTGTCGGTGAACTCCTGGAAGGTGGCCTGCATCCTGACATGCCAATCGGCGTCGATTTCTAGGGAGGTGACGAAGATCCTCCGGAATTCCTCGGGAACCTCAGCGCCCCTCAGGGTTCCAGTCTTCAAAACCTCCCTCAAAACCTCATCCCGTTTGAGGCCCTCAGCCTCCAGGGCTTCCTCGAGGGCTGGGCTTATCTCCAGCATCCTCACGCCGCTGAGGACTACCCTCATGTAGGCGAGGGCGAAGGCTGGTTCTATGCCGCTGGAGGTTCCAGCTATGATGCTTATAGTCCCAGTGGGGGCGATGGATGTGGTCGTCGCATTCCTTATACCCCACTCCCCGATGAGTCTCCTAACCCTATCCCAGTCGAGGCTGTAGATCCGCTCTTCGCCCTCAGCCTCGAAGGGGAGTCTCGGCCTCTCATCGTCGTAGATCGAACCCTTAAAGGCTGGGAAGGGGCCTCGCTCCCTGGCCAACTCTATGGATTTGAGCTTGCTGTGATAGTTGACATACTCCATTATCCTCCGTGCCAGCTCCAAGGCCTCCTCGGAGTCGTAGGGGATGCGGAGCTTGAAGAGCATCTCAGCCCAGCCCATGACCCCTAAGCCAATCTTCCTGGTTCTCAGGGTCGCCTCCTCGATCTCGGGCAGCGGATAGAGGTTGGCGTCTATGACGTTGTCTAGGAAGTGGGTGGCTATGGAGACGACCTCCCTCAGCCTCCTCCAATCCACCTCGTAGCCGTCATCGGTCTTCCGCAGCATCAGGGATAGGTTGATGGAGCCTAGGTTACAGGATTCATAGGGGAGAAGCGGAACTTCCCCACAGGGGTTTGTCGCCTCTATCCTGCCCAGGTGGGGTGTGGGGTTATGCCGGTTGATGGTGTCCAGGAATATGAGACCTGGGTCTCCGGTCTCCCAGGCGTTGGCGACGATGAGGTTGAAGATATGCCTCGCCTTAACCCTCTTAACCGTCTCCCCATTTCTAGGGTTGATGAGGGGATACTCCCCATCCCTCTCCAGGGCCTCCATGAATTTGTCGGTGACGGCGACGGAGATGTTGAAGTTCCTGAAGCCTCCACCCCTCTTCGCCTTGATGAACTCCTCTACATCTGGGTGGTCAACCCTCAATATGCCCATGTTAGCTCCTCGACGCTTACCCCCCTGCTTTATAACCTCCGTCGCCGTGTCGAAGATGCGCATGAAGCTCACAGGCCCCGAGGCCACTCCGCTTGTCGTCTTCACTATGTCGCCCCTCGGCCTCAGCTTTGAGAAGTTAAAGCCGGTTCCGCCGCCGCTCTTATGGATCATGGCCGTCGCCTTCAGGGCGTCGAAGATGCTCTCGATGGAGTCCTCTATGGGGAGGACGAAGCAGGCTGAGAGCTGACCCAGGGGGGCGCCCGCATTCATCAGGGTCGGCGAGTTCGGTAGGAAGTATCTATTCATCATGGTCTGATAGAAGACCTCTATCGTCTCCTCGTAGAGCTGGTCCCATCGCTCCTCGATGAGGCTTAGGAGCTCTGGGAAGCTGACCCTCATCCTCCCCTCCGCTCCCAGGCGGTTGTAGAGCCTCCTCAGCATCTCGAACTCGTATTGGTTGAGGTTTGACCTTCCAGGGTGATAATCCCCATACTCCATCTCCGTCTTACGTTCAGGTTGCCCCCCCTCCCTGTCATAGACCTCGGGCCAGTAGAGGGCGTCGACGAGGCCTATGTATCTGGCTACCCTCATCAGCATCTGTCCAGGCGTCTCCGTGATCCTGCCCTCCTCGTCTCTCAGCAGGTATCTGGCTCTCAGAACCTCGACGGCGTTGGGCGTCAGCTTAAGGTCGTCGGTGACGCCTAGCAGCCTCTTGATCTCCCTGATCTCGCTTCGCCTTCTCCTGTATAGTATGTAGGCCTTCGCCACCTCGTATAGGCCGTTCTCGACTAGGGTCTCCTCGACGACGTCCTGAATCTCCTCGACGTGGGGCATCTCCCCCGCATATCTCTCCTCCAGCTTATCAACAACCTGTAAGCCCAGCCTCTCAGCCAGCTCTCGATCATCTCTCCCCGTGGCCTTCAACGCCTTCCAGATGGCTGTGATGATCTTCTCCGGATCAAACTCAACGATTCGGCCATCCCTCTTGATGATCCTCTCTATCTTAACCACTTCATCGACCCGAGTGTTAGAAGCCCTCAAATCCACTTAAACATGTCTCCAGGGGTTGGAGCTCCCTCCTAACCCTCATAAGCTGCCTCCTATCGAGGGCCTCGGGGCTGAGGGAGAGCAGTAGTATATGCCTCCCCGTCGATATCCTCTCCCTCAGGAGGTGTAGGAAGCGTAGGGTGGTCTCGAAGGAGTATTGAGCGCAGAGATATTCGAAGCCGTCTAGGAGTATCACGCCCCTATCCACCTCCCTTAGAAACCTATCGACCTCCACGCTCAGCCTTATGAGATCCTTTATGGAGAGGTATCCCTCGACTTTGGTATCGCTCAGCCAGATATACCTCACATCTCTGAAGCCGAAATCCCTCTCAAGTTGCTGGGGGTTGATCCTCGTTATGCAGAGACCCCTATAACCATCTCTTAGGACTTCCCTGAACACCCTGTATATCTCCTCACCCCTCTCCTCCTCGATGAGGTAGGAGACTCCAGCCCTCACCATCCAGTTAAAACTCCCCCATCCCTCTAGTTAAGATATTTCATTAAGGATTTTGGTTATGGAAAGCGCTTTCTATTCGACTCTCCAAATCTCCTTGATGACCATCATCGAGAGGGTTCCCACCGGCGTGGACGGCCTCGATAGGATGCTGAGAGGTGGCTTCCCGAGGGGTAGAACCATCCTCCTCCTCGGCGGCCCTGGATCGGGTAAGACCATCCTCTCCGTTCAGTTCCTCTATAGGGGCATCTATGATCACGGTGAGAATGGCGTCTACGTAAGCCTCGACGAGTCGAGGGGGCATCTATACCGTGAGATGGAGGCCTTCGGATGGAGGCTTGAGGATGCCGAGAGGGAGAGGCGACTCCTATTCATAGATGCCCATCCACGGAGGATGAGATTCGACATCGGCAGGTTGAAGTCTAGGATCAGGGATGCCGTCGACGAGGTCTCTGCGAAGCGGATTGTCATCGACCCCCTCACCTCGTTGACCCTCATCTATCCAGATGTGGTGAGGAGGAGGGAGGTGATCCTCGAACTCTTCTCCCTCCTCGACAGCCTCGGGACGACGAATATTGCAACCCTGGAGCTGAGGGCGAGGGGTCTCGAACGCGGGGTTCAGTTGGAGGAGTATCTAGCCCATGGGGTCATTATCCTGCAGAGGATTAGGGCTGACAGGGGATTGGTGAGGACGATTGAGGTTGAGAAGATGAGGGGGGTCGACCACGATGATCAGCCTAGGCCGTATAGGATAACGGATAGAGGCCTAGAGGTCTATGCCGAGGAGCAGATCTTCTAGAATCCTCAATCCAGATTCTGGCGAGGAAGTAGGCTGAGATGAAGGGGAGGAGAGTGATGATCAGTGGATAGTAGGGGGG